>WIAF01000001.1:600000-919509 GCA_014055465.1 Nitrospira sp. CR1.1
CAGCCGATCGTGGGCACCCCGTACTGATGCGCTTGGAAAGCCGTGGAGGTAAAGGTCTCGTACAGCAGGCCGGTCGGGCTGTCGTCGGTCCGGAGCCGCCGCTCCTCCATGACCACGCCCCGCTCCTTATAGAATTCACGCAACACAGGATGCGCCATCCGGTCGGATTCCAACGCCGCCCACAGCGGCAACCGGTTGGCCGGAAGGCTGATCACATATCGTGTGATGTCTTTGCCGGTCGAGGCATTGAGGCCGACCCCGCCGTGACGTTGATACAACAGCGCCATCTCGTTGCCCACGACGTACTCGCCCGCTTTCTCCTGCAATTCTTTGAACCGCCGTTGCAGCTGTTGTACCTCCTGCGACACCACAGGCGGCTTCCCGTCCATTTGCGCGCGGGCGGCTTCGTCGCGCTCGCGGCGGTCAAGCTCATCCCCCACCATGGTCAACTCGTCCAGCACCGCCTGTTCCCGCTGGGGATCCCGCGTGCCTATGGTCCGCGTGCCTTTAAACGCCATGTGTTCGTACAAATGCGCCAGGCCGGTCAGCCCCACCTGTTCATTGACGCCGCCGACCCCGAACGTCATGTTGATGCTGACGATCGGCGCTTGATGCCGTTCGACCATCAATACCGTCATCCCGTTCGCCAGTTTGTGTTCGATGACCCGGTCGGCCAGGCTCGGGGATTCCGCATACGCGGACGCCGCCGCCGTAAGCATGCCGGTGAAGACCACCATACCGATTGTGCGCGCCCGTTCGATGCTGATCATATGAAGAGCTCCATCAATTCCTCCGGTCGTTCAATAAACCAATCCGGTTGGCAGGCCGCCATCTTCTGACGATTGCCCATGCCATATCCCACCGCACAGACCCGAATGCCCGCATTGTGCCCGCCGTTGATGTCATTGGTGCTGTCGCCGATGAGCACCGTGCGATCCTTCTTCACGCCGAGTTGTTCCATCACATGCAGCAGCATGCCCGGCTCCGGCTTCAGGCCGAACCCGTTGTCGCCACCGACCACATAGGCGAAGTGGTGCTGGCCGAGCCCTTTTAAAATGACATTGGTATATTCGATCGCTTTGTTCGTTGCCACGGCTTTGGGCTTGGCGGAAAAATGCGTCAAGATCTGGTCAATTCCCGGATAAAACGAGGTGCGATCTAGGCAATGTTGCAGATAGTGCGCGCGAAAGACGCGCAACGCTTCGTCGAACAGATCCTGGTTATCTTCCCCGACGGCCAGCCGTAACAGTTTCTTCACACCGTCGCCGACGAACCCGAAAATTTCCTCCTGCGGCCGCTCCGGCACACCCAGATCGCGCAACGTCAAATTGACACTGTCGGCGATATCCCACTTCGATTCAATGAGCGTGCCGTCCAGGTCGAAGATGAGCAAATCGATCTCAGATTGTTTCGTCATTCTTTTGCCTTTCGCAATTCTGCCTGCAAGGCCGCCAGCGACGCCTGCCGCGTTCCGTCTTTTTCTTCCAGCATGGCCTGCCGGACCACATTCAACATGCGTTTCTGACCGACGTGGGGCGGCAGGATCGGCTCCACAATTTTCCACCGCCCGTTCATCACCTTGAGCCGGACACGCGCCTGCTCTGTACCGGGCTCCGGCATAAACCCGGCGGTATCCAGGTACATGACGCCCAGCACGCGAAACTCTACCGGCACCACCACCTCCAGCCGGTTCACAATCTCCCATTGGCGAAAATCATCCGGCACCGTGAAGCCGTTGATGACGATGACCTTGCCCCAGGCCGGCTCTTCCTTCCAGTCGACATATCCGGCCACCGATTCGAAAGCACTCGCATCGAGCCGCACGCCCTTGTTATCGAGCGCAAAATATTTCTCCACCACTTTGGCCGGTGAATGCGACACGGCGTTGCTTTGCGCCTGTCCTGGCGTGGCCCAGGCTGACAGCCAGACGACTCCCGTCAACACTCCGATGATCGCCGCGCGCAGAGATAGCATCCCGCTAACATACCTCGTGCAGTTTCATGAGATTCGTCCCGCCCGGCTGCCCGATTCTTGTCCCGGAGAGAATGACAAGGCGTTGCCCTGCCGTGACGAGACCTTCCGTCTTCAGCCGTCGCTCGGCCTCGTTGACCCGCTCGTCGGTCGTCGGGATCTGCGCCATGGTGTGCGACAGCACGCCCCAATAGAGGGCCATCTGCCGACGGATCGGCTCAAACGGTGTCAAACCGATGATCACCGCAGCCGGACGGTGTTTCGAGACCAGCCGGGCCGTTGTTCCGCGCTCGCTGAAGGCCACAATAGCCGTCGCGCCGGTTGCGGTCGCGGCCGAGGATGCGGACAAACAAATCGCCTCTTCAAACGTGAGACGCCGATTGTCCGGCGACGCCCTGCGGACGAATCCCGGCCCCGTTTCGACTTCCGCCGCCCGGACAATGCGGTCCATCACCTGCACGACTTCGACCGGATACTGCCCGATGGCCGTTTCCGCGGATAACATCACGGCATCGGTGCCATCGAACACGGCATTGGCCACATCCGACGCTTCCGCCCTGGTCGGGCGCACATGCTGCGTCATCGATTCCAACATTTGTGTGGCCGTGATCACCAACCGACGATGGCGATTCGCAGCGGCGATAATGCGCTTCTGTAACACCGGCACAGCTTCCGGCCCCAATTCCACGCCCAAATCCCCACGCGCGACCATCACGCCGTCCGCATGCTGCAGGATGGCATCCAACCCCGTCACCGCTTCCTGCCGCTCAATTTTGGCAATAACCGGCACGTCCCCGCCGCACTCGGCGATCAGCTGTTTGGCGGCAAGGATATCTTCCGCGCCGCGCACAAATGACAGCGCGATATAATCCACCCCCTGCGCAACACCGAATCGCAAGTCCTCCCGGTCCTTGTCGGTCAACGTAGGCGCACTGACGACTGTCCCCGGCAGATTCATGCCCTTATGAGACGTCACACGCCCGCCAGCCACCACAGTACACTCTACTGCCCCATCGATGATGCGATCAGCCGTCAATTCGACGAGGCCGTCATCGATGAGTATTTTGGCCCCTGGCCGAATGTCCCTGGTCAGGGCCTGGTACGTCACCGGAATCTCGTGCGCCGGATCGGCAGGCAGCACGGCCCTTGCGCCGATCTGCCCGCCGGATCGCAAGGTCACCGTCCGCAACCGCACTCGTTGCCCGGCACGCAGTTCCAATATTCCGTCAATCTCTCCAACGCGAATGCGCGGCCCCTGCAGGTCCTGGATGATCGCAACCGCCACACCCTGACGGTCGGCCGCCTCGCGAATGACCTTGATCGCCTGTCCGTGGGACGCGTGGGTGCCGTGAGAAAAGTTTAACCGCGCCGCATTCATGCCGCTCTGGATGAGCTGCCCGAGCACGCCCGCGCCATCGCTCGCAGGCCCGATGGTGCAAACGATTTTCGCTTTTCGCATGCTGCTGTTCTTCAGTCTTGACAAGATCGGCCCGGCACACCATCTTGTACGTCAACGGCGAGGCTCAAACTATCCGGCGTTCGGTCGGCATCGGGTTATTCTAACAAACCCTCCCGCATGCCGCAAAAGAACATCTCTATACGTTCACCGGAACAGCGATGCCGAACGCCTGAAATTTTTTTGACGAACCCTACACCGCGAGGCCATGCATGAGCGCATCGGACAAGCAGTCAACGGAACAGTTGGACTTTGTCACGATGGAAGGCTTGCTGGCCTACGGAACAGCCCTCGCGCAACGTTCATCGAGCGGCAGGTACCAGCTACCCCCTCCGCCCCCGTCATCTTCCGACCGGCTGCCGCTCGCGCAGGCGGCGACAGAACGGATCAGGACGTGTATTCGACAGACGCAATCCGGCCTGCCGAGCGCCGAGGCCTATCGCGCGGCGCGGCAGGAGCTGATCAGTACCGCGTGCGGAAACGATCCATTGGTGTTCTTCGCTGCGTGGAACCTCCTGCTGGCCCGCGGGGAACTCGCACCCTTGTACCGGGCCCCGATCGGCGCCACTCAAAAACCTGCGCACCGCCGTCCGGTGGCCATCGTGCCACGGACGCAATTGACCCCGCAGCTGGCCGAAGGCCGGATCGTGCTGGATTTGGGGGATGATCGTTTCTGGCTGCTTCCCCGCGACCTCGGCGACCGCACGCTGTTTCTCACCATGCGGCACGGCGTCTCCGAGGTCGAGAGCAAGACCCATCGTGTCGGCCGGCGACTGGCGAATGTGCTGGATACCGAACGGGGCGTGCCCAGGGCGGAGGCCGTGGGCGCCGCATTGGCTCGCATGGTCGGGGTTGTCGGCCAGCAATTGGGGTATCTGCAATTGCGCAATTATCTCGATCCGCGCACCTTCCTTCACCTCATCAGTCACAGCCCGAACACGGAGCAACTCTGCCGGCGCATCACCAAGGCCTTGCTCCCCGACCGGGCGGATGCGGTGCATCCCCACATTGAACCCACGTTGGAATCGCAGGACTTCGGCTGGGTCACCGGCATGGAGAAACAAGCGGAGCTGGATGCGGCGGCGCAGGCGTTCGGGGTGGATGCGAAGACCGCCAAACGGCTGATCAAGCATCCGTTCTACAGCTATCCCGGGGGGCATTCATTTTTCGACCTCTATGTCGATGTCATCGACGGCCTCCACCGGCTGGGCCGTTCCCATCCCGGCGAAGTCCTCTGTCTTTACACCCACAGCTCCACGCTACGCGCCCTCAGGATTTACCTCGATCCGCGTCCCTTCCGCGAAGCCTTTTCTGAATTCGGCGAATACAAGGAAGGGCAGGACAACGTCGTGCTCCTCACGCTGGAGAATGGCAAACTCTCCGGCTATTCCACCGCCGTGGGCTTGATCGAAAGCGACCGGGTCGCGCGCGAAGCCTGGGTCACGGTTGAACGGGAGCGCAGTCAGCGCGTGACACTCAAGCCCGGACGCATTAAACGACTGATTGCCTTGGTGTCAGGCGGAGATTTTGGCGGCGGCGGGGCGGCCTTGAAGGAGTTGCGCGTCACCGGTAACCGTTTCGGCCTGGATGTCTTTTTTGTCCGGCATGGATTTCTCGGCCTGGCCAACAATTGGATCGATGCCGTCAGCGAGGAAGATACGCGCGGGATGAGCAGCCATGCGAGCAGCCCCATCGGGAGCAGCCGGTTCGAGGATTTCAAAGACGAGCAGGTGCAACGGGCTGCGATGCGCTCCCTCGCTCCCTATCTCGAAGACTCGGCGCTTGTCGTCCTAGGAGGAGACGGCAGCCTGCGTGGCGCGCGGGCGATCCACGAAACCTACGGCGTGCAAGTGGTCGGCATTCCTGGCACCATCGATAACAACATCGCCGGCACCACGTCGCTGGGATTTCACTCAGCGATCGCTCTCGCCAATCAGTCCATCGAATCACTGAAAGCAACCAGCGCCGCCATGGGCAGCATCTTTTTCGTCGAAGTCATGGGCGCCGGCTCCGGCCACCTGGCCCTGGCCTGCGCCTACCAAGCCAGGGCGGAAGGGATCCTGGTCAACGAGCATCCTGATCCTGATGCCTATATCGATGACATTGTCCTTGGGACATTACAACGCACATTAGGCGTGCCGAATAAGAGCCATATCTTTGTCGTCGCGGAGCGGACCCCTCACCGGCATCACCGGGAAGGCGGTGTTCACGGGCTGGTCGATTATGTCGCGCAGACCATTGCCACATGGCCGCCCCGTCGAGAATCGACCGGCCAGTACTCGCTGGCCTCGGCCACGAAGGCCACGATTCTCGGCCATACGCTCAGAGGCGCTCCCCCCACCCCGGAAGATAAGATGATCGCGCAACATCTCGCCTACGAAACGGTTCGCCGTCTCGTCGAACAACCGGACACCATCGTCGGCTGCATGGTGGCCTATCATGACTCGAACCGGATCGAAACGATTCCGCTGCATGCCGTGTCGCCCAAGCCATTTGACTGGGAGTTATTTACCCGCATGCACGTCGCGGAGCTGCAACACGAACGTGTGTGACCTCAACGGCATGCCGGCCCGGCCGGAGGTCGGCCACGTTGACCGCTCCTATGTGACGTGTTAGGGTCTTTCCTGTTGTTGCCAGGGGTTGTGAATCACCATGTCTGTTTCACGCTTCACACGTCTTGTCTTTTGGCTTTGCGCGACCCTGCTCCTTCACCCGGGCATCGCCTTCACGGCTGAACCGGGCCAGGCCCTTCTCGATACACCGGCTCCGCTCCTCACTCCAACGCCCCATCACACGCCGCCTGCACAGGACGGATCCGTTCGCGCCGCTCCCGGGACGAACCACCGCAAAGGCGCCGACACGATCCCTCCGGCTGCACGGAAAACCCTTCAAGCCATTGAAGCGCGGCATGGAGAACCCTTGCCGGGGTATGTCGGGGGACGTAACTTTCTCAATCGTGAACGGGTGCTCCCGCGAGGTCGCTATCGTGAGTATGACGTGCACCCGAAGGCGCCGGGGAGAAACCGCGGAACCGAACGGATCGTCATCAATCAGGCCAACGGCAAGGCCTATTACACCGCCGATCACTATCGTTCATTTGTTCCGATGAATTGAGGATACATGTCGATTACCGCGCTTCAATCGATCAAGAAACCATGGGCCCATCTCCTGGTGCATGCCGAGGGAGAGGCGCTGGATCAACTTCTGTCGGTCCCCGCCCACTTTGTGACGAAAACCATCTCCGGGAAAAAATGTAAAACCAAGGCCGGGCTGTTGGATGAATTCAGCCGGGTCTTTTCGTTTCCGGACTATTTCGGCCACAACTGGGATGCCCTGGAAGAATGTCTCGCCGACCTCGACTGGCTGCCGGCCAAAGGGTACCTCGTCTTGGTCACAGATGCAGACCAGGTGCTGACAAAACCCGACGAAGAAGATGACTTTGAAACCTTCGTGGAAATCCTGAGCGAAGCCGGTGAAGCCTGGAGCCTCAAAGAGTCCGACGATGCGACGGGAGACGGCCGGCCGTTTCACGCTGTATTGGCGGTCCAGGAACGACATAAACGTACCCGTCATAATTGGTTCGCACCGCCGTTGGCCATGGAGCGCAAACCCTCGAAATCCGGTCCGGCCAAGGGCGCAAAAAAACCCGCGCGCTAGACAGTCGACTCAATCCATTTACGTCAGGAGGTTACGATGGGACTTCTCGATCAACTCGGACAGGCGGCAGCCGGCATGATGGGGGGCGGCGATAAGAACCCCCTGATGCAGGCCCTGCTCGGACTCCTCGCACAGAACAGTTCCGTCGGCGGGCTCAGCGGACTCGTTCAGGCGTTTCAAAAGAACGGACTGGGCGACATCGTCGATTCCTGGGTCAGCACGGGCAAGAATTTGCCGATCTCGCCGCAGCAGATCCAACAGGGATTGGGTGGCGACCTGCTTAAGCAATTGGCGTCGCAGGCAGGCCTCAGCACGGAGGCAGCCGGGGGCCAATTGGCAAGTCTGCTGCCAGGCCTGATCGATAAGCTGACACCGGACGGCAAGATGCCGGACTCACATTTGATCGAACAGGGATTAAATCTGTTAAGAGGAAAACTCGGGTAGGTCCGAGGCGCTAGCAGAGGGAAAGAAACCGACCCATCTGTCGCTGGAGCCACCGCGTCAGTCCCCAGGACAAGTCGTTCGCGCGTGACAGCAGCCAGACTTTCGGCGTCACCACCTGTTTGACGCTCGCGCTCAGCGACGTGAAGTGATCCGCGCACAACCCATGCGTCTCACTGAGGTCTTCAAGCGGCAACTTCTCACGGAGAAACGCCGGCTTCCCATCTCGCACGCACCAGGCGCACAGCACTCTCACTGGGGTCGCTCCTTCGTTACCGTCCGACTCACAGCCCTGGGGGCGCAAAAGCCGCACCAGGAGACAAGCGCAAACGGTTTATCAATTTTTCAGAGGGTTAGGGGAGTTGAACCGGAAGAATCCGAACATTGTGGCTAACAACCGTGTGGTATTCTGGCGACGAATGACATTTTTTGTCTCTCCCGATGACCAAAGTCCCGCGTCGATCACTTACAACAAGCAGGAGCGACTTCGGGTCTTCTACGGACCACCATGGGCTCAGAACGTGGGCGCGATCCCTCTTCATAACAAGGGACCAGTGGCTCCCGCCCAATTCCCATTTGCTGAAGGTGACTGGAACAAATGCCGTGGGTTTCACGTCCATCGGCTAAAGGAGCTTTTTCTCGCACCACAGCCGGTCGCCCTTCGCTTTCACACCAGGAGCAGATCACTTTCATCATAGTCTCCTACGCAGTGACACCCGGTGTTCAGCAAGACTTGCGCCACCAAGTCCATAGGACGAAAAGTCATGATTTTTTAGAGAAAATCTGGTTGAATCGATTCAGAACTCAGGCTGGTGTATCGATTCAGATACGAGGTTGTATCGAATCATCCACCTGACAATGAAAGAGCACCCCTTCAATTGACCGTTTTGAATTTCTCATGATAGGTTGGCGCCCCCATTCACCCCTCGATGAAAGAAGCCCATGAAAACACAACGTTCTGAACAACTCTTCGCAGAGGCACAGCGGATCATTCCCGGGGGCGTCAACAGTCCGGTGCGAGCCTTTCGCTCGGTAGGCGGACAACCCCGTTTCATCGCCCGCGCCAAAGGCGCGCGCCTCTATGATGTCGACGGGAACAGCTATCTCGACTATGTGCTCTCGTGGGGCCCTATGATTCTCGGCCATGCGCCGGCCACCGTGACAAAAGCCATTCAACAGGCCGCCGCAAACGGCACTAGTTATGGCGCGCCGACCGAATTGGAAATTCAACTCGCCACGATGATTCGCGAGGCCTTGCCCACGATGGAGCAGGTCAGACTGGTAAGTTCAGGAACCGAAGCGGTGATGAGCGCCCTCCGTGTCGCCCGCGCCTATACCAAACGCGACGGCATCCTGAAATTCGAAGGCTGTTACCACGGCCACAGTGACTACCTGTTGGCGAAAGCCGGTTCGGGCTTGACCACATTGGGCATTCCAGACTGTCCTGGCGTCCCGGAAGATTTCACGAAACATACGTTGACCGCGCCGTATAACGACCTGGTCACCGTGGAGAAGCTGATCAAGAAACACCACCGGCAGCTGGCTTGCGTTATCGTCGAGCCGATCGCCGGCAACATGGGCGTCATCCCTCCTTCGCCGGAATTCCTGGAAGGCCTGCGCAAGCTGACCGATGCCCATGGCATGCTGCTGATTTTCGACGAAGTGATCTCGGGATTCAGGGTCCAATACGGCGGCGCCCAAACACTCTACGGGATCAAGCCTGACCTGACGATTCTGGGCAAGATCATCGGCGGAGGGCTGCCCGTAGGAGCTTACGGCGGCACGAAGGACATCATGAAGATGATCGCCCCATCCGGGCCGGTGTATCAGGCAGGGACCTTATCAGGAAATCCCTTGGCGGTCACGGCAGGCATCGAGACACTGAAGAGGTTGAAAAAACCGGGGACCTATGACCAACTTGAACAGCGGTCGGTCGCGTTGTCCGACGGACTGGGGAAGATCGCGAGCAAAGCCGGAATTCCGCTCACCCAGACCCGGGTCGCCTCTATGCTGTGTGCGTTCTTTACTGAAGGACCGGTGGTGGATTGGGCAACAGCCAAGAAATCCGATACGAAAGTGTATGCGAAGTTCTTTCACCACATGCTGGATGCGGGGGTTTACCTCGCCCCCTCACAGTTTGAAGCTGCCTTCATGTCCCTGGCCCACACGCCGAAGGACATTGAACGCACCCTCAATGCCGCTCAAGCTGCGTTCAAAAACCTCTGACCTGCCGTGAACCTTCGGGCACCGCCCGTCTTCCGTCAAGAGTCGTCTCCGGATGCATTTCGTATCGAAACCGATACGAAATGCATCCATTCAGATACAGATCGTGGTTCATCCCTATCGAATTCACCACGTGACTTCAGGATGCTCAAAACGGTTTCCCAGCAAGGCCGCAGCGAACGAGGCCCCGAGGCGGCCATCTTACCCGCCCACCCCGAACCTATAAGAATAGGTCTTGTCCCATGGGCGATACGTTGAGGGTCCGAACGATGCGAGAACGATGCTGGGGACCGTTTTCAGCACCCTGAGCTATTCGTCGTCGTCCTCGTCGTCCATCTCCAACGCTTCCTGCCGCTTCTGCTCTTCCATCGCATTGTGTAGGAGCATACGAACAAACATTGAATACAACGAACCTTTTTCCAAGGTTCCGCCGGGTGGAATGGCAATCTTGCCTTCCTTGATCATGCGATCCATCCACGCCTTCTGATCCGGCGCGATCAGGATCGGCACCTCGACCAGACCAACTTTTCCAAACATATCCATGAGTTAGACCTCCGTGAATCGTCATTCGGCGCTCGTAGCTCGTGGGGGAATGGCCAGCCGGGAGAATCCTTCGGTGAACCACACTTCACGAAATACGCTACACGACGGGCATTTGAGCATGCGGTTTTTCGGCTTGTCAACCGCAAGACCGCCGCCGGTTACTCGTGGCATGGAGCCTGCTGTGCTTCTCTCCAGAACCACGGAGGACTCTCAGCATGCTGCACCACATCGTGCCCGACTCCCGTTTTTTGAGCCGGTTGGCCCTCCTGTTGCTGATGGCCTCATCCACCTCCACGGCACTCGCTGTCGAGGAAGAACGCCGGTCTACCCTGCATACCTACACCCCTGCGATCAGGAACGATCCAAGCCCGTTCAACTGCACCGGCTGTTGGGACCTGAAACAGGATCAACGCTCGTCGCTTCCTCAGCATCAGACCCAACGCTCTCGACGCGGACGTCATGAACGAGGCCTTCGCCCACACAAAAATCCGTTCGCAAAGAAATCACATTCGTTTAGTCGAGGATTGAGATCGCTTCCGCGGCATGCCTTGTCGATGGGAGGATTCGAGCGGACCGTGGAAGGCTGGCAAGTACGTACGGTCGATGGCGACACCCTTCGATATGGCACCGATCGCATCCGCATTCGCGGCTACAATGCGCCGGAATTGTCCGAACCGGGAGGGCGAGAAGCTGCCCTGCGTCTGGAGCAACTGATGCAGACGGGCACCATCAACATCGTTCCTCACGGCCACGACGTCTACGGCCGCACACTGGCGGATGTCTTCGTGAATGGGCAAAACGTCGCGGACGTGATGACCACGGAAGGGTTTGGGAGGAAGGGGTAACGAGGAGCCGTGGTTACATTCCCTCTTCAGCCAGAAAGATCGTTGTAGAAATATCCCCCCGATTCATAGTCATATGGCTGGCAGCATTCTGTGACGGTTCCGGCAGCGAAACGGTTTGACGCAACGCTTCGTGACAGTCGCGCACGCACCGATCCGCCCCACACATCCTTTCCGATGAAGACCCAGTACTACACCGCCACCAGCCTCGACGGGTTCATCGCCACCGAAAACGACTCACTCGACTGGCTCTTTCCACTGGGCGACGTGAACGAGACGAGTTATCCCTCATTCATTGCGGACGTCGGAGCCTTGGCCATGGGGTCGGCGACGTACGAATGGATGCTTCGCCATACTGACAAGATTGCCGACCAACAGACTGGCGCCCCCTGGCCCTATTCTCAACCTACCTGGGTATTCTCCACCCGCCCGCTTCCCTTGATTCCGACTGCCGACATTCGCCTGGTTCGAGGAGATGTTCGAACTATTCACACTGAGATGCGGCAGGCAGCTGGATCGAAGAACATCTGGATCGTCGGAGGCGGAAATCTCGCCGGACAGTTTTACGACGCTAGTTTGCTGGACGAGGTGATCGTGCAAATCGGTTCCGTCACCCTGGGGGCCGGTAAACCACTCTTTCCACGCCGCGTCACGAATCCGCCGCTTCGATTGATATCCGTGTACAAAATCGGCCCCGGCTTCGCGGAATTGCGATACGATGTGCCGAAAGAGAAGCCGGCAGGTCCGCCCTAGTCGTTCCTCCGGCGGAGTGCAGTCATCACGCTCGTGACTTGTACGGGGAGACAGACATGAACGCGAAGGATATTGCGGAATTGGCGAAGGCGACCATGAATGGATCGATGTCCTTTCCTGAGATCGTCGGTAAACTGATCGCGAACGGTGTCGAGTACTATCATGTGGACTATGCCCTCAGCTCCTTTTCCTTCTACACTGGCTCGGGGACAGTGGTGACCGCACCCCTTGTCTTCGAAGGCCTGCCGTCGATTTCAGAGCATTTCGATACAGCCGCACTTAAAGCGGCGATTCTCGACAGTCAGCAGCATGGTCAAAAATTTCGCGCCTTTTGTGAGCGCGCCGTCAAGGCGGGGGTGCAGGGCTACTTTGCGTTCCTTCGGGGCAAGCGCGTGACCTATTTCGGCCGCCAAGGGGATCAACACACCGAATGGTTTCCCGGCTCTCGGCCCAATGAGGCGTCGCAGTGATCAAGAGGCCACCGCTCTAACGAGCGCCATATTGACTTTATGAGACCTCTGCTAGCCAGCCTAATTCTGATCGCACTACTCCCAGGAGTTACTGACACGAAGGCGACCGAGAAACGACCTCCCGTCTCCCATCGCAGCGGCGTCGAGCCGTCAGAGACCGGCGAGTGCCCCACCGAGCATCCGCTCAAAGGCAACTTCACAACCCGTCGCGGCGAACGCTGCATCTACCACATGCCCGGACAGCGCTGGTACCAGCGAACTAAAGCCGAGCGCTGTTATGCGACCGAAGCTGAAGCAGTGGAAGACGGGTGCAGGCGGTCAAAAGTGTGAGACAGATCATAATGAAGACGCGGAGATAAAGCCTGCGGAAATCATGGTTAGAACCATCAGCATTGTGCCCGTCCCATCTGCTTGTCCGCCCAGGATTGACGATCAGCCACCCAGCACGTACAACATACACGCAACAGACGACTTGTCGCGCATGAGGCTTCGAATGCACTGGTTCGCAGTACTTGCCATTATGCTTTCCACTCTGCTCACGGCATGCGTCTCGACCCCTTCGCCGGACGCCATGAAACAAGTGGCTGAACGCAATCGTTGGGAACTCGCCCACTGGGGCGACCATGCCGTTCCCTACGGAGACGATGGAGAACCGGTGATCCTCGCCTTCAGAGATGGGAAAGTGTCGGGTCAGGCTGGATGTAATCGCTATGCTGCCGTCATAACGTTCGGCCCCAAGACTGGCGAGGTCTCGGTATCGCACGGCATCAGCACCCGCATGGCTTGCGTACCCCGGCGCATGGAATTCGAGGCGGCGTTCATTCGCGCCTTTGAGGCCTCGACGCGGTATCGACTCGATGGGGAAAGCCTGTCGTTTGAAAGTGCCATCGCTCAGCCATTGGAGTTTTACCGGCGCCCCTTGGAATAGCAGATCCCTCTCTGATCTCGCGCATCAAGCCCTTCGATGGCGTATCCCTTTTGATACGACCACGTATCGCTTCTGATACGACACTGACAGCACCGGCAACAGTTCAGACCGCTCTCGTTCGTCCACGCTTTCGAAATCGGCCTCTGCTTTCCTATTTTTCCTGCAGATCTTTAGGCACCGCTCTTGCTCAACAATAGGGTGAACCGGGAATGTCTATTATGACTGACAAGACTTTCAGCGCAGTACTCGCTCCTGGGTTCCCGATTGCCGTACAGCTTCGGGGCGACGAGGCATTGTCAGACGCGAGTAGTCGCGCCGCTGCCATACATCAGCTCGCCGACGAGAGGCAGGACGTTCCCAAGCCGCTCACTCGGGGCTGGTTTGGCTGTGGGGGGGATGCCCCAACACAATACTCGCTCTTTCCATTTCTTTACGGCTGCGCGCTGACAGCGACCCTGTGGTGGATCTGGATGGCCCTCGGCCAGCCATTCCATCCGGCTTGGATTGTGGCGCCGCTCATGGTCATCACGATCGCTGACTGGCTGGAACACCTCATCCAACTGGCGCAGCTCCGCCACTACGTGTCGTCGAACGAGCAATATGTGCAGGGCTTGTGGATCCAGCTTTCCGGCTGTGCAACCATCATCAAACTGTGGCTCACCAGCGGCCTTTACGTAAGCCTGGCCGGATTCATCCTCAAAATGCTGTTCACATTCTCGGGCAGGCGTCTGGCAGGTAATGCCGCCCAATGATCCGGCGTTTCGGACGCGGCGCGCCGATAGCTGCAGAATTTCTGCAGACCTGTGAGTAGATGAATTACACATCCATCCGCAAAGGCATTGCCGACGCCTTTCTGGCGAGCTATGTCCATAAGAAAGCCTTCTTCACCATCCCCTCTCCGGAATCGAACAGCTCGACCCTGCACGGTTGATCTCCTCCGTCTACTGCGGTAAACATTGCCCCCGTATTTCGTGAGGATCTTCATGCACCGCAACATAGTCTCCATCGCTTTTTTATTTGCATTGCTGCTCAATGCTCTGCAGGCATTCCTCGAACCAACCTCGGCTTCCGCCGAACAGATCCGCGCCGCCATTCCCGCCCCTCAACCAGAGGCCTGGTGGATGGAACGGCATGAACAAGCCGTGGCTCGCATGCGGCAGGGCCATGTCGATCTGGTGTTCATCGGTGATTCCATCACGCAGGGGTGGGAGAAGGATGGGCGCCCGGTGTGGAACGTCTTCTATCGACATCGCCATGCCGCCAATCTTGGCTACAACGGCGACCAGACAGACAATGTGCTGTGGCGGCTCCAGAATGGAGAACTGGACGGCATCACTCCCAAGCTGGTGGTCGTGATGATCGGAACGAATAACGCGACCGGGCGCGAAGATCCCCCGGAAGAGACCGCTGCCGGGATCCAAGCTATTCTCAGGACATTGCGCACCCGTTTACCGGAAACAAAAATCCTGCTGCTGGCCCTGTTTCCACGAGGCCTCTCGCCCGATGACCGTCTTCGTCGTGTGAACAATGCCGTCAACGAGCGACTCCCGGCTTTGGCCGACCAGCGTCAGGTATTCTTTCTCGACCTGAACGGACACTTTCTCGATGACAGCGGGCGCTTGCCCGGAGAGATTATGCCCGACGCGCTGCACCCCAACGAACGCGGCTACCGCGTATGGGCCGAGGGGATGGAGGATATAGTCAAGCGCCTGATGAATGAATGAGGACGTGCACCGCGGCACTCTGTATAGGCTGGATACTGCAGCGGCTGCGATGTGCCAACGCGAAAGGAGGGGTAATTAGAAGAACTAAGACGGACCCGGCGCGGGAAAGTTCATCGATGTAGCCGAAACCATGACGGTGATTCGATGCCCTCCTCCATGGTGTGAGTCTACGTTTGATCAATGATGATCTCCCATCGAATCATAAGGAATCGCCCGGACCATCGAGTGTCATTTTGGGAAGCTGAAACGTCTTACTCCTTGGAGAGACTGTTTTCACATGTTGTGGGGACAGACTCTCACTCAGGAGCCCATCGTGACGATCACACAAGCTGTTGCCTACCCCTCACGTGATGCGTCCCCTATCCGTCCGCTCGTCAGCATTGTCATCCCGACTTATAACCGCGCTCCATTGCTCAAAAAGGCCATTGCTTCCGCGCTCGCGCAAGAGCAGACCGGGGACCTGTTCGATCTGGAAATCATCATCGTGGACGATTGTTCGTCGGAGGATCTGCGCCCTATCGCTACAGCATTCCCCAGCGTGCAATATATCCGGCTATCCCAGAATCGTGGAGCAGCCGGTGCGCGAAACGTCGGGATCAAGCAAGCAACGGGAAAGTATGTCGCATTACTCGACGATGACGATGAGTTCCTGACCCACAAACTCCTGGTGCAGGTGCCAGTCCTCGAAGCGAATCCAGACGTGGGGGTGGTGTATGGACAAAGCGTCGTAACAGGAAGCGACGTTCCGCTCCTTCTCTGGCCTGAGTGGGCCCCTTCGGGTCAGGTTTTTGAACAGTTCCTCATCCGCACGGACGATTTCCTCCATCCTCCCACCTGGCTTGTCCGGCGCGAGTTGTTTGAAGCCGCGGGATGGTTCAATGAGCAACACCGCACCATGGAGCATTACGATATGGCGCTCCGTCTGGCGGCGTTGACACCTTGGACGTTTCTCACCGGAGGGCCGGTCGCGCGCGGTCGTTTCTCGCAGAAAGGCAAGTGGTACAGCAATATTGTCAACGGCACTAATGAGCAGCGGCTTCCACGAATCATCGAAAGTGCCTTGAACCGTCTACCCGCGACAGCGGAAGCAGATCGAATTCGGAAAAAAGCGCGGGCCGCTGTCTGCGCCACTATCGCAGGACAACGGTGGTGGAACAGTGGAGTTGCCTCGACGCGGCAGCACCTGCTCACGGCCCTGAACGCGGCCCCATGGCTCATGAGCGAGCCTGTGGTCATGCAGTGGTTAGAGCGAGTGGCCGGGGAACTCGCGGCGTCTTCAAATAGCCCGGAGTTGGCCGTTAAGACATTCTGGCAGGAGATTGAACAGACGACATCTGCCGAAAAAGCGGGGTCTTTGACAAAGAATCGTCGACTTCTGGGAGATCTGTTGTCGGCCGCCGCAATCGCACTGAAGCCAGGTTCTCCCAGAAGGGCCTGGGTCGTCGCGGCCAGCGTGCTGTTGCACGATCCCAGCGCCCTGGCAGAGCCCGGACGTATGGCGCGGCTGTTCCGTAGGCTCCGGCAATCAGCGTCGGCCGATTCTCCCGCAGTTCCTCTTCACAATTAAGGCCTCCACACTCTGCACCGTCTCACGCTTGTTCAGCATTATTCGCATCCGTTTCGCCGGCCGCTGATCACAATCCCTTCTTTGTCTGCGAGAAAGATCAGCCGGCAATCCACGCCTCCGTACAACGGCAGTGTGTTGTACTCATCGGCCTGTCCTGGCATACGGTCGATTGTCATGTCCCAAACCATTTCGACATTTCCGTCTTCTGCTTCCTTCGGATGCAGATTCGGTGGACCGAGCTCTAGATACAGATCTTCCTTGTGCTTGCCGATCCAGCGTGAAATCACATCGTCCCAGGTTTGATAGATTCCCGCTACACCAGGATCTGAACCGGTCTTGCAGGCACTGGCAGTAGGTAGCCACAGAAGGATGAAGAGGATGGGAACATATCTCGTCACTGAACAACCAGAGGCTAGGGTTTCTTCTTTTTCTTATCGGAAGGATTATCAGAGAAGAGCAGCCAGGCGAGGACAACGAACCCGATCGCCACGCCCGTTACCGCCAGCCATGTGCCGAGTTTATCCATTAGCTCCTCGTGTGTGGAGGTCCTTGTAACGCAGCGAGGGTGAGTTTGTCGAGCCGTTTCACCTTCAACTGGTCGTCCACCGTCACCAGCTTGGCCGAGCCTTCAACCACCACGCGCCCGCTCGTCTGTTCTCTCAGGATATGGGCAAAGGTGAGAGAAGCCCGGCCCACCGCCGCGAGGTTCGTATCGATCGTCAAGGTGTCACCATACCGGGCAGGCGACCGATAGTCCAGCTCCGCATGCACGACCATGAACTGCGTCCCCTGATCGCGCAGGCCTGCGACCGACAGCCCCCGCTCTTCGAGATACTGCGTCCTCGCCCGCTCGAAATATTTGAGGTAGTTGGCGTAATAGACCACCCCGCCGCAGTCGGTGTCCTCATAGTAGATGCGGATGTCCATGCAGTGCTCGGCCGAGCGGGCTTAGAGATTCAGTGTCGGAAACTTTGGCAGCGAGGACTCGCTCACGCCGGTGAGTTTCATCACCATCTCGGATAGCTGCTGCACCCGCTCGCCTTTGACCGCCTCGAACCCGTGACCCAACACGGCATGATTGGCGGCATCAAGGAGGGGTTTCATCTTGGGCCAGTCGCGGAGAAAGGCCTGCCCCATCTGATCGCCAAGGCCGGCCAATGTACGCCACTGGCTCTGCAACGGCAGCTTATACTTGCCGTCAACATCGTCCAGATAACAGGTGCGGCAGGTTTCCCGTAAGGCTTCAGGGAGCTGTTCAGGCCGCACGTCCCAGGTTTTTATCTTGTACTGCTTGAACAACTGCCGCTGGGCGCAGGCTTCCAGCGCGCGCACGAGGGCGACCATGGCCCGTTCCGGATCGTGATCCACATGGGCGCGGCGATGCGCATGCGCCAGCAGATCGAGCACGACACCTTCTTTGACCTCAGCGGGGTCGAGTACCACCTTCTCCAAAAAACCGCTATTGGCCTTGATCAAGGGCAGGAGCGCTTTCAGCCCCGGCGGCCCGCCCCAGATCGACGCCATGTCGAGCGCCTTCAGGGAGGTCTTCAGCTTGTCCCAGGCCTGCCGATAGTGAAACTGCTCCCAGAGGCCGTAGCCCAGCGCCAGCTCACCCAATGCACGATAGAGCGGCTTCTGGCCCCCGCTCACTCGAGCTTCCAGCGTATGGAATAACGTGGCGGCCGCTCTGAATGATCCATGATTAAACGCCTCACTGGCCTCACGACGAACGACGACAGCCGATTCATCCCAGGGATTGCCCTGGACCCAGCGTTTGGTGAGACCGTCAATGATGATCTCTTCGCTCTCCTCAAGCCCTGCCGCATCAACCAGGCTGATCATTCTCGAAGTCCAGGGTTGGCTCACCGTCGCCAGCGCCGCGGCCATGGCGGGAGTTGCCCCGGTCAAATCGACCACCACTTCACCCACCTGGACCGCCCAGGTGCGGAGAAGGTCATGAACAGTCCGCGATAACGCCTGATGGCAGGCCATGATGTCGGCCGAATCTGGCGTGACAACCCAATCCCAGCGCTTCGGCATTTGCTGCACAAGTGGCTGCACGGCTTCTTCGACCTGGGTCTTCGCCGACTCCGGCACAAAAAAACAGAGCAGTTCCGGCTGCAAGCGGTTGATGACATAGGCCGCGAGCGGCGGCGCATCGGTGAAGGCCAGGATGAGCGCTTTGACGGGAGTATCGGCAGGCATAGTCGGCGGACTATACCACTGCAGTCCGGCCGCTTCAATGAACACGCGTTTCCCGGCAGTTCTTGACGCTCTACGCAAAGACGCATAGACTTTCACCAGAATTCATTCCTCTGCAATTCCGCGCAGTGCAGGCTGAGGAGATGCGATGAGCTGGTGGCTCTGGGCCTTTCTGGGAATACTTCTGCTCGGCGGTGAAATGGTCACGCCCGGCGGATTCTATATGTTGTTTTTCGGCATTGGGGCGCTGTTGGTCGGCGCACTGGTCGGTTTGGACGTCATCCAAAGCGCGTGGATGTCCTGGCTTTTCTTCTCAGGTCTTTCGATCGGCTCTCTGCTGGTATTACGCCCCCCACTCCGCCGACTCATGGCCACCGACCGAGGCGGGATCTCGCCGGTCGATACGATGGGCGGTGAAACGGCCATCGTACTGGAAGACATTCCTCCCGACGGCCGGGGCAAAGCGGAATGCCGGGGGAGCACCTGGAATGCGCATAACCTGGGCAACAAGCCACTCACCAAGGGCCAACGCGGCCTCGTCCATCACGTCGACGGCATCACCCTGTGGATCAAACCCGAATGAGGTCACCCCATTATGGAGGATAGCGGCATGCCAGGCGGACTCTGGGTCGTCATATTCCTTGCGGGCCTCGTGTTACTGGTCATCTCCAAAACGGCGCGCGTGGTGCCGCAACAGAGCGCCTATGTGGTCGAACGCCTCGGCCGGTATTCACGCACACTCGGCGCGGGGTTTCATATCCTCTGGCCGTTCCTCGACAGCGTCCAATACAAACACTCACTGAAAGAAACGGCCATCGATATCCCCGAACAGATCTGTATCACCCGCGACAATGTGCAGGTCGGCGTGGACGGCATTCTCTATTCGAAGGTGCTGGACCCGCAACGCGCCTCCTACGGCATCAGCGACTACCGCTTTGCCATCACCCAGCTCGCCCAGACCGCGCTCCGCAGCGAGATCGGGAAAATCGAACTCGACCGCACGTTTGAAGAACGCACGAACATCAACAGCCAGGTCGTCAATGAACTCGATAAGGCTACGGAGCCCTGGGGCGTGAAAGTTTTACGGTACGAGATCAAGAACATCACCCCGCCGAAAGATGTCCTGGCCGCGATGGAAAAACAGATGCGCGCCGAGCGGGAGAAACGTGCCGTGATTCTGACCTCCGAAGGCGAGCGCGACGCCGCCATCAATCAGGCGGAAGGCGAGAAACAACAGGTCATCAAAGCGTCTGAAGCAAAGAAGCAGCAACAGATCAACGAAGCCGAAGGTGCGGCGGCCGCCATCATGGCCATCGCCGGCGCGACCGCCGAGGGCCTGCGCAAAGTCGCCGAGTCTACGCAAGTTCCCGGCGGATACGAAGCCGTGCAATTGCGAGTCGCCGAACAGTACATCACCAAATTCGGGGAACTGGCCAAAACCAGCAATACGCTCGTGCTTCCGGCCAACGTGTCGGATGTCGGCTCGATGCTGACACTGGCGATGAATATGATCACCAAACGGTCTTCGCCCGCAAAGTAACCGCCATTGGGGGGTCGTTTGACAGTGGCTTTGGGCTTCCCTACAATTCCGCACGATGAAAGACTTCGCCATCAAGGCGTTCGACGAGAGCGCCGAGGTCAAGCGGCGCTTTGCGCGGGACCATGCCGACAAAATCGTGCAGGTCGCCCGACTCATCGGCCGCGCCTTTCAAACCGGACATAAAGTCTTGCTCTTCGGCAACGGCGGCAGCGCGACGGATGCCGCGCACATTGCCGCCGAATTCGTCGGCCGTTATAAGCGCGAACGCGCCCCGTTCCCGGCTATCGCTCTCGCCACGGACATCGCCGCCATTACCTGCATCGCCAACGACTACGGCTTCGAGGAACTCTTTGCCCGCCAGGTGCGCGCGCACGGGCAGGCGGGAGACGTGGCGATTGCCATCAGCACCAGCGGCAACTCCCCCAATGTACTGAAGGGCGTCGAAGCGGCCAAGGCCGCAGGCCTCACGACGGTCGCCTGGACAGGCGGCTCAGGCGGCAAGCTGGCCGGTATGGCCGACTACGGCTTCGTCGTGCCTTCGACACTGACGGCTCGCATTCAAGAAAGTCACATCACGCTGGGCCACGTGCTCTGCGAACTCATTGAGGATCACGTTCTTGCCAACCCGGCCTAAGCGTCCCGCGACACCATCGACGCCCCGGGCGATCATCAAGCCGATCGATGCGTCTCGCTTGAAGACCTATCCGCTCCAGCGCCGGCACAGCAAGGTGCAGGTTTCCAACTTTGCCAGGGTCTGGACGAACGGCCGCTCGTTCAAGCGCTTTCTCGACTCGCTCCCCGATATCCTGGCGGTCAAAACGCTGCGGGAGGTGGCGCAGGCCATTGCGAAGGCGCATCGTCGCGGCCGGCCGGTCATTGTGGGCATGGGCGCCCATGTCGTGAAGGTGGGATTGGGCCCGCTGCTCGTAGACCTCATGGAGCGCGGCATCGTGACCGCCCTCGCCATGAATGGAGCCGTGATCATCCACGACTTCGAATTGGCGTTCATGGGCCACACGTCAGAGGAAGTGGACGCGGAGATCGATTCCGGGCGATTCGGCATGGCGGAAGAAACCGGCCGCATGCTCAACGAAGCCATCACGCTGGGCATGAAGGAAGGCCTAGGCCTGGGCGAATCGCTGGGCCTGTACATCAATCGTCACAAGCAACAGTTTCCGAACCGCGCCACCAGCTTGCTGGCCACCGGAGCCAGATTGGGACTTCCCGTCACCGTCCACGTCGCCGTCGGCACTGATATCATCCACATGCACCCTTCCGCGGACGGCGCAGCGATCGGCGCAGGATCACTGCTCGATTTTCGCCGCTTGGCCGCTGTGGTCTCCGGCATGGAAGGCGGGGTCTACCTGAACCTCGGATCCGCCGTCATTTTGCCGGAAGTGTTTTTGAAAGCCGTCTCGCTGGGACGGAATCTCGGCCACTCGTTGACGAATATCACGACAGTTAATATGGATTTCCTCACGCACTATCGTCCCATGACCAACGTCGTGCGCCGCCCGACTCAAAAAGGCGGCAAAGGCTACGCCCTCACCGGTCATCACGAGATCATGGTGCCGCTGTTGGCCGCCGCGGTCATTGAAGAACTGTCCGGCCGCTGAACTAAAGCGGTGAGTTCTATCCTCTCACGGCATCGAATCATCCTGTGATGTCCATGGCGCTCTCTGCCGAACCGTTGCTGACCATCTGGGCTGACCTCAATCGACGGTATTTTCAGGATGCCTTGCCGCCGATTCGCATCGAATGGAGCCGGCGACTGACTTCCTCTGCCGGCATGTTTGTCTGCCGGATCGGCCCGAGGCATTCGCACTCCCAGAGCACCGTCGACCACACGCGACGACGATGCATCAGGCTGTCGTCGGTTCTCCTCCCAGCCGAGAACCCTGGCCATGATCGCGAAACGGTGACCACCCTCGGGCACGAAATGATCCATCAATGGCAGTACGATATCCTCAAGCGTCGCCCGAACCATGGTCAGGACTTTCGTCGCATGATGCGCCGCATGAATCAGGACGGCCTCGGCATCACGATCTATCATTCGTTGGGCAAAGAGGTGGCAGCATTGGCGAAGTATGCCTGGCGCTGCCAACAATGCGGCTCCATCTACCGGCGCCAGCGCCGGACCATTCAACCACGACGGCATCTCTGCGGAGCCTGCCGGGGACCACTCCGCGAGTTCTCGGTGGTGCACGATGAGCCACAACCGGAACCGATCCCGATGAGGTGCGTGGGCCGGCAGTTCATCCTTCCGTTTTGATCAAGCGAGTCGTCATGTCTGCCCGTTGGCCTCGGCAAATTCTCTTCGGCGACATCGACGCCATGTTTGCCTCAGCCGCCATGCTGGCCGATCCGTCATTGGCGGGAAAACCGGTCGCGGTCGGCGGGCCTGCCCCGCGCGGCATCATCGCCGCCGCCAGTTATGCGGTCCGGCGATTCGGCGTGCGATCCGCCATGCCGACCATTCAGGCCCTGCGCCTCTGCCCGCAGCTGGTCCTCGTACCGCCTGATCGGCCGCTCTACACGCGTCTCCATCACCAACTTCAAGAAGTCACGAACCGGTTCTTCCCTGAAACCGAATGGACGAGCATCGATGAATTTTATGCGGACACGACGAGACTACAAACCCGTTATCCCGATCCCCGCGCATTAGGCCAGGCCTTAAAAGCCGACATCCTCCACGCGACCGGCCTCACCTGCACGATTGCCCTGGCCTCCGGAAAAACCGTCGCCAAAATCGCCGCCGATGTGCACAAGCCTGACGGGTTGGCCGTGATCGAACCAGGGTCAGAAGCGGCTTTTCTCAAACCACTGCCTGTTCGCTCGTTGCCGGGCATGGGACCGAAATCGACCGAAGCCATCGAACGCCTGAGCGTACGCACGATCGGCGATTTGCTCATTCCTCGTTTCGAATCAGCGCTTCTGCGCTTACTGGGCACCCGCCTCGCCGCATTTCAATCGCTGGCCCGCGGCGTTGATTCCGATCCCGTGGTGGCCGACCGCGAGACGAAGAGTGTGAGCCACGAAACGACGTTCGATGAAGATACGAACGATCCGGCCGTACTGGAGCCGATTCTCCATGGGTTTCTCGAAACCCTGGCGCATGATCTGCGGCTGGAAGGACTGGCTGCCGGTTCGTTCACCGTGAAGCTGAAGGATTCGCTGTTTCACATCACCACGCGGCAACGGAAGTTTGCCACGCCGTTGAACTATGACCCGGATATGTGGCCGGACATTCGTCTGGCCTTGAGAAACTTGCTACAGCCGCGATCACGATATCGCCTTGTGGGTCTGGGCCTGTCGGATCTGGCGCCGGCTCCCGAACCGCTGTTCGACCGACGACAGCGCGA
Organism: Nitrospira sp. CR1.1; assembly: GCA_014055465.1. Taxonomy (NCBI): domain Bacteria; kingdom Pseudomonadati; phylum Nitrospirota; class Nitrospiria; order Nitrospirales; family Nitrospiraceae; genus Nitrospira; species Nitrospira sp. CR1.1. The sequence goes on from WIAF01000001.1 coordinate 623,680, forward strand.
TGCGGTGGCTGCCCTGGATAAACTGATCGAGCGACATGGCAGCAGCGTGGTCCGCCTGGGCGCCCTTCCTCTGGATGAGGAAGGGAAGAAGAAACGAAGACGACCCACACCCGACTGATTTCACGAGCGCGGGACATTCGGCACGGATTCGTGGTGGCGGACTTTTTCTTCATCCTGCTAAGATGCATGATTGGATTGATGCCGAACGTGATGCCCACAAAAGTGACCACAAGAGATGAATTGGTTCCACTGCTGGCCGAGCACCGCCGGCGGCAACAACGCGTCGTGTTTACGAACGGCTGCTTCGACCTCATGCACATCGGCCATATCCGGTACCTGCAGGCTGCCCGTAACCTGGGTGACCTACTCGTGGTCGGCGTGAATTCCGACGGCTCCGTACGCGCCCTGCACAAGGGCGCTGATCGCCCCATCGTGCCGGATGCCCAACGGGCCGAGGTCCTCGCGGCGTTGACCTGCGTGGATTATGTGGTCATTTTCCCGGAGCCGGATCCCGGAGCCCTTATCACAGCTCTCCAGCCGGATATTCTGGTCAAGGGAGGTGACTGGCCGCTCGACCGGATCATCGGCCGGGAAACAGTCGAGGCGCGCGGCGGGCGGGTCCACACCATTCCCCTGGTCCCCGGCGTCTCGACCACAACCCTGGTACAACGCATTCGCTCCACCACGGCATAAGGATTTCGTGCCACCTGTAGTCCCATCGCATCTGACGAACTGGCTCACGCCTGTGCGAGAAGCCCTTCGCACGGGGTCCGGCAAACCCTGCCTCATGGGACTGCACGGGTCGACGGCAGGCTTCGGTTTAGCTCTGCTCACACAGAGCACGCCGACTGAACCACTGGCCGATCGCTCCTGGCTGATCGTCGCCAAGACGGATGACGAGGCGGAGCGCCTGTATCGCGACACGCTCTTTTTCAGAACCCTGTGCGGACAATCAGGCGATGACCTGGCCCTGTTCCCGAAATGGGAAACGCTGCCCTATGAATCGACGGTGCCCCATATCGATCTCGTCGCCCGCCGCATGCAGACGCTCAATCGACTCTGCACCACAGCTCGCACGGTGCTCTTTACGTCCGTGCCGGCGCTGACGCAACGTGTGCTTCCAGCCCTGGTCTTCACCGAGGCCGTTCTGCAGTTTCAACCGAACAGCGACCTGGAGCGGGAAGTCCTGGTTTCAAGCCTCCTGCGGCTCGGGTATCGAAAAGGGTCCGTGGTAGAGATTCCGGGCGAGTTCAGTATTCGCGGCGGCATCGTGGATATTTATTCGACGGCCTATCCAGACCCGCTGCGAGTGGAGTTTCTGGGCGACACGATTGAATCGATCCGCTTTTTCGATCCTGCCACGCAAAAGTCAACCGACAAGATCAAGCAGGCCTGGGTCTTGCCGGCACGTGAACTGATTCGCCCCGACGACGCGCCTGACGCCCTCGCGCCGCTGGCGGCAGACGCAGAATGGCATGCCCCGTCCGTGTATGGATCGATGGACAGTCTCCTGGACTATTTTCCTCAACCGCCCGTTCTGGTGCTAGATCAACCTAGTGCCCTCAAGGCTCACACCGAGGAATGTTGGCAGGCCATTGAAGAAGGGTATCTGCGACACGAAGACCGCACAGATCCGAATCCCTATCCGACTCCGGATCAGCTATTCCTCACATGGGACCAGATCGTCACCGCTACTCAAGGCTATGCGACCCTCGCCCTGGAGCCGGTCACCGCGCCGGACGCGAGCTGGGATCCGGTCCTGACCTGCCCGGCCCAAACACCGGCCAGCATAGGCCTCGGCCAGCGCGGCACAGCGTTCAGCCAGACGTTGGAAGTCCTCGACCGCTTGCGCGAAGGCGGCCCCGTCGTGCTGGTTGCCCGCAGCCAGGGCCAAGTCGGCCGATTGCTCGCCCTGTTCGGCGAGCATGATCGCCCGGCCATGGAATGGAAACCCTCGGCACTCTCCGCCGGCGGCGCGCAGAAGGCCCCGTTCTCGGTGTTGAACGGCGAGGTCTCGGCCGGATTCCTCTCCCCGGACTTGCGGCTCGTCGTCCTAACCGAAGAAGAACTGTTCGCCAAGGGCGCCCGGCACAAACCGCAGCACAAGAGCAAAGCGGCCACCTTTCTCTCTTCGCTCGAAGATCTGAACATCGGCGATTTCGTCGTTCACATGCAGTACGGCATCGCGAAGTATCAGGGACTGCGTCGCCTGTCGGTCCAGGACTTCGACAGCGACTTTCTGGTGCTTGAGTTCGCCGGGACCGACAAACTCTATGTGCCGCTCGACCGGCTGAGCCAGGTGCAGCGATACGCAGGCGCCGATGCCCATGTGCCACGCCTCGACCGCCTCGGCGGCACAAGTTGGGCAAAAACGACGGCGCGGGTCAAAAAGGACATCGAAGAAATGGCGCATGAGCTCGTCGACCTCTACGCGAATCGCGAGCTGGTCCATCGCACGTCGTACGGCAAAGACAGCATGCTCTACCATGAATTCGAGGCGGCCTTCGAATATGAGGAAACGCCGGATCAACGCAAGGCCATCGAAGACATCGCCAATGACCTGGCCTCTACCAAGCCGATGGACCGCCTGGTCTGCGGCGACGTGGGCTACGGCAAAACGGAGGTGGCGATGCGAGCCGCCTTCAAGGCCGTCGAGGAGAATCGACAGGTGGCCGTGCTGGTCCCGACTACGCTGCTTGCCCATCAGCATTACGACAACTTCGCCGAACGGTTTGCGCCCTTCCCGACCCGCGTGGCGCTGTTGTCCCGTTTTCAGTCTCCCAAAGACACCAAAGCGATCATCAAAGATACGGCGGCCGGTCTGGTCGATGTGCTCATCGGCACCCACCGGCTCTTGCAGAAGGATGTGCAGTTTCGCAACCTCGGCCTCGTCATCATCGATGAGGAACAATGGTTTGGCGTCAAACATAAGGAGCGCTTGAAACAGCTGCGCACTCAGGTCGATGTCCTGACCCTCACCGCCACGCCGATTCCGCGCACCTTGCAAATGACCATGGCCAGTGTACGCGACCTGTCCATTATCGACACGCCTCCGTCCGGACGCCTTGCGATCCGCACGCAGGTGCTTCGCTTCAGCGAAAAAGCGATTCGGGAGGCGATCCTGCGCGAGCTCGGCCGGGGCGGACAAACCTACTTCGTCCACAATCGCGTGGAAACCATGGAACGGATGGGCGCCTGGCTCCAGGAATTGGTGCCTGAAGCGCGCATTGTGATGGCGCACGGCCAGATGGATTCCAAACCCTTGGAAGCCGTGATGCTGAAATTTTTTCACCGGGAAGCCGATATCCTGATCGCGTCCGCCATTATTCAATCCGGCATCGATGTGCCGACCGCCAACACGATCATCGTCAATCGCGCCGACACATTCGGGCTGGCCCAGCTCTACCAGTTACGCGGCCGGGTGGGCCGTGGCGGCGAGCAGGCGTACGCCTATTTTCTGGTGCCGGATGAAGGCAACCTCTCGGACGACGCCCAAAAGCGGCTGACCGCCATTCAGCAATTTACCGAATTAGGCTCCGGGTTCCGGATCGCGGCGGCGGATTTAGAAATTCGCGGGGCAGGCAATCTGCTGGGCAAACAACAATCGGGGCATATCGCCGCCGTCGGGCTCGATCTCTATCTACAAATGGTGGAACAAGCCGTTCAACGGTTGAAAGGCCAGGTAGTGGAGGAAGAGCCGGACCCGACGCTGCGTCTCAGCGTTTCGGCCTATATTCCAGAAGACTATGTGGCTGACAGTCATCAACGCCTGTCGCTCTACAAACGGCTATCTTCCTGCGGGCAACTCGGCGACCTCGCGCTCATGCATGGTGAAATTGAAGACCGGTATGGTCCTCCGCCGGATCCAGTCGAACGACTGTTCGAACTCATGCAGATCCGTCTACTAGCCAAACAACTCCGGCTCAGCTCGGTGGTCGAGCAGACGCATGCGGTCGTGATCACCTTCGATCCCAAAGCGACCGTTTCGGAAACCGCTGTGCAGGCGCTCATGGACAAGTATAAAAAACGGTTGCGGTTTCTGTCGCCGCTGTCTTTCGAACTCCAGATGCCGCATGACGACTGGAGTTTAGTCTTTCCAGAACTCAACGCAACCTTGCAAACCCTCCACGTCTGTGGTACCAACAATCAAGAGTCATAAACCGGCTCTACCTGAATCTTCGCAGAGGATGCTCCGCCTCGACCGCATGACGTCACCGCACACACCAGACATCTTCCGCTGGCGATCATGGCTGAGCGGCGCCGCGCTAGGATTTTTCGCGCTGGCCTCGCTGGCCGGCTGTGCCGATCCTCCGCAGGAGGAACCGGTGATCGCCATGATTAATGGCCGCTCGATTACCCAAGCCGAGTTCGACATCCGGTGGGAAGAGCTCTCCCAGGCCACCCGCGCCCGCTATGAAAAAGAAGGCGGGAAACGGCGCTTCCTCGACGAATTGATCATGCGCGAGCTGCTGATGCAGGAAGCGCGCAGACAGGGCCTGGATCAATTGGATGAGATCCGGGAGAAGACCCTGCGGTACCGCGAGCAGCTGATCCTGGATGAACTCCTCAAAGACCGGATCAAGACCAAGGTCGAAGTGACGAAGGACGAACTGGACGCCTATCTGGGAAAACACGCCAACCAGCTCCTGGCCAATCCCAAGGTACAGGTCTCGGTCATGTTGTTGCCGAACATCTATGCCGCCAAGGATCTCAAACGCCAGGTGGAAGGGGGTGGGAACTTCACCCGCTTTGCCCTGCGCTATTCGGTCGACGAACGCAGTCGCGCCAAAGGCGGCGACCTGGGTCCGTATCGTAAAGGCCTGCTGGAGCCGGAGCTGGAAGCGCTGATTCCCTCTCTGCACCCCGGTGCGGTCAGTGACCCGATCAAGACCGACAAGGGCTACTATCTGATGAAAGTCAGCCCTCTCGAGCCGGAAATTCTGCAGGCGGACCAGGCCACCCGCGAACGGCTCCGACAGGAACTCCTGGCCGAGAAGCGACGAAAACGGCTCGATGATGTCTTCGCCGAACTCCGCACCGGCGCCACGATCCGTATGGCCGATGCGGCCCGCTATGTCACCGATGAACCAGGGCGCCTCTAACCCCCTGCCCACCGGAATCCTGCCCGTTTCCCGGCTTCACGCTTCCGTCCTTTTCATCGCAAGACCGCTCCCTTTCTGAAGTCTCGATTGTGTACAATCCTCTTACCGTGATGAACAAACGATTGTCTTTCGCTTCTCATTGTGTCCGTGCCGGTAGACTCTTCTCCATGCGATTGCCCGGCCGCCGGGCCATGGACATCGCCTACCTCTGTATCTGCATGGGCGTTCTGCTTGCTTATCCCGTCGACGCCGCGAAGTTGGAAGACCGCATCGTCGCGGTCGTGAATTCCGACCTGATCATGCTTTCCGAGCTGAAGCGCGATTTACTGCCCGATCAGGAACGCCTTCGGAAGCTCTACGCCGGCGAGGATCTCGAACGCCGCCTCGAGACCGCGGAGGCGATGGCCGTCACCAAAATGATTGAACGCAAGCTGCAGCTCCAGGCCGCGAAGAACAAGGGCGTGGATGTGTCCGACCAGGAAGTCTCGCAGGCCGTGCAGGAAATGAAGAAGCAGGGCGAAAGCCTCAACAGCGCCGACCCCAACACCACCAGAAGCATTCGGGAGCAGCTGACATTGATGCGTGTCGTCGACCGGGAGGTCCGCGGCCTGATTATGGTGGCCGATTCGGAAATGAAGCGGTACTACGAGGAGCACCAGGATCGTTTCGCCTACCCCGAGGAATACCAGCTGAGCCAAATTCTGATCAAACCGAAGTCGCCGGACGGCCTCTCCATCGCGCAGGGACGGGCCGAAGCCCTCCTGGCGACCCTAAAGCAAGGCGAGCCCTTCGAGGATCTGGCGCTGCGTTTTTCTGATGGAGCGGGCTCGTCACGCGGAGGACGCTTGGGGCTGGTCCGGCAAGGGGAACTGATTCCGGCGCTGGAGCAGGCACTGATATCCGTGCCCGTGGGGGAGATGACGGGAATCGTGGAGACGGCAGAAGGACTGCATATCGTGCGCGTGGACGACAAAAAGCCGCGCCAGTTTCGCCCCTTCGAACAGGTGAAGGCTGAAATCCAGTCCCTTGTGTTTCAGCAGAAAACCGAGGATCAATATCAGATCTGGATGGCCGATTTGAAAAACAAAGCCTACATCGAGATCAAGTTTTAACAGGATGCTGAAAACGTCCGCCAGCAGCGTTCTCGCCTCGTTCAGACCCTCAACGTACGCCCGAGGGTACGCTTCGGCCCTTCACTCGCTGCGGCCTTGCTGTACGGTCTTTTTGAGCACCCTGCGGTAGTGTTCTTTTGCGATATCACATCTGCGTGCTATCAAAGTTCTCTCGTGCCGCACTCGTGTTTCCGCAGTCCATTGAACTGCGCGCGAATCTCGCCCCATAACGCGTCTCGCCCTTCATGCGTTTCAGCCGAATACAGAAGGACCGGCACTTCCGAGGGCAATCCGCAGGCGGTGCGCACTTCGGACAGAGTCGGCGCCCGCTCGCTCTGCCGCAACTTGTCGGCTTTCGTCAGCACAATGATGAGGCCGCACCCGAGGGACTGCACCCACTGAATCGTCATGACATCTTGCGGCATCCATACGCGCGACTCGATCAGCAAAATCACCGCGCCGAGCGATTGCCGCTGTTCGAGATATTGTTCGATCATCGGCCCCCACTGCGCGCGCATTGTTTTGGAAACCTTGGCATACCCGTATCCCGGCAGATCGACCAGGGACAACAGCGGCAGGTTCGGGTCCGAGGTGCGAACGGTGAAAAAATTGACCGCGCGCGTTTTCCCCGGCGTCTTGCTGACCTTGGCCAATTTCTTCCGATGCAGCAGCGAATTGATCAGCGACGACTTGCCGACGTTGGAACGTCCCACGAACGCGATTTCTGGCAAGCGGTCGGCAGGAAACTGTTCTGGGGACACGGAACTTTTGATAAACTCGGCGCTGAGTAGTTTCATCTTGTTCGCGGGGCATGACAATGCGGGATGCGCGCCACCTTCAGCCATGCACGGCAATCGGGTGAGCCATCCCGTACGTTCATAAATAGAGTGTAGGGAATGAGCAAGTCAACAGGCAGTCTGTTCGGCCGGATACTGTTTTGGGCGACCGTGCTCATCGGTTTGCCCGCAGCCGCCTTGGCGTTGTATTGGCTGGCGACGCTGCCCGACGTGTCACGCCTCGCCAAACATCATCCGACAGAAACGGCGGTCATGGAAGCGCGACGGGCTCAGGCCAAGGAACAAGGCCATCCGCTGCGCATCAAGTTCGCCTGGGTCCCCCTGGCTCGAATTGCGCCCGCCCTTCAGCGCGCTGTCGTCGCCGCTGAAGACGCCTCCTTCTTTGCGCACGAGGGTTTCGATTGGGAAGGCATTAAAGATGCTGCGCTCTATAACCTGGAGGTCGGCGAATTCAAACGCGGGGGCAGTACCATCACCCAACAACTGGCGAAAAATCTTTATCTCTCTTCTGAACGGTCCCTGTTGCGAAAAGCCCGAGAAGCCTTAATCACCCGATCTCTGGAGCACCATTTGACAAAGAAACAGATTCTGGAGCTCTACTTGAATGTCGCCGAATGGGGGCAGGGCGTGTTCGGAGCGGAGGCTGCGGCCCGGCACCATTTCGGGAAGTCGGCGGAGGACCTGACCATTGAGGAGGCCGCCCTGCTGGCGGCGATTCTTCCTTCCCCGCGCCGCTATGACCCTATCCGGCACACCGCTTATCTCAACCGGCGACAACGCCACATCGTTCGCTGGCTGGAGCGGGGGAATGGCCGGAAATCAGGCTCCATCAACCGGATCTCCCCTGAGCCCCTCGAAGAAGTGACTGTGGAGTAGCGCCCACCCCGCCACACGCAACTCCGCGCTACGTGGATTCGCCGACTGAGCTGTAGTCCCGCTCTCCGAAAATCGCCGACTCGTGCGCGTAATATTTGAATTCGAGCAGATTTCCTGATGGGTCTTCCAGGAAAAATGTGCGATGCTCAATCCGTGTCCCGGGAAACCGGCGACGTGGTTGCTGATAAAACGTGAGGCGCTTGGCCTGCGCGCGATCGGCCAGCGCCTGCCATTCCTCCTCCCGCGTCAATACCAGCCCGAAATGGCGGGGATAAATACTCTTCTGCCGATGCATCTCGTCCCTGGAGAGATGGGCGACGAGTTGATGGCCAGCGAGTCCGAAGGTGACGGCCGTGGGGGATTCCCGGCCCAGGACGCAGCCGAGACCATCGACGTAGAACTGCTTGGCAGCCGCCACGTCATGGATGGGAAAGGCAAGATGAAAGAGCGCCGACATAGGCCGAGACCTCGTGTCACTGTATCAGCCGCTGGCAGCGCTAGGCAAACCGGTCACGCACGATCACTCGTCCATCAGGACCGATGACACCGGCGATCATATGCGGAGTGCAGTGTCGAATCGTACACCGGCCGTCAGGCGAGAGCACTAAGACGCCGGCGGCGCCCTGAACCCGTTCCACGACTTTTCGCAGCACGCGGTTGGCCGCCGCGACCGGGCTCAGACCGCTCGCCAAGCCATCCGTAATTTCCTTGGCGACGGCGACCCGAATGATGCTCTCTCCCAATCCGGTCATGGAAACAGCCCCGGCCTCGTTGTCGGCATAGACGCCACAGCCAATGAGCGGTGTATCGCCAACTCGACCGGGCAACATCACATCAACACCGCCGGTGGATGCGCCTGCCGCCACCGTTCCGGTCAGATCCAAGGCCACCGCCCCCACCGTTTCCTTCCCCAGGCTCCTTGCCCGGAGGCGGCCGCTGGTCACTATGGCGCGATGCAGCCGCAACGTCTGGCTCACCCCCGCTGACGGTCTCAATTGCTTGGGTTGAGCCGCCATAGTTCGCTTCGGACGCGGAACGCGCGCCAATCCAAAATAGTCGGCAAAGCGGGTGGCGGACTTCCCGACGAGGAGCACATGCGCGGTTTTTTCCATGACGAGCCGTGCGGCGGTGACGGGATGAAGGATGCCCTCAATGGAAGCCACGGCACCGGCCCGAAGCTCTCGGCCCTCCATGATCGAGGCGTCCATTCGCCGCACACCATCGAGTTGGTGATTGGAACCGCGCCCCGCATTGAACAGGCCGGACTCTTCCAACAGTCGAATCGCCTCCTCGACGACCGACAACGCCGGAACACCGGCCATCAACAGACGGTGGCCTTCGGCTAACGCGCCTTCCACGCACGTCGCTTGGGCGACGGTCATGGCGCGGCGTCCCGCGCCCCCGTGAATGAGGAGAACCGGTCGTCGTCGTTTCAATTGAGCAGCAGGTCTTTCACGCGGCGGCAGGCAGGATCTTGCATGCGGTCCAAATCCGACCGGACAAAGCCCAATCCGGTCACACACAGCTCAAAGTTCTCCGATAGCTTGCGGAATAACGGGGTGTCCTGCTCGGGATCGTAATGACCGAATTCTGCCACCAGACCATAGGAACGCTTCCCGGTCTTGACGTAATCCACCAGAAAATCCTTATGGTAGATCCGGCCCACGCTCTTCAGACGACGGAGATATTCCGGAAACAGCCCGGTCATAAAGAGCGTAAAGTCCCCGATGTGCCGGTGCACTTCGCGCTCCCGCTCGAACGAGTGTGCCTCCAATAAGACTTCGGACTCAAAGAGCATCTCGACGACCGAGTCGATCGTACGGCCCTGGGTATTCTGAATTTTGTAGAGTTGATCGGTGTGAGCGAATTCGACGAGCAGGTTAGAGACGTATTCGGTGACGTTCAGATCGGGCCACCCGAGGTGTTCGGTGAAACTTTTCTCCGTCAACGCGCCGAAGAGTTGCCGTAGCGGATGGCTGCGAGAAACGGGACTTCCCATCTCCACCTCCCGGGCAATCCTTGCCCCTTTGCAGGTAGTATAACAAACCCTGCTCAAACCAAACGGGTTTTCTCCCTGACTCCTTATCGGCACCCACGCGCAATACTTAACAGGCATTGACCGGCCTATTGGTTCTCACGCCCGATGCGAACGGATCGAGGACGCGAGATCGAGACAGCCACCTTAGGATTCTCGCCGGCTGTCCAACAGGAAGGTCACCGGCCCGTCATTACGCAGTTCCACCTGCATGTGAGCCCCAAATACTCCGGTTTCCACGGTGAGGCCGACAGCCCGTAGCCGGCTCACCGCCTCCTCATACCATGCACGCGCGGACTCCGGGGGAGCCGCGCGCTCGAACCCCGGCCGTCGTCCCTTCCCGGTCTCACCGAGAAGCGTAAATTGCGAGACGAGCAACAGCGCTCCACCGACATCAAGCAACGACCGGTTCATCTTGCCCTGATCATCACCGAAAATCCGTAAGGTGTGCACTTTCTCAACAATATAGGAAAGGTCGCGCTCCTCATCTCCCTTCGCCACGCCCAATAAGACGAGAAGCCCGGCGCCAATGCGACCGACGACTTGCCCCTCCACCTCGACAGAGGCCCGTGTGACGCGCTGAATGACCGCCTTCATGTGTGATTCGCCACCGATTACCAGGCTAGCGGGCATTGCGTAATTGAGTCAGGGTGCCTTCCAGGCTCAACAAACGCCGCTTCATCGGCACTCCGCCTGAAAACCCGCCTAAGGAGCCGTCATGCGCTATGATGCGATGACAGGGCACGACGATGGGAACCGGATTCGCTCCCAGCGCCATTCCCACGGCCCTGGCATACTGCTTCCCTCCCACGCGCATGGCAACCCACTGATAGGACCGCACGCGGCCGTAGGGAATCCGCGCGATCGCCTTCCACACCTTTCGCTGAAACGGGGTGCCGGTCGACCAATCAATGGGAAGAGCAAAATCGCGACGCGCTCCGTCAATATAGGACAAGAGTTGGGCTTGCGCCTCTTTCACAATGGAGGCACTCGCATCGCCTCCCAGCGGGCCGTCAGACGCAACGCGGGCCGACGGCGAGAGATCAATTGACGTCACTCCCTTCGTGGAAGCCGTGACGGTCATCCAACCCCAAGGCGTTTTGAATGTGCTCGCCTGCGTCATGTCATCCTGCCCCGAATTTGCGCGCGACCCGGCCGAGTTTGCGTTTCGCCAGTCCCATGACCACCTCCAGTTCGTCTGACCCAAGCATGAGGTGCATGCCAAGATACGCGCTGATGCTGACCGCGATCCCACCAAACAGCATGACGGACTTCATGATCCATTGATCAGGTTCCGCCCACAGGGACGCGCTCGCCACCCACTGGCAGATGAAAACCATTGGCATGCAGGCAGCCAGCACCCGTCCACCCGATCGCACGATCGCACCCCAGTCCACACGGCCTAGCCGCCGGTGCAACACGGCCACGAGAATACTGCCATTGAGCATCGAGGCCAGTGCCGTCGCCAATGCCAACCCGGCGGCATCCAATATCGTCATCAACCACAATGACAGAATAATATTCGCTCCAACCGCAACCCCAGCCGTCACCGCTGGAGTCCGCGTATCCTGGAGCGAGTAAAACGCGGACACAATGATTCGCACTCCTGCAAACGCCCACAGTCCGACAGCGTAACAGAGGAGCGCGGTCGCGGTGGCCAGGGCGTCGGCTTTGGTGAACGATCCGTGTTCAAACACCAGATGGACGATCGGATAGCGCAGGAGGATGAGGCCCGCCATCGCCGGGAGGATGATGAAAAATATCATTCTGAGACCGAACCCGATCGTCGTTCGCAGGTCATCGAGCGCTCCGCGCGCGGCCTGGGCCGAGAGCGTGGGAAGGATCGCGGTAGCCAGTGCTACTCCGAAAATACCCAGCGGAAACTGGATCAACCGCATGCTGTAAAACAAATAGGTGGGTCCGCCGGGGAAATACGACGCGAGTATTGTGCTCACCGTGATATTGATTTGCGTCACCGACAATCCCAGAAGTGAGGGCACCATCAAGAGTCCGATGCGTTTCACACCGGGATGGCCGGGATTGAACCGCAGCCCGAACAACATGCCGCGCCTCTTTAACCCCGGAAGCTGCATCGCGAACTGCGCCAACCCGCCGACGACAATACCGATCGCCACCGCAATGATCGGCTCGGATAACCAGGGCGACAGGAACAGCATGCAGGCAATCGTGAAAATATTAAAGAAGACCGGGGAGAAGGCCGGCGCCGCAAAGTCACGCAACGAATTCAGAATCCCCATCGCCAGAGCCGCCAGACTGATGAAGATCAGGTAGGGAAACATCAGCTGGGTCAGCAGCGTCGTCAGCGCCAACTGATCGACACTCTCGCGAAACCCCGGCGCAAGGAGCCAGACGATTCCGGGCGCCGCCAGAATCCCGATCAGCGTCACGGCTGTGACGAGGGTCAGCAGCGTCGTGAAGGCTGCGCTGGCCAGCTCCCACGCATCACGCTTGGCTTTCAGGGTGTGATACTCGGTGAAGACTGGGATGAACGCCGCGGACATGGAACCTTCCGCGAATAATTCCCGAAGCAAGTTCGGCACGCGGTAGGCCACGAAAAACGCATCGGCGGCCGGGGTCGCGCCGAAGAGCTTGGCCAGCACCATGTCCCGAACAAACCCGAGAAGGCGGCTGGAAAACGTGGCGATGCCGATGAGACCCGCCGCCTTGACGACGGAATGGGTTTCATCCACAGCTGGTCGAGATGATTCAACAGGCGCGGCGGGCTCGGACATTGCGGGGATTGTAGCGGAACGGAGCGAGGCCGTCCATTGTCCGACAAGATCCGGCTGTCACAAATCCTGGATCACCGCATTCGGCAACTCATTGGGATTGTCGCCGTCATGCGAGGGAGAGACCTGCGCGAGATGAAGACCGATGGCCTCAATCCCGCGACACAACCCACCGGCGAGATCGCCGGCCTTCATGCGTTCGACAACGATCGACACAATCTCTTGCCACTGTTCATCTGAAAGACGCGCCTGTAGCGCGTGATCCGGCAACACATAGACCTGCCGCTCGAGCAATGAGACCATCAGCAGCAACCCGGTCCGTTCACGGGTCTGTGCAAGGCCCTGCCGGGAGAAGGCCCGTTCTGCCCGCATGCGCACTTTCTGGCGCATGCGTTGCCGGGACGTAAACAGACGCAAGACCGGTGGGCAGGTTCCGATCCAGACGCCAACGGAGTAGGCCAGCACCGTCACGCCCAGCAGCCATACGGCGTTCGAAGCGTGCCATCCCCACGGCAGCCATGCCGCTTCGATCGTCAACAATGTCGTCAGGGCGAGCATGGCGCACAACAGGCCCGCGCGATGATGCGCTTCTCGATAGACACCGGAGCGTCCGACAATCATAGGCACAATCTCTGCGCTGGTATGGCGTTCAGCCATCTGCACGGCTGCCTCAACTCGCGCTCGCCCTTCTTCCGAAAGTGCCGGCTTGCTACCAGTCGCCACTGGCGCCTCCTCCTCCGAACTCGCCGCCACCGCCAGAGAAACCGCCTGATCCGCCGAAAGATTCGCCAAGCCCGCCCGTCCCCCACCCCCCATGTCGTGTACTGAACCAGGTGTCATCGATCAGGCTGCCATTGCCTCGCCGTCTTCCCCCTGTCGCCTGCCCAACCCCACTCACCAGACTGACCAGCACCAAGCTGACCGCTCCTGCGACGAGAGCGGGAATCACCCAGGGTGCGACGAGAAACGAAAGACCGCCGCCTACCATGGAACCCAGTACGCGGTGCGCGCGAGAGAAAAAAACGCCGATCACCACGCCCAAAAGGACCGCAAACAGGGTACGGCTCAACACCTCCCCGTCGGAACCGGACATCGTCGGGTGTTCCGGCGCGTTGTAGGTTCCCTCGATCGTCTGGAGAACAGCCAGCACCCCTGCCGTGACGCCAGCCGGCACATCGCCGGCGCGAAATTTCGGCGCCATTTCGTTTCGAATGATCTGCGCTGAACGCGCGTCCGTCAGCACCCCTTCCAGGCCATACCCGACTTCCAGACGAATTTTTCGTTCTTTAATCGCGACGAGAAGTAATACGCCATTGTCGGTGGCCGTCGCGCCCAGTTTCCAGGCCGTCGCGACACGGTGGGAATAATCAAATAGCGGCTCGCCTTCTAGCGAAGGCACTATCAGCACAGCGACCTGATTAGAGGTCTTCGTTTCATGCGCCTGAAGTACGTCAGATAGGTGAGCCGTGGTGGCTGGCGGCAGGACATGTGCGAAATCGACCACGCGGCCGCTCAGCGGCGGCACCTCCAGGGCCCAAGCCGGAAAACTCTGCCCCAACACAAGCCAGACGCATCCGAGAAGAAACATCTGTCCTACTCGGCCCACGAGCCGCATCACAATCGCTCCCGACCACAGAGGCCGACGTTAGAACTTCACTTCCGGCGGCTTCGCGACTGCCTTTTCGTCCGCGACAGTGAAGTTCGCCTTCTCGTCTAAATGGAGGACAAACTTGGCCGTCAGGTTTGTGGGAAAGTAGCGCACCATCTTGTTAAACTCCGCCACCTTCTCGATATAGCGTTTCCGCGCGACGGCAATACGGTTCTCGGTCCCTTCCAGCTGGCTTTGAAGATCCCGGAACCCCTGATCGGCCTTGAGATTGGGATAATTTTCGGCTAAGGCAAGTAATCGGCCTAAGGCGCTTGATAGACCTTGCTGCGCCTCCTGAAATTTCCTGAACGCGGCCTCGTCCTTCAGTAACTCCGGTGTGATTTGAACACTGGTCGCCTTGGCGCGTGCTTGCACCACGCCTTCCAATGTTTCCTTTTCATGCGTCGCATATCCCTTGACCGTGTTCACCAAATTCGGAATGAGATCGGCCCGCCGTTGATACTGATTGATGACCTCGCTCCAGGCGGCTTTCGAGTCCTCATCCAGCCCTTGCAAATCATTGTAGCCGCAACCGGACAGGGTCAGCAGAATGGCGACTACCACATTCGCGCCCATTACTCGTGAACCAGACATCATCGTTCCTCCTCCGCGCGGGTTGTGCGACAGCGCTTCTTCATGACGTAAGGCGTTCATCGACGAAGTCAATCATCCGGCCTCCTGCCTGTCACTCAAGATTTCGCTTCGCTCGCAACCTTGTTATACTTCATAGTCTGGAGGCGGTGCGCGTTTAAAGCGATCTCTATGGCTCTCGATCGATCCAACGATCTCCCGGGAGGATTTCAGGTGCGACACCGCTCCTTGGGAATCTTTCAAGGCAGTTCGATCGGACTGGCCTTCTGGCACCCTTCTTCCCACATGCCTGAGTATGGCCTCTGCCGCTTCACCACTGAAGCCAAAGCGCAAAACTATATCGATTTTCTTTCCTCTCCTGCATGCCCTGAACGCTTGCACCTCGCCGATTTGACCATCGAAGATTTCGACCACGCGGAACACGAGCGTCTCACGACAGACTACCCCCAGACCTCTGCCTGGGAAACCCCACTCTAACAGACTATCGGCTGGATGGCCGCTGTGTGGCTTTTGAAGCCGAGCGGGTGTGGCGATGCGATGCTGCGCAGATAAAGTCAGTTAGGCGGGGAAACGAGTTCCGGACGATTCCGTCTTGGCCTGCACGAACCCTAACAATCGTGTATTTTCTTGGGCCGACCGTAGAAATTTGAAGGCGATGCCGCGGGAGCTCACGGATCGGACCATTGCCGCGACCTCGATGGGAGCCTGTTCATTTTCCAGTACAATCTGCAGGTAAAAGATATCGTCTACATGCACCGACGCCTGGCTCTCAATAATGCATCCGCCCATTGAAATATCGCGCACTGTCCCCTCCCCCCGCACCTTTCCGCCGGAAAACGAGAGAAAGAGTCGGACAGGAATACGCAGGTGCTCGCGACGATCGATCATTCGAGCCGGGAACCGATATCCCAAGCGCGAGGCCGAGAACCGAAAGCTGCACGCCTGGCAATGAAAGGGTGACATGCAGGCGAACGACTGCAGGCGCTCCAACAGAGTCGAACAGCGAGAGCGAAAGACCTTATCTTGACCGCACTGCGGGCAAGTCAACGGTTGTGCCATATTCAATGATCGGCGCCTCTCAGGCCGCTCTCCTTCACAAGGACAAACTATGGGAAATGATCGGACGACTATCCACAGATCTCTTGCGCACGCGTGATCCCACAGTCCCGTACAGATCCTGTCCGCAATACAATCTTCCGGCAAAGGCAAGGCAGTCGCCAGTTCATCGATAAAGGATGGGGGCAGTTCTGTCAAGAAACTCAACGGTTCCGGGCGGTCGACGAGGAATGATCCTGTGAGGTCTAGTCCTGAGCGACAGCTGAACTCGAATTCCTACCGGACGCGCCTCACCGCGCCGGATCGACTCTCATCGCAGATCAGATTTTAGACAGAATGCTCCTCTCTCGTTCTACATTTGTCCAAGCCTCCGGCGTAAACGCCATGATATTGCGACGAAATTCTGATTAATTCATTTTAACGTCGCACTAACACCGCTTTAATCTCCAATTGCTACTCTCTCACTCACATGGGCACGGCCTTCACGCGTTGGAGGCACATCCTAAGGAGGTGGACACCATGACATGCGGACGATGCAAAGGATTGATGGTGGATGAATGGCGACCTGATTTTTCGCCGGAAACGTTTGTCTGGCGGTGTATTAATTGCGGATCGATCGTGGATCCGTTGATCGAACAGAATCGACGTACTCGGATGGCCGAGCAATTATTGTTGGAACCGGTCGAGGTATTGCAGTAGATCGAACCCTCAGGGCAGGGGCACGGGGTGCTCCTGTCCTGTAGCACGCGAGATAGAGTACGGTGGCATTAAATCTCGAAGTCGGCCCAAAGCACGGTGTGATCGGAAGCATCGGTGGCACGGCGAGGCTCTAAATCAACATCGACGCGCTGACATTTCTGAGCCAACGGCGCCGTGGCAAGAATATGGTCGATCCGCCACCCTTTATTGGCAGCTAAGGCACTCGGCGCACGGTAGTCAAAAAACGTGAACTGCTGGCGATCTGGATACAGTTTGCAGAACACATCTTCGAAGCCCCACGCAATCGTCTTCCCATAGGCTTTGCGCGCGTCTTCGTGGTAGCAGACATGTTTCAGATGTTTCTCCGGGCTGTGGACATCAATGGGTCTTGGGGCCACATTCATGTCTCCACACCAGATCGCCGGCTCCTTCGGGGAGAGATGCATATCAAAGTGCTTCAGTAAGCGGTCGTACCAACCCAGTTTATATTGATATTTCGGGGAATCGATCTCAAACCCCTGCGGCACATAGGTGTTGATGATTGGAATCCCCTGAATGACGACCCGCAGCAGCCTGGCATCCTCCGCTTCTCCGCCATCGTCAAATCCGTAACAGACAGATTCAGGCTTCGTCCGACTCAGTACGGCGACGCCATTGTAGGCCTTCATACCCCGGAACGTGATCTCATATCCCGACGTCGCGAGCGCGGCAAGAGGAAATTCGCTGTCTTGCACTTTGGTTTCCTGCAGGCAGAGCACATCAGGCTGATGGCGCTCCAGCCACTGCAAGACGATCGGAAGACGTTTCCGCAGTGAGTTGACGTTGAAGGTGGCGACTTTCATCGTGGGCGCGAATTCTACCAGAGCCCACCACGCGCAACAACCGAGGTCTGCAAAATACTACGGCCTGTGATCGGGAGGTTCCGATCACAGGCCGCAGGCGAGAAAACGCGCCGTTTTCCGTCTACCCGTTAATAGCGGGTCGCTTCCTTCAGGTCGTTCTTCATGCCGCCCATCTCTTGAACGGTATCATCCGCAGCACTTTTCATGTCGGCCGCTTTCGCCCGGGCCGCATCTTTCTTCGCTTTCACTTTCGCTTTGACGTGTTCTTTCTTGGCCTTCGCATCGGCTTTGGCCTGTTTCTTTTTGGCTTTTGCTTCGTCCCGCTTCGCCTTCAGTTCGCTCTTTGCAGACTCTTTCTTGGCCTTCAGATCGCTCTTCAGTTCTTCTTTGTGGGCATTCATCTCGTCGGAAAAGGTGCCCATATCCTGCTTCATCCCTTCGGACATTTTTCCCATGCCCAGATCGTCGGCAGCGGCGAATGAGCTCATGCCCACAAATGCGGCAGCGACCATCACAGCGATTGACCTTCTCATCAACAACCCCCCTCTTGGTTGAAATATGGTGTCAGGCATCCCGGGCAATCCGACGGGCCTGCAGCATCCATCAATACCCCGAAGAGTTTCGTTTGCCAATTTTTTTGCCGTTTTTTACGGCAAGGAGGAGGGTCGCTTACTGTCGAGAGAACGGCCGTCCGCAAAAGAGACGGATCACTCGAACTGCAAGCAGCCTTACTGACGAATTGTCGTGAGGTACCGCCGGAGAATGGCCTGCTCCACCCGCGATCGGCCGCGGTCCGGTGCAGGAAATCGCAGGACCAGATGAATCCGCCCCGCCTCGGGAAGCTGGATCGTGATGCGTGGCTCAGGCGAAGGGGCTTCCAATAAATTTCGTTGTTCCAGCAACTTCATTTGCCGGCCCATTTGATCCATAAAAGGGGCGCACTCTACCTTTGCCGCGCCAAGTAGGGCTTGTTCGGCGGCCTGCCAATTGTCAGTGCTTAAGAGCGGAACCGACAAGACATACAAACCATACTCTTGCGACGGACTCTCCTTAATGAGCGGATTGCCGAAAAGCAGGCTGTTGGGAAAGACGACGGTTCGCCCCGTGTACAAGTGTGAGGTCTGACCAGGGCCGATCTCCAGAAGCTTCGTGGCAAATACATCATATTCGAGGACGACGCCACGGTACGTACCGAGTTGAATCCGGTCTCCGACTCCATAGACCCCGCCGCCGACGCGTAATGCCGCGCCGCTCCAACAGAGAATCAGCTCCTTTGTTGCCAGAACTAAGGTAGCCGCCAATGCGACGAGCGAGACCGCGAAGGCTTCCAACTCGTGCGCCCAAATGACCACGAGCCCCACAAAGAGGCACAGCACCATGCTATTGCGGGTGGTCACGATCCACCGGCGCCGCGCGTCGATGGTTAGCGCTTGGTTATTTTTAATCCATCGAACGAGAACCGTTCGCGCAATGAGGAGGATAAGGAGGAGAAGAATGGACTTGAGCAGATCGAAGAAGACACTGGAGCCGATCACCGGCAGCATATCTTGCATGGTTTTTTCCGTCATTGTCACTGCACTACGGTACCATCCTCACTCGTGCGTGGCACGCATTCTTCTCTTTTCCAATCTTTCAGGCGTTTTTGCTCGTCAAATGACAAGGTATAGCGGTAGCAATACAGCGGCTCCCGATAGGGTTCATCGTTACCGGCCAAACTTTTTCCAAAGGGCGACGGCGAAGGCGGGGCTTTGGTTTTTTTGCCGGCGGCCAGGCTACTGGGATCCCAGGGATGAACTTCCCGGTCTCCCATCGGCACGCGGTAGGTCCAAACGGTATCGCCGCCTAGTACCGGCGTCTTGGCCGTGCTCGGTGGGCCGAACTTGTCTTCGATATCGGCCTGGGTGAGCTTGTGCACACCCTTATTCAGGTAGGTGTCCCGCCAGGGTCCGCCGCAGCCTGACAACATCACCAGGCACAACAGCATGCCTAAGCTGCTCCATCGAACCGACAACGGCAGCAGGCGATTGCTCACGTAACTTAAGCGGTTATCGTTCCGAGTCACGTTGTTCCCGCACCCAGCGAATCGAACAATACATCGCATACCCTTGAGCCATCATCCCGGTGACCAGCAAGCCCAATGCGGTTTGCAGCCACATGGTGTTGGGAAACTCCAACCCGTAGATGCCAAGCATGAAGCCTCCGGCAATGAAGACTATGCCCATTCCGCGCGCAATCAATGCATTGGTCCGCAAATCAGACATCGTTCGCCTCGTTTCTCACCAACCCGTTACGCTACACCGGCACATCAGGTCGGTTCAACTCTTCCCTTCATCTACGACTTCGTTTTCGAGCGAATCGCAGCGGCTCGCCCCTCGAGCGCGTCTGCTTCAGGAGTGCGACCGATCTTTCGTAACGCTCCCGCATAATCGATCACACTCTTGGCCACATCCGGATGGTCAGGCCCTAATTGTTTTTCCCTGATCGCCAACGCCCTCGCGAAGAGCGCCGCCGCCTGTGCTGTATCGCCTTGAGCGGCGTACATGGCGGCTAAATTGTTCACTGCCAAGGCCACCTCGAGATGATCCGGACCGAGAAGTTTCTCTTTGATCGCGAGTGCCCGGGTCAACAGCCGCTGTGCGTCCGCGAATTGTCCGTGCTTGCGATG
Organism: Nitrospira sp. CR1.1; assembly: GCA_014055465.1. Taxonomy (NCBI): domain Bacteria; kingdom Pseudomonadati; phylum Nitrospirota; class Nitrospiria; order Nitrospirales; family Nitrospiraceae; genus Nitrospira; species Nitrospira sp. CR1.1. Next base: position 643,853 of record WIAF01000001.1, read on the forward strand.
CAGTACCCCGAGATTGTTCAACATGGCCGCGACATCGAGGTGGTTCTCGCCGTGGACCTCCTGGTAAATCTTGAGCGCTTCCAAATAGACGGGTTCGGCCTCTACAAATTTCCCTTGCGTGCTATACACCTGAGCCAGATGCGCCAAGGTCACGGCGACGCGCCGGTCATGGGGACCGAACTCCTCCGCTTTCTTCAACGCTGCAGCATAAATCTGTTCGGCTTCTCCCAATTGTCCTCGCTGCACGGCCACTTCACCGGCCTGCATGGCCGCCTCCCACGTCTGTTGCCCACAAGACCAGGCCATGAACAGCAAGAGCGCGCACAAACCGACGAGAGCAGGCCGCCTCATATCCGCCCCATCTGCTCGAGGATGGATTCAGCTGGATAGGTCACAATCTCTGCCAGCGTCGGATGATAGTGCGGGATGCGCAACAAGTCCTGCGCCGTCCCGTGAAAATACATGACCGCGATGAGTTCGTGAATGAGTTCCGCCGCTTCAGGCCCCACGATCTGCGCGCCGATCAGTTCGCCATTGTCCGGGCGACACAACAATTTCACGAATCCTGCGAGAGCTCCGAGACACATCGCCTTCCCATGGTCGGCAAACGGGTACGAAGCCGTCAGATAGGGAATCGCCTGTTCACGGCACTGGCGCCCACTGAGGCCGGCAATAGCCACTTGCGGATCCGTAAACACCATTTCGCTATCTAACCGATGGTCGATGACCCGCGCTGGCACATCCGGATGAGTCGCGTTGAAGGCAGCCGTTTCTCCTTGCTGGATCGCCAAATGGACGATCGGCGTGAGATCGTTCACATCGCCAACGGCAAAAATATGCGGTTGCGAGGTCCGCATATCAGCCCCGACTGCCAGACGACCATCGAAGACATCCACCCCGGCCGCTTCCACATTGAGCCCCTTCAGGTTGGGACGACGACCGAGAGCGTGAAGAATAACGTCGGCCGAACGGGTGTGCGAGACCCCATTCCACAGGAAGTGCACGGTCTTGCCGGTTGGCGACGAGGCCACCCGCGTGAACGACACTCCGGTGATCACCTCGATACCCTCGCCCTGAAAGGCAGAGGCCAACGCCTGACCGACATCCTGGTCCATATCGGACAACAGCGTCGCACCACGCTGAAGCATGGTGACCTTCGTGCCGATCCGGGAAAAAAATTGCGCGAACTCGACCGCCACCAGGCCGCCGCCCAATACCACAAGCGAGGCCGGTGTCTGACGCACATCGAGCATTTCGTCGCTTGTCACGTACCCCGCCTCAGACAATCCGGGGATGGCCACCTTCGCCACACTGGATCCGGTGGCGATCACAAACGCGTCACCTCGAATGCGCAACCCTCCGGCACAAATCTCATGCGGGGAGACGAATTCGGCGTGCGATTCGTACAGCGTGAACCGCGGATCGCGCAACGCGGCGATGCGATAATCGGCAAACTCCTGCACCAGCCGGTTCTTCCGGTCGACGATGGCCGAGAGGTCAGCCCGGGCGGTGACAGGCGCCAACCCGAACTCCCGCGCGCGCTTCATCAGCGCCATGATTTCGGCTGACCGGAGAATGGTCTTTGTGGGCATGCAGCCACGCAAAATACACAAGCCTCCCAACGGCCCCTGATCGACGATCGCCACATCGGCTCCGGCTTCGCACGCCGTCCGCGCAGCGGCATAACCCGCCGACCCGCCGCCGATGACCACGACATCGTGCCGACGCTCGTTCTTCTGAGAGAGTTGTGATGGCATGCCTGATTCGATAGACTCGCTCGCAGGTTCGAAACCGCAAGGATACACCATGATCAAACCCGGTCGCTATCGTCACTATAAAGGGAACGACTATGAAGTGCTCGGGGTGGCCCGGCATTCAGAAACCGAGGAGGAATACGTCGTCTATCGTCAACTCTATGGAGCAGGCGGCTTGTGGATCAGACCGATGACCATGTTTTCGGAATCGGTCTCCATCGGCGGCGAGGTCGTGCCCAGATTCCGGCGCTTAGAGGAAGGTCCAGCGTGAGAACGTCGCCGCCTGCCCCCGGCGATGACCAGCCCGATCGGCCACATTCCACACGAGAGCCTGCTCGATCAGAAACCGCCGCCCGCTGCTCGATATTCTGATTCCCCGGTAATTGTCGATATATCCCTGGGTGCGGGCGCGTTCAAGCATCGATTCACGCTCCGTACGGTTCACCGGTTCCGCCGTCAGACGGGATGGGGTATGCACCAGCTGCTCCCAGGTCATCTCCCAGAGCGTGAGCGCGAGTTGCGATCCGTAATTCAGGATCGGATCGTCTTGCATCCCATGTGAGACCACCACGATCGGGGCAGTGAACAGCGCCTGAGCCTGAGCTTCAGCCCCATCCACCCGCTCCATCAACTCTCGACCGACACAATGGCGATAGCTGTCGAGCATCCACTGAGACCACTCGACAATTTCCGGTCGCCGCCATACTTGAATTGAATCGTCCACGGCCCCTCGGCGGGAGGGAATGGGCGCAAGCCGGCCCTCCTTCGCATGCCGTGGGTAGTAGCACGACGGCGTACTGCCTGCCAAGATCTGTTAAGCGGGGGGTTTTCGCAGATGCCGCACGAACAAGGCTTGTCCGTGGCTACCGAGGAGTGTCATGACCACATCGCCGCGGCGGAGCGCAGTGCCGTCATTCTTTGCCCGTGAGTCATGCCCGACGACCGAGCAAGACCACACTTCCACTGCCGCGTCCTGTCCCTTCGTTTTGAGGACCACATAGCCTCCCTGGCCGACCTGATAGGTCAGATCCAGCGGGACGCCCTCGAGTATCCGGTCCGGGCTGTCGAGCATCGGGGTACGCGAGTGAGCTGACTTGGCTCCCTGCTCGCGCGAGTACTGGAAGACTTGATAGGGAAACAGATAGGGGGCCTGCGGATCTTTGAAGCGATAGGCAGAATCGAATGCCACCAGGCTCCAGGTACCGAGCAGATCCTCACCGGAACAGGATCGCAGCGACGAGGCCGGAACGGTCAGCCCGGATCGCGTCAGTGACTTTGCATGGGCGCGATCACTCGCCAGGGCCGATCCCGACGCCAGCATGACCGAGCAGCACGCCGTCAGAAGCGCCCACTGCCATCGCGCCATGTGCATCTCCATCTCAGACGGGATTAAGGATCTTTGCGTGAATCTGCCGCGGGAGAGGGAGCAGGTAAGGCCTTGGGAGCTCGCGGCAGGACGCGATACTCGATCAGTCTGCAGGTGCAGAACGAGACCTGTCGCCATTCAGCGGTAATCTTCACGATCGCCGAACCGCAGATGGAGCACCCCAGTGCCCGGGGATCGCGCTTGATCGTCCAGCGAGGGATGCTGATGTGGTCCGCGTTGATAGATTCCTGTTCCATGGACACCTTATCGGTGCGCGGTTTTGAAATCTGAAGAGGCATTTTTTTCCGGAGCCCCTTTGCCCTTGATGCGATGGGCCTGGTCGCATATATAATAGCTCCTCGATGAGCACCGCGCCCTCAATCTCTCGCAGGGGCGCGGGTTTATAAGGAGCATGGCCATGGCTGCACAGACACTGTTCGAAAAAATTTGGAACGACCACGTGGTTCGGGCGGAACCGGATGGAACCACGTTGCTCTATATCGACCGCCATCTGGTGCACGAAGTCACCTCGCCGCAGGCCTTCGAAGGGCTGACGGTCGCGGGTCGCACCCCGCGCCGACCGGCCGCCGCACTCGCGGTCCCCGACCACAATGTCCCGACGACCGACCGCCGCATCGCCATTGCCGATCCGATCAGCGCCAAACAAATTCAAACGCTGGATGATAACTGCCGGACCTTCGGCATCACCCTATTCGGCATGAACGACATCCGGCAAGGCGTTGTCCATGTCATCGGCCCTGAGCAAGGATTCACGCTCCCTGGCATGACGATCGTCTGCGGAGACTCCCATACGTCCACGCACGGCGCCTTCGGCGCACTCGCCTTCGGGATCGGCACCAGCGAAGTCGAACATGTGCTGGCGACGCAATGTCTCGTGCAGAAGCGCCCCAAGACCATGGAAGTCCGGGTAGACGGCCAACTCTCCCCGCGCTGCTCCGCCAAGGACGTGATCCTCGCCATCATCGGCAAGATCGGGACAGCAGGCGGAACAGGCTACGTCATCGAATATACAGGCTCCGCCATTCGCGCCCTCAGCATGGAAGGCCGCATGACGCTCTGCAATATGTCGATCGAGGGCGGCGCCCGCGCCGGCATGGTCGCCCCGGACGAGACCACCTTCGCCTACATCAAAGGCCGTCCGATGGCGCCGAAGGGGGCACTCTGGGATCAGGCCGTGGCAGCCTGGCGGCACCTCAGCACCGATGCCGGCGCGAAGTACGATGCCGTCGTCGAATTACGCGCTGAAACGATTGCGCCGCAAGTGACCTGGGGAACCAGCCCCGGCATGGTGACCGGCGTGGATGGCACTGTGCCGGACCCCAGCACCATGCGGGATGACAAACTCCGCCAGGCCACTGAGCGAGCCATCGAGTATATGGCCCTGACGCCCGGCATGCCGATCCGCGACATCCGGATCGATAAGGTCTTCATCGGGTCTTGCACCAATTCGCGAATCGAAGACTTGCGCCTGGCCGCCTCCTTCGCCAAAGGCAAGAAGGTCGCCGGCAGCGTGCACGCCATGGTCGTCCCGGGATCAGGCCTGGTGAAGCAGCAGGCGGAACAAGAGGGCCTGGATCGCATCTTCAAGGAATCTGGATTCGAATGGCGGGAGGCAGGATGCAGCATGTGTCTGGCGATGAATGCCGATGTTCTGCAACCGGGCGAACGCTGCGCTTCGACCAGCAACAGAAACTTCGAGGGCCGTCAGGGGGCCGGGGGACGAACACATCTCGTGTCGCCGGCTATGGCGGTGGCCGCCGCGATCGAGGGACATTTCGTCGACATTCGTCAGTGGTCATAGAACGGGCACATCCGGATCTGGTCACGACCGCCGTGCGACCAGCGTCCGCTGGATAGAACGTAGAAGAGGATACGTCATGGAAGCATTCACCACTCTCACCGGCCTGGTCGCGCCACTGGACCGGCTCAACGTCGATACGGATCAGATCATACCGAAGCAGTTTTTGAAAACGATCAAGCGAACGGGCCTGCGGGAAGGATTGTTCTACGATTGGCGGCGGCGAAAGGATGGATCGCAAGATCCCGAGTTTTTCCTGAACCAGCCGCGCTATCAGCAGGCTACGGTGCTCCTGGCCCGTGACAACTTCGGCTGCGGGTCGTCACGCGAACATGCCCCCTGGGCGCTCCTGGATCAGGGATTTCGCTGCGTCCTGGCTCCTAGCTTTGCGGATATTTTCTACAATAATTGCTTTCAGAACGGCATTCTCCCGGTGGTGCTGAAAGGCTCGGACATCCAGGCATTGTTTGAGCGTGTCGCGGCTCGCGAGGGCTATCGGCTCACGATCGACCTGGCGGCCCAGCAAGTGACGACGCCTGAGGGCGCGGCCTATCACTTCGAGATCGACCCCTTCCGGAAAGATTGCTTATATCGCGGATTGGACGCGATCGGCCTGACACTCCAGCACGCGGCGCAAATCGGCGAATACGAACAACGCCGCCGCACACAGGCCCCCTGGCTGTTTCAAGACGTGAGGTAACCGTCAGAAAAGGAGTCCTATGACGTGGTGGGAAACCATTCTGTTTCCTGTGGCCTGGCTCTGGAGACCAAAACTGCTTTTCACGTTGCTGTTCTTCGGCGGCGCAGCCTATCTGCTGATCGTCTTTAATTGGAGCTACTCTGACGGAGATCGCGCCGGGTACCTGCAGAAGCTCTCCCGGAAGGGATGGCTTTGCAAGACTCAGGAAGGCGAGCTGGCAATGACGACCGTGCCCGGCGTGGCCCCGATCCTCTGGGACTTCACGGTGTGGGACGAGAGCGTGGCCAAGCAACTCGATGGGCAGATGGGCAAGCGGGTCGTCATCCACTACAAGGAGTATCGCTATATTCCCACCACCTGTTTCGGCGAAACGCCGTACTTTGTGGATCGCGTCGAGGTCTTAGACTGACCCCTGTGTCATAGCCACTTTTTCTGTTTGAAGAAGTACAGCATGGCCAGCCCGGTCGCAGTCATGACGCCCAGCACCGCCGGGTACCCCCAGGGCGATTTCAATTCCGGCATGTGCTCGAAATTCATCCCATAAATGCTGGCAATAAAACTGAGCGGCATGAAAATCGTCGTGATGATCGTCAGCACTTTCATGACGCCGTTCAGCCGGTAACTGACGCTGGACAAATAGACTTCCATCATCGACGACACCATTTCCCGCAGGGTTTCGATGGTGTCGCCGATCTGAATGATGTGGTCATACACGTCGCGGAAGAAGACCTTGGTGGACCCTTGTAGAAACTGCCCATCCGACCGCGACAGGTTGTTCATCACGTCCCGGAGGGGCCAGACGGAGCGGCGGAAATAGAGCAGTTGCCCCTTGAGGGCATGGATGTCCCGCAGCGTTTCCGGCCCTGGATTGGTGACGCACAAATCCTGGAGCGCTTCAATCTTTTCCCCCAGCGTCTCCAGAATGACAAAGTACCGATCCACAATCGAGTCCATCAGGGCATAGAGCAGGTAATCCGCGCCGGCATGGCGCAGGCGGCCCTTCCCGTTACGCAACCGCTCCTTCACACCCTGAAAGACATCCCCGCCATTTTCCTGGAATGAGAGCACAAAATTTTCCCCGAACACCAGGCTGACCTGTTCAACATTGATGTCGCCTTCGCTTTTGCCTTCGTACAGCATCTTCAACACCAGATAGCCGTACGTACCATAATCGTCCAGCTTCGGACGTTGGTTGGTGTTGGCGATATCCTCGAGCAGCAAGGGATGAAGGCCGAACATTTTTCCGAACGCCTCCAGCACATCCATTTTATGGATGCCACCGACATCCACCCAGCGAACCGTCGGCTCCCCCGTCGCAACCACCTCGTCCGGCTTCGCCACCGTGCGTTCCTGGTATTGACCCTCGCCGTATTCGTAGACGGAAATGGTGACCGTCTCCGATTTCTTTTCGCCGATATGGACCAGTGTTCCGGGCGGCAGGCCTGCTTTGCGGGATCGTTTGTGTTTCAATTTCATCGTACTATCAGCTTGTACGCGGAACCGGTCAGAGGGTCAAGAGCCGAAACGCCTGCACAAAGCGACTCCGGGCTTTGTTCCCGCTTGAAGACCTGGTAGGTTGAAGCGAGGGGGAATGACCTCCCTCTCCCTTGGGAGCCGAGGACAATGGATTACGAACTCACTATCCTGTCACAAGCCATGAACGAAGCAGGCCGTGAAGTGCTTCGGTTAGCAGCCGCAGGGTTTGAAACCTTTACAAAATCGGATCACTCCCCGGTCACCTCTGCGGACCTGGCCGTGAATCAGATTCTCCACGACAGGTTGGCGACACGCTTTCCCGAGGACGGGTGGCTGTCCGAAGAAACCGCGGACAATGAAGAGCGTTTGAGCAGAAAACGGGTCTGGATCGTCGATCCGATTGATGGGACACGGTCGTTCGTGCGGGGTCTGCCAGAATTCTGCCTTTCGGTGGCGCTGGTTGAGAATGGATTGCCAGCCGTGGCAGCGATCTTCAATCCGGCGACCGGCGAGTTTTTTTCAGCCATTCGCGGGCGTGGCCTCCGTGTCGAGCGCCGGTCAGATTCTGATCATCCACCCTTCACCTCCTCCGAACGTCCGGTTGCGCTCGTCAATCCCTGGGAACTGCGGGTGGGCCGGCTTGAAGGCCTTCAGGCCCACCTCCACTGCCGCCCGATCGGATCCATCGCTTATGCGCTTGCCCTGGTGGCCGCCGGTCAAGCGGATGCGGTGATCACCCTGACCGGCGGCAATGAATGGGACATTGCCGCCGGAGTGCTGTTGGTCGAAGAAAGCGGAGGACGCGCCACCAGCGCCGCCGGTCATCCCGTCACCTTCAACCGCGCCGACCCACGATTGCCGGGGACGCTCGCCATCGGTTCGGACCTGCCCATACCGGCGCGCACTCACCTGATCCAACAGAGCATCGCAGCCGCCGCAGGTCATTCCACTCCGTCGTAACCCTTTTCATAGCCCCCCCTTCTCTGTACGATAGTCCGCATCGTCTCAACCCGGGAGGTGTCTCCATGAACGTGGCCTTGTTGGGCACAGGATTGTTAGGCCAGGGGGTGGCGGAACGGCTTCATGCCACCGGCCACACCCTGGCAGCCTATAACCGTTCCGCCGAAAAGACCCTTGCGCTCCGGCAGCAGGGCATCCACATCGCTTCAACCGCCGCAGAGGCCATGTCGGCAGCAGAAGTCGCGCTCCTGCTGCTGTCTGATGCCGCAGCCATCCGCGCAGTGCTGTTTCACCCGCTGACCAGTCCCGCGATTGGCGGGCGTACGATCATCCAGATGGGTACGATCGGACCGGCCGAGAGTTGTTCAATCGAGCAAGAGGTCACACGTCTGGGCGGCCGCTATCTTGAAGCGCCGGTGCTCGGCAGCATTGCGGAAGCCAAAGCAGGCACGCTCCTGGTCATGGTAGGCGCGACTCGGGAGCGCTATGACGAATGGGCGCCGCTATTGCGCAGCCTGGGAGAAGACGTGCGCCTGGTCGGGCCCGTCGGAAAAGCGGCGGTGATGAAGCTCGCGCTCAACCAGCTGATCGCCGCCGAAATGGCGGCTTTCTCGCTGAGTCTGGGACTGGTCCGACGAGGCGGTGTTGATGTGGAAGATTTTATGGAAGTAGTGCGCAGGAGCGCGCTCTACGCGCCGATGTTCGAAAAAAAACTGCCCCGGTTGGTGAAACGGAACTACGCGCAGCCGAACTTTTCTACCCGGCATCTGCTCAAGGATGTGGAGCTTGCTCTCGGCGCCGCAGAGGCGTCCCACCTTTCGCCGACCGGGCTTCAGGGAGTACGATCTTTACTCATCGAGACGATAGCCACGGGCCTGGGAGAGGTGGACTACTCGGCGATCTATGAACGGATCGATCCTCTTGCGTCACGGCAATCGTGACGGTCAGTGCGCGGCAGGCCATGGCTGATTGTCCACGATCGACTGCACCTTCATCACATGGAACCGTCCGCCGGCCTTGGCCGGAGCATGGTCGCCTTCAATACGCGTATACCACCAGCGCCCTTCACCTTCTGAATAGTCGGGAGACAGGGTAATCTCAAACCCTCCTTCTCGATCATTCTCCCGTTGAGCCCAGGCCCCGATCCATCGATGGTCGGTCACCAGATCGGTTCGGAATCGTCCATCTTTAAAATCGTACGACCCGTCCCCGAATCGATCGAGCCTCAGCGGTACCACCATTCCACCTTCCTCGTATTCCCATTCACCCGCGAGAACGGCATGCTCCCCGCGATGCATGGATATTTCTCCCGTCACCAGGTCGGACCAGGTGGTCTCTTGAGGCCGCGGCGCGTGACTGCAAGCCTGGATACTCAACAGGCTTAGACCTATCGCAAAAGAAAGCCATCGATTTTGTTTCATTCGGTACATCCTGGGTGTTCCTCTCCCCTCCATGTTTCAGGGCAATCTCTTTCATACCATGCACACTCGATACGCTCAAGGCCGCAATCAGTTTTGCTCATATTCACCAATCGCCTCTGATTAATCACGAGAAGACAGTGTATCAGCCGCATAACGGACTCCGGCCGTAGGTCGTTGAGCACTCTCCGATACCCCGTTCACCTCAAGGTCAGGCGCCCTCAACCGATAAGGAATTGGCGGGAACGATCTGTGCCGCGCTGATTTTCCGGCAACCCATGGCCTTGCGCCCAGCAGGGGTGGCTCCTCGGGCAATCCGGCAGGGCTGCCACATATAACTTTCTGGAGACCAGGTGATGGCACCAGACCCGGAGCACGAACAAGACCGTGTCGAGCCCTTGAGACGGTACAAGATTTCCGATACCGATCCTGAAGCTCCGTTTGATGATCGTGTACAATCGCCAGCTCAGGTGTGCCAGATGCGGACGAATCAAGCCGAGCCGGCTGCCCGGCCGCCCCTCAAGCCGGCGCCGGATCACGCTCAGCCCTCCCGGCCTTCCCCCCTGAAGATCCTGCTGGTCGAGGATATGGAAGACAATCGAGTCCTGGTGTCCGTCTTCCTGAAAGCCCCGCCGTACAAGCTGGACCTGGCTGAACACGGTGCCGCAGGAGTCGAAAAGTTTCAATCCGGACAGTACGACCTAGTCTTCATGGACATTCAGATGCCGATCATGGACGGCTACGAGGCGATCCGCGTCATGAGGCGATGGGAGCAGGAGCAACAACGCGGCCAGACTCCAATTATTGCCCTGACCGGCAACACCCATGCCGAAGACATCGAGAAGGCCCGGGCCGCGGGGTTTACCGCCCATGTGACCAAACCGCTCAAAAAGACCACGCTGCTGGAGGCGATACAACGCTATGCGATCACCCCTTCAGGCGAGGAGTCGGCCTCATGAACGATGGGACCCCCGCCACGTCGGACTGCGGCGCCGGACCGGTTGTGGTCCTCGTCGACTCCGCGTTCGAGCCGCTGATTCCAAAATTCATGGCCAACCGGAACAAAGAACTCGTGACGATGACAGCAGCTCTGGCTACAAGCGACTTTGCGACCATCAGGCAGGTGGCCCACGGCATGAAGGGTGTGAGCGGCAGTTATGGGTTTCACGACATGACCACCATCGCGGGTCGAATGGAGCAGGCTGCCAAGGCCGCCGATGAAGCATCGATCCGCCAGGATTTGGTCGCGCTGGCATCGTACCTTGCGCGAGTTGAGATCACCTACGAATAACAACGTCTAATGGGCTCTCGTATCTGTCGGCGGCAGCTTGATGACTCACCGCTGCGCCTGCAGCACGGGTGGTCAATCCTGTGGGTATGAAAATCAAGAAATATGCGTGCGTTTGTAGGAATTCGTGCTACAAAAGAATGATCTGTACGAGTCAGAACCATCTGAAGCTTCAGGCACCTCACTCATTCGATACCAAGGAGCGCTTGTATGGAAAGCCCTGAAACCCCCAAACTCCGCGTTCTCATGGTTGAAGATGAGGAAGACACGGCGAGCTTATTAAAATTTCTTCTGGAGCGGGCCAGTTATCAGGTGGTGCATGCCAAAGACGGCCGGCAGGCGCAGGAACTCGTCAATACCATTTCTCCTCCTGACATCGTGTTGCTGGATGTGATGTTGCCGTTCTTGAGCGGACTGCAAGTGCTCACCGTAATCAGAAAGCGCGAGGGATGGACCAAGGTGCCGATCGTCATGTTGACGGCCGACGGGAGCGAGCATGACATCAAACGTGCATTGGAGAACGGCGCCAACGATTACATGATTAAGCCGTTCAATCCACGCGAACTGACCAGCCGGCTGAAGCGGTTCGTCGCTCAAGCGGCCTGAGCGACCGCCGGGAGGAGTCGCGTGCTGGGCCTCGACCAGTCTGACCTGACACTTCGCATCGGTACCATTGCCGCCATCTCCGTCTATTCCGCGGTGCTGCTGCTCCTGCTCGGCATTCTCCTGCTTCGGTACATACGCCTCAACAAGGACCGGCGGCGGCGCGCCGTCACGGAGACCTGGCGGCCACTACTCGCCGAATGTGTCGTCGAGGTGCCCGAGACGCTGCCTCCGCTCACCACTCGCGACCACCTCGTCCTGCTCTATCTCTGGAATCATTGTTATGAATCTATTCGGGGGGACGCGCGCGCGAACTTGAAAGAGCTCGCCCGGCGAACGGGCAGCGATCGGTTCGCCAAGGAACTCCTCCACGCCCGCCTGCTCCGACGCCGATTGCTCGCGATCGTGACGCTCGGTCACCTTCAGGAACGGTCGATCTGGAACGAGCTGGCCGCGATGCTGCAAGCCGACAACGCGTTCTTATCATTGGTCGCCGCCAAAGCTCTGTTGCATATCGACGCACCAGCAGCTGTGCCGCTGATCATCCCGGTAATCAGCACGCGAAAGGACTGGTCGCCGCTCAAGGTCGTCGCGATATTCGAACCGGCGGGCGCGGACATCGCCGCCAAAGCTATTGCCGAAGCCGCCTGTCTCGCCAGCCCTGAAATCGGGTCACGGCTGATTCGTCACCTTGCAGCCACTCAAAGCCAGCATGCGTTGCCGCCACTACGGACATTACTGCAGAAAGGGTCCCCGTCGGATGACCTGTTGGCGGCCTGCCTGTTCCTGTTCGGGGAATGCAGCGATCCCAGAGATGTCGTCACGATTCGGACACACCTCTCCCATCGGACCTGGTATGTCCGGCTTCAAGCAGCCTCGGCATTGGGCAAGGTGGGGGTTGAGGAAGATGAAACACGGCTCATCGCCCTGTTGGATGATGAGCATTGGTGGGTGCGCTACCGGGCCGCCGAAGCGCTGTCGAATCTCCCCTGGATGACCTCGGAGCGACTCACCCGGCTGCACAATGCCCTCACCACCGTCGAGTCACAAGAACACTTGCTTCCCTTTATGGCTCAATCGAACGCGAAGACTCACCATCCGGCGCGCATCGCCTAGCGCGTTCACGGATACCTACGCCCTCATTCCGGCAGAGCCTGCTTGACGGAGAGATTGAGGACAGGGTTACGACCGGCGAGCGGCCGATGAAACAGGGGACCGCGGCGTAAAGAGGATGGTGTGAGTGCCCTGCAATTCGGGGAACGTTACAACCGCTCCATGTTGTTCCATTCCCCGCACCGCGGAGCCGGACCGGGCAATTTCCCATCCCTCTGGAATCTCGAGCGTCAAACCGGCCACAGAAGCCGGAACCTCCAACGTCACCCGCATGGCAGTCGGATCGCGCGCGACATCGACCTCCACCCGATTGCGCGCCGCCCACCATCGGCCGAACTCCCCCACCGAACCGAACCATGCGTAGGGACGCACGCCTTCGACGAACCCTTTCTCGAAGGCGAGTTTATGATCCAGAATGTTCGGATGAATGAGCACCACGACGGAGCCCCCGTACCGGCTGATACGTTTCGCCACCTCCAGGGCCTGCGGGAGACGGTCCCCCATCTTCGGCAACGCTTCATCTTCGATGGTCACGGGAAACTCAAAGATTTCGACCTCGCTGTCAGTCAGACGATCGTAATTCAGCTGGTACGGCAAATGGGTCAACGAGTTATTTGCCGTCGCCGTTGAACTGTACCGATAGCCGGTCGCCAGCAACGCTTGCGGAAGCCCGAAGGGATTGGACAATTCGCCGGGCCTGAAGGAGACGATCGTCTGCCCTGAAAAGTGATCGATCAGAAACTTACTCACGCGTAACTCGCCCAGGATGCTCGCATTATAGGCCGTTGTCCGATCTTTCACGAACGGGGCATACGATGGATATGCTTCCCGTCCGGTTCCCATGGGAAACTGATTGAACACGCGGGAATGGGCGATCGTGTGGCTGCCCAACTCCATGCCCAGGTCGGCCAGCCGCTTCACATATCGCACGCCCTCGCCGTTAAAAAAGATATCGTCGTTATAGTCGCGAATGTATTTCACCTGGATGAAATAGGTCCCGACCACTCCCTGACTTTTCTCATACTCCGCATAGTCCACCGCGTTTCTAATGGACTGCGTAAAATCGACATCATGCGTCATCATGACGGACAACGACTTCCCGAAGGGCACGGTCCCCAGAGTCACTGACTCTTCTTGCGCCGTGCGATACATCGACTTGATGAGCCGCAGCCAGACATCAAGGGTCGGGTCGAACTCATTATCGAATGTCTTCACCAGTTCCTCGCCGCGATTGTTGTATCCCTTCAGCAGCAAGAACCCGAGATCGAGTCCAATGGCATAGGCGCGGCCGCGCCCATGCGCAACCTGCGTGATGGCGGCGGTCCCGTCATCGAAACGCGCGAGAGGGGCCGACACTTCGGTGTAGCCGTAGGTTCCCATCACTTCGATGCCCTTGTCCCGGATGCCGACCCGCACCTGTTGCTCCCGGGGATCGGTCAGGTTCGCCAGCAACGGATCGGCCTGGGCCAAGGTCACGTCGTAGCGCTGGCGGGAAGCAACGACGTCACGAAACCCGAAGACCTGATTCAGTCCGCCGCCGAGGACCTGCACTCCAATCAATGTGCCGCCTGTCTTCGGAAATTCCGCCAGCGCGTGCAGCGCCTCCGGGTTCAACACCTTCCCCGATATCATGGGGTAGACCAGCACCACTTTGTGCGACAGGGCTTCGCTGACATCACGAGTGATGCGAAAGGGGACGCCAATGGATTTCAAGCCATGAGCCAACCCCAGCCATGATGAGTCCGGATCGGTCAAAAGAATCGCCAACCGGCTTGCCGAGCCCTGCCCGTAAGTCGTCCACGCAGCCGGCACGCGGTCAGGCATCATCGTCGCTTCGTCCGGACCCGACACTCCTGGGAAGCGGTGAAAATCCTTTTCCGGAATCTCGACCTGCTGGACGGGGGGAGTACTGACGAGAATCCGGACGCCGATGACGAGAGACACAAACAGCAGGGCAATACCTGATAGGCGCACGAGTGCGGACCGTTGCATAGGTCTACCAATGATAGATGAGGTTGAAGTTTCCGCCCCGCCGGACATAGAGAAATCCCCGGTCTTCGTAGTATCCGGCGGCTTCGGCGGAGAATCGTTCGTTGATCGGGAACGTGACGCCGCCTTGAATCGTGCGACTCCCGACGCGAGTAAAGTCTTGTTCGGCCACGATGCGTTCACCCGAGGTGCCGAACGAGCCGGAGGCGAAGAACTGCAGCCGATCGGCCGGCCGCCACGTGAGCTGAGAGGCCAGTGTGACCGCCCCCGTGTTCGGGATCAGATAGATCTTCTCCGTCAGCCACAGATTGAAGGGTAGAAAAATCGTGAGCCCCGGCATCAGCAGATCGATGTCGTCTTGTTTGTAATTCAACCGCCGGTAACCAAACGAGACTTCAAAGGGCGCCAGTGAGGGGTGCAACCCGCCCAGGCCTTGCGCCACTTCCCCGACAAAGGAGTAGTTCGGCGAAAAATGCGGATTGACCGTAGCTTGCCCCGCGATATACCCCCAGGCTCGCGACCACAAGGGGCTATAGAGTTCGGCTGACATCGGCGTGTCGTGAAATCCGAAACGATTGATCGGTTCAACCCGCAGCACCAGGGTTTGATTGCCCAACGGTTTGGCGAGTTCAAACAGCAGGTCGCGCTCATCCGGTTGATTCTTCGTATAGGAATAGTGGCCGTAGCCGATCTTGGCATAGTCCCGGTAAGGAAGACGCAGCCCGGTCAGCCCTTGCCCGACCGCGGCCCGCGGCGACACAAGGAGTTCTGATTTCACGGCGTGAATCTGCTGCTCAATGGCCGGATCGTGCGTGTCGGCCAGCAGGGCCTCGTACCGCTGCAACGCTTCGGACCGATCGCCGCGCCAATGCGCAACCTCGGCGAGACCGCGCCGGGCCTCGATCTGCGCCGGCTCAGCCTGCAAGACCTCAGCGTACAATCGTCCCGCTTCATCGAACTGTTTCTGCCACGACAGGACTTGCGCCAGCGCGATGCGAATGTCCTGATCGTCCGGGTGGCGTGCCAGCACCTCACGATAGAGGCTCGTCGCTTCCGCATGAGACCCCTGCCATGAGACGATACGTGCCAGCGCCGCGCGGATCTCATCGTTGTCGGGATGCTGGCGCAAAACGTCGCGATAGACGGCTTCGGCTTCAGGATATTGTTTCGCCACTTCGAATCTCGTGGCTTGCTCCACGGCGGCCCCGATGGCTCGCACATCCGTTTCATGTAAGACGGGAGCTGGAGCAGCAGGTTGCTCGGCAACCAGAGGCGCGGTCGCACGCCCTTCCGACCGGATGGTCTTCAACTGCGCTTCGATTTCGGGATCATGCGTCTCGGCAAGCAACGCCTCATAGCGCTGGACCGCCTCTGCGAGATTTCCCTGCCAATACGCAAGATCCGCGAGGCCCCGTCGCGCCTCGACCTGTGTCGGATCGGATTGAAGCGCTTCCCGGTACAGGCGGCCGGCCTCCTCGAACTGCTGCTGCCAGGAGAGCACCTGTCCCAGCGCCACGCGCATATCCTGATCCTGGGGATGGCGCGCCAGAATCTCTCGATACAACGTCGCGGCTTCTGCATGGACGCCTTGCCAGGAGAGAACTCTCGCTAACGCGGCGCGAACCTCGTCATTCCCGGGTGAGCGCTGCAGTGCCTCGCGGTAGACGGCCACCGCATCGGCATACTGACGCATCGTTTCCAATCGGCCTCCCCGCTCCAACGCCTGTGCGGCGTGAGATGTCTCCTGATCGTCGCCATGAGGCGAAGATGTTCCGGACGGGAGGAAGGGAACAGCCGGTGAGCTGGAAACTGCTTTCAACGCATGCAGGCGCGCCGCAACTTCCGCATCACCGGTCGCCGCCACAACTCGCTCATAGTACGGAATGGCCTGTTCCGGGTGGCCGCTCCACACCAGCACATTGCCCAGCCCGGTGAGGGCCTCGACATGCTCCGGTTCGTCCCGGAGAACCAGCTCGTACTCTTCGCGCGCTTGATCATACTGTTTCTGCCACGAGAGGACTTGAGCGAGACCCACTCGGATATCGTGATCGAGAGGGTGACGGGTCAGGAGATCACGATAGCCGGCAGCCGCGGCGTCCCAGTCGCCTTGCCAGGAAAGCAGCTTGGCCACCGACGCGCGCACCTCGTCATGATCAGGTTTGGCCAGGAGGTATTGCCGGTAGGCCGCGAGAGCCTCCTCATACCGCTTCTCCTCCTCCAAGGCCTTGGCTTGTTGCAGAATCTGACGCGGGGAGGCATCCGGCGCCATGGCGGCAATCATCGTGGCGGGAGCAGAGAACCAGCCCGCGGCGAGTGCAATCCCCGCCAGCAAACAGGCTGCCGACGTTCGTCGATTGATCCATCTGAGGGGATCGTTCATCCGTGACCGACCCTGTTCTCCCGACATGTACGACCCTATTCGGAGAGGGCTCGGAATCCATCCAGATCGTGAATCATCACCCCGGCAAAACTGGGATGCGACGTGGTGTCCAATATCTGCCTGATCGCCTTGGACACCTCGACACGGGAACGTCCGGCAAACGTCACCCCTTCAGGCTTGACCGTAAATCGATGATGGATACGGAACCATTCTCCGGGGAGTGTGGCCCTGTCCTCCTCAGAGATCGGCTTCCATCGCAGAAGTCCGTGCCGGCGATCCAGAAAGGCATCGGCGCGGTCGGGCCGCGGATCCCGCCGCAACACGATATGTTGCTCGAGCGGTAACACGGTCGTCTCAACGGCCAACCACACCGGCTTCTCGATCACATCCCCATACCTCAGGATGTCTTCGGCAATGTCCTGCACCTCATCGAGATCGGTGCGGTAACTCATCACCGCCACCTCATCGGCCCGATCCATCACGGCATAGGCCAAGGGCCGGCCGCCAACGGTCGGCGTGGCGAGCCAGAAGGGAATCACCATCGACAATGTGGTACGGCCTTGGATGGCATCCTTCACGATCTCGATCGCGCGGAGATATCGACGAAGCTGCGCGTCATCCTCAAGAAACCCGGGCAGAAGATACGGCTCAATATCGAGCTGTATGCCGGACAACGCACCAGGCCGCACGAGCTGAAGCAGTCTCCCTACCTTATCGGCCAAGAGGTACGGTTCCTGAATGGCTTCGGGGTAGCCGTCCAAGGCCAGCGCATCAATTCCGGCCTCCTGCACCAGAGTCAACAGCCGCGCATACTCTTGCCACAAGGCCTCTTCATCGTTCAGCGACGGCATTTGGATCAGCAGCCTGGAACAGCCTTGCTCACGACAGACGGCCAACAGCGTCTGTGAATCCTGTATCGCCGCGCGGTAGTTCCACACCCAGAACCCTGTGCCGACAGATTGCTTCTTCACTGGTCCACTGTGCGTCACCGCCATCCGGTCAAATTGAATCTGTCCGCCTTGCCCCTCAGTAGACACCACAAGAGCCGTCACATATCGAAGATCCACCCCGCGACCGATTTCTTTCAGTGGAATAGCCAGGTCGAATGTCCCGGTGACCGTGGCCAGCGGGTGATTGTGCTCACGGTGATGACCGGCCAGATCTTCAACGCCAACCACCACCTGGCCGGTTGCTCGTCCACGAAGCCGCAGCATCTGGTAGGACATGAGATCCACCGGCCTTCCGTTCGGACGCAGTTCGATACGCTGGCCACAACGCGTTGCTTCCCCGGCAGTCCATTTGAACTCGAGACGAGAGTCGGTTCGTACCGCCTCCCCGCGACAAGACCCGAAGACCTGAGCGCCTCCTAACCCCGGACCCAGTTCAAGAATAGGCACAAACGGTCGATAAGGAAGAGGAGCAGCAGTCGGCGCAGGCCCGCTGAACGCCACGGTTGGATCGGTACTCTTCCCGACATACGTGAGCTCGATCTCATGGACCGTGGAGGGGATGGGCGAGGACAAGGAAATGTCGTCCGCCTGCGCAAGAGACAGCCACACGATGGAACCGGCTGCAGCACCGAGCAACACTGTCGCGACGAAAAACCGGCCTGCGCCCTGTTTCCAGACAGAACCGACGGACTTTCCGGGAATTCTGTTTCGGGCAAGCCCCCTGCCGGCGGAGACGCATTGATCGATGTGGGTAGAGACGCTCATTTCAACTTCCGAGTGGCTATTCCTGCTCTACTTTCTCGGCCTCACCGCCGGATACTTGATGCTGGACCTCATCGCCATCGTGCACTTGCGGCAATACCTGCAGGAGCGTGTGCTCGAAAGCCTGCCGCACAGTTACACGGGCTTCGAACCACAGATCAGCATCCTGGTCCCTGCCTATAACGAGGCCGCCACCATCGCCGGATCCATTCGGTCGCTGCTGCAACTCAGCTATTCGGAATATGAAATCGTCGTGATCAACGATGGCTCAAAGGATGCCACGATCGATGTCCTCCGCAAAGAATTTGATCTGTTTCCGTTCCCCGAAGCCTGCCATACGCAACTACCGACGGCGGAAATCAGGGCGATTTATCACTCTGCCCTCCACGCCAACCTACGCGTCATCGACAAAGAGAACGGCGGCAAGGCTGACTCCCTGAACGCCGGCATCAATCTGTCGCTCTATCCCCTGTTCTGCTGCATCGATGCGGATTCCATTCTGCAGCCGGACAGCCTGCGGCGGGCCGTGCAACCGTTTCTGGATGACCATCGCACGGTGGCCAGCGGAGGGACCGTGCGCATCGCGAACGGCTGCCGCGTCGAAGAGGGCTTCCTGACCAAGATTGGATTGCCCTCAAATCTGCTGGCGCTGTTCCAAATCGTGGAATATCTCCGCGCCTTTCTTTTCGGACGCCTGGGTTGGTCGCCGATGAACGCCATGCTGATCATTTCCGGCGCATTCGGCATTTTCCGGAAGGAAGCGGTCGTCACCGTGGGGGGCTATCGATCGGATACGATCGGGGAAGACATGGAACTGGTCGTGCGCCTGCATCGCCATCTTCGGCTGGGCGACAAACCGTATCGCATTACGTTCGTCCCCGATTCCGTCTGCTGGACCGAGGCGCCGGAAGATCTGCGCACGCTGAAGAATCAGCGCATTCGCTGGCAGCGCGGGTTGTGCGAGAGCCTCACAAAAAACCTCGACCTCCTGTTCCACCCGAAAGGCGGCACGATCGGCTGGCTGGCGTTCCCCTTCATGGCCATCTTCGAGTGGGTCGGACCGGCGATTGAAGTGTTCGGCTACTGCTTCCTGATCTTCAGTGTGGTCATGGGATTCGTCTCGATGCAGGCATGGCTAATCCTATTGATCGCAGCGATCGGACTCGGTGTGTTGTTGTCGGTGAGCGCGCTCTTACTGGAAGAAATGTCGTTCCACGTCTACCCCGATCAGCGTGACGTGCTGAAACTGTTGCTGGCCGCCATCCTCGAAAATTTCGGATTCCGCCAGCTGAACTCACTGTGGAAATTGATCGGCTTGTACCGGTGGATATGCGGGAAAAAAGCGACGTGGGGAACGATGACGAGAACCGCCTCCTGGCAGGCACGATAAGGATGAGGACTGGTTCACCACGCTCATGACGTGAATCGTTCGATCGCCTGACTCGCCCGCTCCAGGTCTGCCTCCGTTTTCGCCATACAAAACCGCATAAAGCGACTTCCGTCCGTTCCTTCGAAAAACGCCTCGCCCGGTACTCCCGCTACGCCGGTCTTGTCCAGCAAATACATTGCGCGCTCCCGACTGGTCTTTCCCGGGAGGCGGGATACATCCGCCAACACGTAATAGGCGCCCTGCGGCACGGCCGGGGGCAACCCTGCTTTCGCCAGGGCCCCGCAGAAGCGATCCCGCTTCTGTTGATGCTCGCGGGCAAGCTCCTGGTAAAAGGATGGACCGAGTTCATGAATACCGGCGGCCACCCCATACTGCAACGGCGTGGGGGCGCAGACATATAACACATCGCTCATGGCGCCGATGGCCTTCGCCCATGAGGCCTCCGCCACACTGTAGCCGATGCGCCATCCGGTGATGCTGAAGGTTTTTGAATAGCCGCCGATGGTAATGGTCCGGTCGGCCATGCCGGGTAACGACGCCATGCTGACATGTTCCCGCCCGTCGAACACAAAATATTCATAGATCTCGTCGGTGATCACCAGCAGATCGTGGCGGCAAGCCAGCTCGGCGATCTGCTCCAATTCACGTCGCGTAAAGACCTTGCCGGAGGGATTGCCCGGAGTGTTGACCACGATCGCCTTGGTCTTTGAGGTGATGGCCTCGTCCAGGCTTTTCACATCCATGGTCCAATCAGGAAGCCGCAGTGTCACATAGCGGGGAACGCCTTCCATCGCGAGGATCGCCTGGACATGGTAGGCATAAAACGGCTCAAACAGAATCACTTCATCGCCGGGATTGAGCAGCGCCATGCAGGTGGCTTGGAACGATCCGGTTGCGCCGGCACTCACGGTAATATTGGTCTCCGGATCCGCGGTGATTTGATTGAAGGCGGCCAGCTTGCCGGCGATCGCCCGCCGCAGTTCCGCAATTCCGTCAAAACGGGCGTAGATGTTGTGTCCCTGCGCCATCGCTTGCTGCGCGCCGTGCACCACCACCGGAGGGACAGGAGTGTCGCAGACCCCTTGCGACATATTGATCCCGTTGACCTTCGCGCACGCGAGGGTCATCGCACGGATATCGGATTGGGCCAACCGGACGGTACGATCACTCTTCTTCATCACACCCTCAATGTCCATGCCACCTGTTGATTCATCACCCTCGCGGGTCCTGGCGCAAAGCAGATGTCCCTACCCCGTTCCGGCGGAAAATGCAACTGGCGAAGGCCCCGTCATTGAATCAGGCGGAAAACGTCGGGCCTCGCGATCCGGAACACTTCGGTTCATTCCGGGACCGGCGGCAGCGACCAGAGCATAGGGCTTTCTTGTCGACGCGCCGTCACCCGCGAAGGAAGCCGGTTGGTTCCGGCACGAAAGCGGTCATAATGGCCAAGCACGCGATTGACGTAGAGTTGGGTCGCGGGAAGAGCCGGCGCGCCGATGGCCTGCCGGACGCGCGCTTCGCCGAGATGATAGGCCGCCAGAGCCAGCGACAGGTCGCCGCCGAAGCGGTCCAGTAGTCCTCGAAGCAGCGCTGCGCCCGCGCGAATGTTATCCTTCGGATCGAACGGGTCCAGCACATGGAATGCCGCCGCCGTCAGCGGCATCAGTTGCATGAGGCCAATCGCGCCTTTCGGGGACACGGCATCTGAATTGAAATTCGACTCGACCTTGATGATCGCCTGCAGGAGAGCAGGGTCAAGGGCGTATTGCTCCGCGTAGGTCGCAATGAGCGAGGCAATGGGTTCGGAGGACGGCCGATGCGCGATGTCGCTCACCACGGGGTCCAATGCGACTCTGCTGGCCGGAGGCATGAGGACAATCAGGCACCCCGCGACCGCTAACGGGAAGAGCGCACGGGCCACTCGATTCCAGCGGGAATTCCAGTCAGGCTGTTGCATAGCCGGGACGAGAACGGCTGCTCCTAGCGGCCATCCTCGTCGAGGCTCCGGATGAGCACGGCGCGGCCATGCCGATCGAACCAGGATTGAATACGATCACCCACATGGGCCGGTCGATCGATTCTGGTGTTCTCGTCATGAGGAATGCGGTATTCCTGTCCACGGATATCCCGGACCAGGTAGGCGCCTCCCTCGACGGCCTGCACCTGGCCAACCAGCGATGCGGCGGACTGCTCACCGGGGGAAAGGGCGGACCGGCTTTGCGCGCCCAATGTCCCCGACACGATCCCCATCCCGAGATCTTCCTGCGGGGAATGTCCCTGCAGCGCGGACTGTGCGCAGCCGGTCGCACCGGTCACCAAGGCAAGGACAAGCATCATACGGCGACAATCTGCGAGCAAACGCATCATGGCTGAAACCTCCAAAAATGAATGGCGTGGTGAGCGGCGCAGGACGGGCTGAGACGCGCCGTCACGTCACTATTCCATGGAGAGGCGGAATGCTCAAGAAAATGAGGGAAATTGGCTCGGAGGGAAATCGATGGAAGGTCTGGGAGCTTGGTTACCGGGAAACGGGGCGCGACACGGCGGTGTGACGTTGGTGATGCCACAGGTAGAACGAATAGAGCGTCGCCGTCAGCACAACGCCCATCAGCAGCATGAGACACAACACCGCGAGGGCACCACCCGTGGCATTGTGGTAGGTCCCGTAAATCACGTGCACCGGCTGGTCGGTGAAGGGACTGAAGTGGGACAACCATCCAAAGATCAACCCTCCGCATCCAACGATGGCCCAGAACAGGGGCCCGACAACCCCTCTGCGGGACAGCCGTACTCCCATTCCAATCACGAGGTAGATGGCGGCAACGACGAGCACAAAACCAACCGATTGCCCGTCAAGCGGCCAGTGGAAGTCTCCCCGAATCATATGGTCGAGCGTATGCACCCCATTCAGCCAGGCAATGACCAGGATCAGGCGGAGCAGGGAACGATCCACAGTCATACATTCGCCGGCCCGACACCCGGGCCGTCCCCACTGACGCAACACATATGCTCCTTCAGCCAGCAACGATCCATTACCACCTGCACCCCGGCCCTGCGCGCACGCTCAGCCGCCGCCTCGTCGATCACACCCTCCTGGAGCCAGACCGCCTTGACCTTGATCCGGATGGCTTCATCGACGACCGCACCCGCCTCTTCAGATCGTCGAAAAATATTCACCATATCGACCGGACCGGGCACAGCAGAGAGGGCCGGATAAGCCCGCTCCCCCAACACGTCCGACTCTCGCGGATTGACCGGAATCACCACCTTGCCCTGCTGCTGCATGTAGGCGGCCACGCGGTATGACGGTCGGGCCGGATTCGACGACAATCCCACCACGGCAATCGTCCGGCAATCGTTCAGGAGACGCGCGAGCCCCTCCTGCGAAGACGCGTGATCCGTCACGGGGCGCCCCAGACTTCTTCGAGCCGCTGCGCGCGCCCGCAGTTGAATTTATAGAACTTGTACCGGATCGGATTCTTCTTATAAAAATCCTGGTGGTATTCTTCGGCCGGGTAAAATTGCGAGGCCTTGGTCAGTTCGGTGACGATCGGTTGCGTGAGCCGCTGGGATTGTTCGATCGCCCGCTTCGACTCTTCGGCCAGACGTTTCTGTTCCTCACCTTGGTAGAAAATTACCGCCCGGTACTGGCTGCCATGGTCGCAGAACTGCGCGTTGGGCGTCACCGGGTCCACATTGCGCCAAAAGGCATCAAGCAACGCGGTGTAACTCACCTTGCCCGGGTCATATACCACTTCAACCGATTCGGCATGACCCGTCCCCCCCGCCGACACCTGCTCGTAGCTGGGATTCTCAACCCGTCCGCCCATGTATCCACTGGCGACGGCGATGACCCCGGGAACCTTCTCGAACACTTCCTCCATGCACCAGAAACAGCCTCCGGCAAAGTAGGCTTTGGCACCACCAGCCGGATCAGCCGCCTGACTGTGCGACAGGATAAATCCTGCCAGCACCACCGGCAGCGCCCACAAAGCACCAAGCCTCCGGCGAGTGATGCACTTCATTGGATGCCTCCTCTCACACTTGAACCGACTTCCACTCATCTTACCAGAGCAAACGGACCGCTGCGATCAGGGCCGCCTCAACCCTCTTTCATTATCTACGCGCATCGCAAATGATTGGATGTGTGTGTATGATAGGCGGAATGAAACGAACACGTATACTGGTTGGAATATTGACCGCGCTGATCTTTTCCGGTTGCGCCTCCTGGATGCTGAAAGGCGAGCCACCGGAAGTGCTGGTGACGAATGTCACCCCGCTGGAAGCCAGCGCCTTCGAACAGCGGCTTCAGGTCGATCTCCGTATCCGGAATCCCAACGACTTCGACCTCGCCGTGACAGGCATCGACTTCCGTCTGGATCTGAACGGAAACCGGCTCGCACGCGGGTTGGGGAACAAAGAACTGGTCGTGCCGCGTTTGAGCGATGCGGTGACATCCGTCGAAACCAGCACGTCCACCCTGCAGGTCGTCAGACAGCTCTTGTCTTTTTCCGGCGATCAGTCGCTGACCTACCATGTCACGGGTGTGCTGCATACGAAGAACGGCCGGCTCCCCTTCGACAACTCCGGCGTGCTGCTGGACAAGGGCGCGCTGTCCGGATCACCTACCGCGCAATAGGCTCGACAATCGGCTCCAGGATCGCCGACGTTCACAAGCTGTCCAAGGCGTTCCTCAGCAAGGCCGCAGCAATGCGAGGAGGCGAGGCCACATTGTTCTGACCCGCCCGCCCCGAGCTTGCCGAGACAAGCTCTTTTCCCATGTGCGGTACGTTGAGCCTGGGAGGTTCACGACGCGCTGAATAAAGCGCGTCACGTTTGTGAACGCCGCCGAGGTAGTGAGGCGGCAGTGTCCCGCGAGAACGAAGCTGGGAGGTTGTTTCAGCCGCTTGTTAGCCCGGATTCTTCATGGAAGCCGTCGCGAGGCGTTCGAGACCGAAGCCCGCCGGGGCTGCTCGCAAATGAGGCCGACGGTCTACAACCGCTCTTAATCGACTAGCGTATGCAGGTGGCTCAAACTGCCTATCCAGCAAGGCCGCAGCAATGCAAACAGGCGAGGCGTACCCTTGCGGTACGTTGAGTCTGAGAGCGATGCGAGAACGAAGCTGGGAGGCTGTTTCAGCCGCCTGCTAGACGCCCCAGGAGCGCGCGCCCTGGACCAAATCAGGCTGCTGCTGTTCGAACTGTTTCATCATCAGGGTGATGGCCTCTTCCGGACTGTCCACGGAGGCGATCAGGCGTCTGCCCAGCTTTTTGAAAAATTTCTCTTCGGCCGGTGTGGCCCCGACCAGAATGACCGGCTTTCCTGCCTTTAAGGCCAAGGCAACTTCCGATACCGTCCCCGCGCCCATCAGCCCACAGACCACGACCACGTTGCTGGACATGACGTTGACATTGTTGCGCGCGTTGCCCATCTCCGTAATGATCGCCAGATCGACATATTTTGACACGCGCTCGCGCGCCGACGGCAACACACCGATCGTCAAACTGCCGGGAACTTTCTTGGCACCCTGACAGGCGGCATCCATAACCCCGACATCGCGCCCTCCGGTGAGGACCACCCATTCCCGTCTCGCAATCAATTCACCCAATACCCGGGCATTATCGACATCCTTTTTCCTGGCCTTGGCCGGCCCCATGACCCCGACAATGTATCGCATGCCCTATCCTTGCGTTCTCCCGCCACACTGCGGCTGCCACCAACCAGTGACGGCCACCGTCGCATAATAAATGGCCCAGGCGTCCGGATCATCGGCGAGCCGGCAATACTGCTCGATATCCGCCTCCGTCACCAGGCCGGTGGCCACATACTTCTCCCGCAATTGTTCGGCGGAAAGTTTCATCAACTGCGCGATCGTGTCGCCGCCCGCCGACAAATGTCCCTCATGCTCCACCGTCAACTGACTCAGATCCTGCCGCCGAAACAGGTCGGGCAACTTCGCGCCCAACGCATGGTCCATTCCAAGCGACGTGAACATCCGTTCGATCGCATCGGTGACGCGCACGAAGGAGGCCCTGGCCTCATCGGGCACGGTAACGGCGCGAGCCGCCTCGAAATCCGGCTCTTCGATCACAACCCACCCGCCCGGCTTGACGCAGCGCAACATCCGCTCAAACGCCTTCCGATAGTCGGCGATATGGATCATGACGTACCGCGCATGCACCAGATCGAACATGGCCAACGGAAGATCCGTGTCGCAAATGTCCCCTTGAACGATTTCAATAGTCGAACTGCCGCTCCCTCGCAGGAACCGCGGATTGGTATCGAGCGAGACCACTTTGCCCGATGGCCCGACGCGCTGCTCCAGCCATCGTACAATGGAGCCGGCCCCCGCCCCTACCTCTAGGCAATGCCAGCCGGTGGTGAGGCCGGCTGCCAACATCCGGCGTTGGGTGCCGGCATCGAAAATGCGTTCCAGCATTTGCAAGCGCTGTAATTCGCGAGACTCCTCGGTGGCCTGAAACACATAATCCGTCTTCAATATCTCTTGTCCTTTGTTCGACAACATGATGCTACTCCGTAGCCGACAGATGGAGCGATCCTAAAAGCGAGACCCGGTCAGTGCGACGTCGGCCTGTGCCCAGGCGGTATGCAACCGCGCAGCCTCTTGAGCCCAATTCTTTTGCTGGGCCTCCAGGCTGTGGACTAATCCGTGTAAGGCCCATCCGTTTTCGGGATTGAGCCGCAAATCCTCGCGGTAGACGGACTCCGCTTCACTCGCGTGCCCGGCCAGCAACAGCACCGCTCCCAGGTTGTGGCGAACCGGTTGAAACCAGAATGGCGGTTCGCTGTAAGGCACGGTGGCCTCCAGGTGAAGCGCGTCACGCAATGCCTGAATTCCGGCTTCGAAATGACCCTTGCGCGCGGCTATTTCTCCCGCTAACACCCGCTCGGCGATCTTCAGGAGGGTGTGGTTGATCTTGGCCTCGGCCGTCTTCGCCCTCGCCATCACCTTCAATGACTTTCTGAGATTCGAGAGCTCACCCTCCGCGCTACCGAACCGGGTCGTCGCCGCAAAAGCCAGCCCGCGCACATAATGCCAGATGCCGGTGGTGTACCGCAGCGCCTTGGGAGGCGGAGGCTGCCTGATCAGCTCGCCCCACTGACCAAACCGAGCCATCGTGAGCAGCAGCGTCGGCGCATACCATTCCAGTGAAGGTTCCTTGACGATCTCGTCCACCGAAATCTTGCTCAAGAGATCTCGCGCCGCCTGCAGCGCTTCCGCGCTTCGCCCCTCCATCGTCAAGGAGGCATTCAGAAAGTGCAGGTTGTGCGCATAGTATCCCGATGCGTAGTTGCCCTCAAGGGGGTGGCGGAGCAAATACTCATGATCCACTGTCGCGGCGGTCGCATTACGCTCCGACGCCTCCCGATAGAGTCCCACCCGCATGTAGATGTGCGCCGGCATATGCACGAGATGACCCGCTCCGGGCATCAGCGACGGCAAGCGCTTGGCGCACGGCAGTCCTCGTTGAGGGTCCTGCGACGCTTCGACGGCGTGAATGTAGTAATGACAGGCGCCGGGATGATCGGGATGGTGCTGCAGCGCCGCCTCCAACGTCGTCACGATGTCCTCGGTTCCCGGCTGCGGTCGGCCGTCGGCCCGCCAGTAGTCCCAGGGACGGAGCACCATCAAGGCCTCGGCGAATAAGGTCATCGCATCCGCGTCCTCGGGATACTCGCGGGCCAGCCGTCGCATCGCCTTGGCATAGGCCTCATCCTTGGCTTTCCGGTTTGCAGATTTCTTGACCGAATATCGCGCGGCAAGGGCCTCTACATAGGCCTGCTCCCTGGGAGTGGCATGCGCCAGCCGTACCGTGGCTTTCTGCACGGCCTCTACCGCCCGCGACTCCGATTTGGGATCCATCGCGGCATTGATATTCGGTCCCAGGCTCAGCGCCACGCCCCAATAGGGCATGGGGGCATCGGGATCGAGACGGGACGCTTCAGTGAAGGCCGCGATGGCTTCCTCGTGATTGAAGGCATAGACCAGCCTCAGACCCTGGTCGAAATATTTCTGCGCCAGGCCCGAATTGGTCGTGATCTCATGATGCAGCACACCGAGATTCTCGAACAGCGGCACGTCCGCCCGCGCAACTCTGGCCGGCCCAGGCAGCGCCAGACCTGCCACCATCAAGCCATACACCATCACGCTCACGCCTGGCCCTTTTATCATCACCCTGCTCCCGCTCGTTTCTTCGTATGCGATGTGAGACAGGCAATGCGTGCACCGCCCCACTGAACCGGCACAAATTAGCAGCCTTATCGAGAAGTTGCTAGTCGAAGCAGGTTGAGCAGGAAGTTGGGTTGGAAGAGCTTGAATGCAGGACGATCAAAACGGCCGTCCAGCGAGGTCCACGGCGCGAAGCCTCATGAGCGCCACGCTTGTGGACGCCGGCGAGACGGTGAGCCGGCCGTGTCCCCGGCCGAGGCGTCACGTTCTTACCCCCCGCCCCGCGCCTGCCGGGACAGGCGCTTTTCCCAAATGGGGTGCGTTGAGGCTCTGAACGATGCGAGAACAAGGCTGACGGTCGTTTTCAGCGTCCTGCTCGATCCGCAGGAATCAGGCGTTGAGGTAGGGAATCTGGGACGCTTCGGTTGACCCGTCCCGTCGATCTCTCGACGACTTCTTCTCCCGTTCGCGATAGGGGAGCGAGCGGGGGGGAACGAGGGAAAGTTCCAGCTCTGCGGGCGGGGCCAGCTCCATGTCCTTCCCCATGTACATCAAGACCTGCTGCTGCGACGTCACCAGGGCGCGCAGATCTTGAAGTTGGGTCGAGAGCTCCTCCATCTGCATCTGTTGAGTGGCCACCTGCTCGCGCAGATCATGGAGTTCCGCCTGAGTGGATTGGGTATGCTGGATGACCCAGTCTTTCAGTTCACGCGCTTGCGCCGCCAAGGCACGCTGCACAAAGCCCGCACGGTCGCGCAATCGGAAAATAAGATCGCCGACGGCGCCATCCCACCGACGAGCGGGAACCAGTCCGTGTTCCGCCTGCACCTGATGCTCGATATGACGCGCGACAGGAGCGCCCAGCCATTTCGAGACCCGTTGTCCCAAAGGCTGCTCCGTCGGGTCCTCAGAGCTGCCGTACTGGCACCAATCCTCGAACCGCTCGGTCATATCTTCCAGCTTGACGAAGACCTTTCCGATCGCCGCGCGTAATGGCGAGGGCGCAAACGGATTCACCGCTCCTTTCTCACCCTTGTCAGGGGCGAGCGTCAGAAGATGAATAGGCTTTTCAGCCAAACGCTGTTGTTTCCGCGTCATAGCAGGATTAACGTCTTATCGGTGAACTTCTCTCAATTCCTTACCCTTTTCATTACTCTTTCCGATAGTCCGAGTCAATGGGCGGCGCGGGTTTTTTGTCCCCCTAACCTTTTGAAACGCTCCCGGCTGCGGGAGGGTCTGAGCGATAAACCCGCCTAAAACCTGGTGACGCTCGAGAAATGAAAATCGTGGATCCGCATGGCTGGCACCAGCGCCTTTCCGGTTTCTGACGTCACCGCCTCCACCGGCGCGGTATAGGCCTCCACCTGATTAAACGCGCGCAACGGACTCTCGTGAAAGCGAAAGTTCCGGACGGCCGACGTGATCTCCCCGTTTTCTATCAGAAATGTTCCGTCCCGCGTCATCCCGGTCAACGTCAGATCGGACGGATTGACGGGGCGGATGTACCAGAAATTCGTCACGAGGATACCCCGTTGCGTCGTACGAATCAGGTCGTCCACCCGCGTACCGACGGGACGTTCGCCTGATAAGTGGGGCGATTCCAAAGTCGCGAGTGCCTCGATCTGATGTTCACGGGCGGTAAACCGGTCATGCAGGAGCTGAGTCAGCACGCCCGACTCGATCCAGCCGGACTCGATCACGGGCAACCCCTCATGCGTAAAGCCGGTTCCCAGAAGATCCGCATGGGCCGGTTGATTCAACAGGGAGAGCCGGCGATCGATGATCCGCGATCCTAGCTTTCCGCTGAAGGGGCTGGTCCCTTTATAAAAGGATTTTGCGTCCAACATCCAGATCATCCAACTGAGGAGTCCGGCGACGGCAGCCGGTTCCAGGATGACCGTGTACCGGCCAGGCGGTAACTCTTGCGGCTCATCCGCCCCCCGCTTGGCCTTGATAATGGCAGCCAGGGTGCGCTCCTGCACATGCAGGCGGTCGATGGATCGATGGGCGGCAGCCGACCACCCGGTGGCGTCGCCAGCCTGCACGGTCAGACTGAATCGCGCCTCGGTGCGCTCCTCGAAGGCCCGCAACCCTGTCTCTGCAGCCAATCCCACAGTCGTCGCACCGGACGACACCGTGCCGGCGGCGTTCAGATTTTCCATCTTGCACTGCCCGATCGCTTCACGCGCATAGTCGAGCCGTCGTGCCGGGCCTGCGGCGCTCGTTTCCGGCCGGGAGGTCGGCAACGACAGATAGGTTTGCGCTCCCACCGGCGGAAGGTACTCCGGATCGTCGGGGGAGAGACGGGCGAGCGCTTCGGCCTGTTTGAGGGTTTCCCGTACCGCCCCGGCGGTGAAATCCGTCGTGCTGGCAGTGCCGTGCCGACGCCCGAAGGCGACAGTGATCGACAGACTGCCTCGACGCAGATTCACGTTTTGAATGATGTGGTTGTTGGCAAACCGCGTGGTGCCGCCGTGACTATCGCGTAACGAAAAAAAAGTGTGATCGCCGGTGGAATGACTCATCACGAGATCGGCCAGGAACTCGAATTCCTGGCGGCTCGTCAGTTTGGGCCATGAGGACGTGATCGATGACGTCATGCGTCGGCCTTCGTCTGTCCGCTGATGACATCCACGCGCCGGAAGCGGGCGTGGGACGCGGCGTGGGTCATCCAGCCCGATTGGCCAGGTTGACCTTTTCCGCAAGTAATGAACCCGTACCGACGACGGTGGCTGGCATCGGCGACGCCGTCGCAGCGGCCCCAGAATTCCGGGGTGATCCCGTGATAGATGACATCCCGCACCATCTGCGTCCGCCGGCCGTTTTCGATCAGCCAAAAAGCATCGCCGCCGAACTGAAAATTGTACCGCCGCTGGTCGATACTATAGGACCCGTGACCCTCGATATAAATCCCCCGCTTCACATCGCTTAGCAACTCATCCAGCGTGGCCCGGCCCGGCTCCAGACCGATGTTGGCAATCCGCACCATGGGAACCGACCCCCAGCTGTCGGCACGGTTCGACCCGCGTGAGCGCTCTTCCTTGATTTTTGGCGCTACTTCGCGATTCGTGCAATATCCGACAAAGATGCCTTCTCGCACGATGTCCCACTTCTGACAACTGACACCGTCATCGTCATAACCGGTCGCCGCCAGCGTGTCGGGTTCGGTGTTGTCGGCCACCAGATTGACGTGTGACGACCCATACCGGTAGGTGCCGCGTTTGTCGGGTGTGAGAAAACTGGTTCCCGCGTAGTTAGCTTCGTAGCCGAGTGCGCGATCCAGTTCGCTCGGATGCCCGCAGGACTCATGCATCGTCAACGAGAGATGCTCGGGATCGAGCACCAGGTCATACCGTCCCGCATCGATCGCCGGAGCCCGCACCTTTTCCACCGCCTGTTCCGCGATGCGCGCCCCTTCGCGGGCCCAATCCGCATCGCGCACCAGTTCGTAGCCCATGCGAAGATGCGGCGTGTTGAAGGACCGGCTGGCAAATCGCCCGTTATGAACCGCCGTCGCTGTGCAGTCGCCCTGCATCGCCAGCAGATTGAATTCAAGGTGTGAGCCTTCCGTAGAGACGAACAGTTTGCGATCACGTTGTGCCCACAGGCTGGCGTGACTTCTGACCACTCCGGGGTGCCGCTGGATCACATCCATCGTGTTCAGCAGCAGCTCCGTCTGTTCTTCCAGCGCCACGGCGAAGGGATCCAGTCGACAAGGAGTGACGATGCGGTCCTGATGGACCGGTTCCGGCGCCAGATGCACTTTGGTGATGGCAAGAGACGCCGAACCCTTTGCAATTTCTACGGCAAGATCGGCAACACGAGGGATTTCTTCGGGAGAAATGATGGAACTGGCGGCAAAGCCCCAGGCGCCGCGATGGAGCACGCGAATGCCGAACCCGCGATCGGCGGACTCGCGGATGTGCGCGATGCGCCGGTCTTCACCAGCGACCGTTCGCGTGGTCGTATCGAGCAGACGGATATCCGCATACTCAACCCCGGCCGCACGCACACGAGACAATGCCACACCGGCCAACTCGTCCCACTGGGATCCACTCATAGCGGCATCTTTCCCTGCGCCGAATGCACAGGCACTTTCGCGTAGTATAACAAGATCGCGTCCGCTGATTCCTGCCTTTTCATCGGCAGGCGGTTCACCTACAATCATTCCGGAATGATCACTCCACAGCAAACACCCAGGCAGCGAATCATGATGCTGCTGACCGGCACCCTGTTATCATCTCACCAGTTGGCCCAGCTCCTCGGCATGCCTGAGCGCCAGGTGGAAGATCATTTGACCCACATTGTAAAAACCCTGGCTCGCGATGCGTCACGAACATTTCTCCTGGAGCCCTCACACTGCCAGGATTGCGCGTACACCTTCCGGGATCGCACCAGGCTGACGCGCCCGAGCCGCTGCCCCCGCTGCAGGAGTGAAGCCATTACCTCTCCACGGTATGGCATCCGGGAAGATTCCGCGTCCTCATGATGCGGCTTGGTGTCCGTCAACCCGCTTGAAACAGAGGCAGGCATGGCACACGCTGCTATGAGAGCGCCGCACGAACGATCAACGAAAGGACCGCCGCATGAACAGATTGCTGACGTGGGCCATTCTCGTCTTGTTGCTAAGCGGCTCCGCCTGCGGCCCGGATCAGGCGTCGCACATGCTCGAGACCGCCCAGTTCGAAGAACGACAAACCAACAAGGCCCACGCGAAGGAACTCTACGAAGAGATCATCCGTCATTATCCGGACAGTCCCGCCGCCAAGACAGCCCGCGAACGGCTAGCGGCACTGACCACCACACCATAACTTCGACGAGAGATTCCTTAGGATCGCCGCGGGAACCAGGGAAAGAACGCGTTCGTGGTGCGGCGATAGGCGGCGTATTCTTCACCCCGGCTCGTCATGGTCTGCGACTCCGTCCAGGGAATACCGGTGACTTTCAGGAGCGCCCATCCCATTGTCAGCGGCCCGATCAGCGTCAGGCCCCAATTACCCAGTGGACTCGCCAACCCCATCACCACGTAACTCCACCAGTGCAGCCATTCGAAGAAGTAATTGGGATGGCGTGAGTAGTACCACAGTCCATTTCGGCACACGCGATCCTTGGTCCAAGGCTGACGCCGGAAGGCCGCCAACTGCCAATCGGCCACCGCCTCCCCTGTCACTGCGACCCCCCATAGGAAGAAGCCGAACAATTCCACGAGATGAAAGGGTGGATGGGGATTCTGCATGACGACGAGAGGAGGAAGAGAGAAGCAAACGATGGCCGCAGCCTGCAGTTGAAAATACCAGAACCGGCGCAGGGGACCCTGCTCGCCCCATTGCCGACGCAAGGCGCGATACCGACCATCTTCCGGTTTTCGCCATAGCCGATCGACGAACACATGCGTGCCGAGACGCACGGCATAGAGAACCACCATCACACACACCAACAGGCGCCTGGCCGGTTCGCCCGGAGCCGACGTGGCGTACCACGACACGACCAAGGCCAGCCCGTAACACCAGCCCACATCGGCGAGGGAAAGATTCTGCAGGCGGCGCTCCAGCAGCCAGAGCGCCACCATCAGGAGCGCCGAAGCGGCCCAGGCGGTCAGGAGGAGGGACAGTGGATCTGTCTCCGTCATGCGATCAGTGATCGAACGTGAAACGTGATGGCGCAGGACTCACGGTACGTAGCCGGCTGATTGTACTACGACGGCCACCGCAACACACGGAGGAGCAGATCGCATGGCATTGCCCTCTCAGCAGGCGTATGATCGCCCACATCACGAGTTGGCGTGACAGGACTCACCGGAGGACGCGTTATGAACAGGGGAGATGTCGGTACGGTGGCGATCATCATGACGATCGCCGCTGTATTCTTGATTCAGTCGGACGCGAGGGGTGACGCGACAGGAACGACCGATCCCCTTGCAAAAGGGAAACGGCTGTTCGCCAGACATTGCGCCGGATGCCATGGTCCTGAGGGAAAAGGAGACGGCTACAAGTTGCTCGGCCCGGACCCGGCGAATCTGACGTCGCCTGCGACCAAAAAGAAATCAGACGGCGCGCTGCTCGCCACCATTCACGAGGGAAAGCCGAACATGCCCTCCTGGAAAGGACTTCTCTCCGACCGCGACATCCAGCACGTGCTGGCCTACATTCGTACACTGCCGCATTGACCTAGCGAGCAGCAGGATAGTCCCAGGGATCACCACCACCCGGCGGATGCTTCCCCAGCCACTGGCGAAGTCCCGGCGGACGGAACGAGAGGAGCGCTTGGATCTTGTCACTGCGCATCGACAGATCCGGCGGCCGGGGCGGACCTTGATATGCCACGACTGATCCCGGTTGAATCGAAGATCGCAATTCGGGAAACCGCGCCGCCAACAACTCGCCGATTTCCCAGCGGGACAGCCGTTCATGGCCACCCAGGTGATACAGACCCGGCCGGCGCTGCAGACCGAATTCCCAAAGCGCCCGCACCAACGCACCGGCCGGCAACGGGCAGCGAAATTCGTCGGTAAAGAGCGTGAGCCTCGTGCCCTTCACCGCCGCCCGCACCATATCTTCGACGAAACTCCGGTCCCGCGTCGGTGACGTTCCCGCCGTCAGCGCGATGCGCACGACCGCATGGGCCGGATTCCCCAGCACGACCTGTTCCGCCTCAGCCTTCGTCTGCCCATAGACATTGAGCGGATGAACGGCATCGGTTTCGACATACTGCCCCTTCGCGCCATCAAAGACTTGATCGCTGGACAGGAAGACGAAGGGCACGTCCCGCGCGAGGTCGGCCAGGAGCCGCGTCGCCTCAACGTTGATCAGCCGAGCCAGCGCGGGATCCTGTTCACAGTGACCGGTCCGGCTCAACGCCGCACAGTGGATGACGAGGTCCGGTCGGTGACGATCCCAGACCCGCCGCACTTGCGCCCGATCGGTGAGATCGACCTCGGCCCTGGTCACGCCACGCACATCCCAATCAGGCACCCAGCGCGACGCGTTCCTGACGAGATATCCACCGATCAGGCCGGCGGCGCCGGTGATGAGTGCGACCGGTTTCATGTCTCGCTCCGGCCCAGACGCCGGATCTGCGGCACGTCGATGACTCTCGTCTTCACCGGAGGCTGTTCGATGGACCACAGCAGGGCCGTGAGCATCTCTCGAATCGTGACCAATCCCAAGCGCATGGCTGCTTCCTTCGTAGCAGGTACCTGTTCCAACACACGATAGACCGGCAGCAACGCCAAGGGCCACCAATGTCCGGGGCCGAGAATGTACCAGGGCCGGAGGACCGTCGCGAGCAACCCCGCCGCGGCAATCGCAGCCTCACAGTCACGGCGCACGGCGATATACTCCCGCATGATGGGCGCGGGATGGGCGACGCTGACATACACGACATGCCGAACGGCGGCTGTGCTGGCGGCAGCAATCGACGCCCGCGCGCTGGGCCCGTCGATCGCGCGAAACTGCGCCCCCTTCCAGGGCGATGGTTTCGGCACGCCGACCAGCTGCACGAGTGTATCGTTTCCCTGCACCGATTCCGTGAACGTCTCCGCATTCAGCGGATCTCCGATAACGACCCGGCAACCAACCGGAACCTTCTTGACGGAAGACTCTCGAACTAACGCCGTCACGTCATGACCCCGTTCACGCAACATCGGAATGAGACGGGTTCCCAGGTACCCGGTCGCGCCAGTCACAAAGATTCGCTGTCTATTGATGGAGCGCGTCATGGATGCGAGAGTAGCGCCGGCTTGGACCCCGTGAAAGCGGCCCGGCCTGCCGTTCCGTTCATCTCCTCGCGACCCTTTGCCACGAGGCGGGCGGCCGCAGCGATCAACGCAGTCTGATCCTCATTCGACAAGCCCAGGTTCGTTCTGATGTGCGTGACGTGATCGCCCAGCGGATCGCTGTCCGGCAACTGGCGCAGCGCGACGTGCCAGAATTGACAGAGTCCCCCGACACCATCCTGGCCGATCCGGAACGTGCCGAACTGGGCCATATCCTGCTGGGATGCAGGTATTCCGGCCAGCTCTAACACGTTGCGGCGATGGCCCCGCAGCAGGGCCGCTGCAGCAGACAGCGGGGTGTGGGTCTCATTCTTCTGGCGACCTGTCGCATCGATGGAGATCACCAGACAACCCTGCGGGAAGAGATCGCTCAGCGGACGGTTAGCCGACGTATCCTCCAGCACCTGCACCAGTGTGCGAATGCCCAGGTTGTCGGCTGCGCCTCCATCATAGGCAAGAATCGGATGGGAAGATGCGCCGTTCATGCCGACGCGTCCATCCGTCAACTTTAGAGGCTCCAGTACACCGGGGTAGGCCGCGGACATATAGACAGCTCGGGCGATGCTGAACGGCGCTAATGAAAGGCCCAGCGACGCGAAGCGTTCATCGGTAATGACCAGGGGATCACCGGTGAGCGCATCAGTGGAGTTCAACAATAAGATTGGTCGCGAGGGGTTGAGGTCGGCGAAGGTCGCACCTTGAAACAAGGTGTCGTCCAGGGCGCGGATCACCGGTTCGGCGGGTATCGTCTTTGTGAACGCATATCGGAGCAGGTTATGCGGAACGGCATACCAGGGCCCGGCCATCGCGCCCTGCACATCACGCCCGATGAGCTCCGCAAAACCCTGATCAAAATTGATGTCTCCGTAGCCGTCCAGCGCATAGGATGCGGCCGGCAGCGCGCCACCCGAGACGGCCGAGAGCACATCCACCTGCGAGAGCAGGCCGACCCGGTCCAGCTCCGTCATGACGGCGGCCCCGAAGACGGCCGCGCGACTCCCGCCGCCGGAGAACGCGAGCCCGACGAACCGGCCATCCGCGAGTTCCTTCTGTCCCAATTGCAGGGTCGCTCTGGTAGGCGCGGGGCGAGGATCAGAAGGGAGGGCCCGGGGAGAATCACTAGTCGCACATGAAGCGGTGGTCAGCAGCAGCGTCGCGAGCCAACAGCCGAGGGAACGTCTCCATAATAGGCTCATGTGTGAATCTACGGCTGAGTCGGAAAAACGGATGTTTCTCTAGTAAGGAATTCCGGCTTGGGGGCGGACGCTAATAGGATGCTGACATGTACGAGCATACCTCAACCAGGTGACTCTCAAAGATTCATAGACTCACACAGTGGCCGTGGCAGGCTGTTCAAAAAGGCTGTCCGGCAAGGCCGCAGCCAGCGGAGAGGCGAGGCGTACCCTCTGCGGTACGTGGAGCCTTTTCGCGCCGCGAGAACGCCGTCGGCAGCCCTTTTTCAACAGCCTGCTAATTCCTGGTCAGCTTGCGATACCGTATCCGGTGCGGCTGATCAGCTTCTTTCCCGAGCCGGCGCTTCCGATCGGCTTCGTATTCGCTGTAATTGCCTTCGTACCAGACCACTTTGCTGTCGCCTTCGAAGGCCATGATGTGCGTCGCAATGCGGTCCAGGAACCAGCGGTCGTGGCTGCTGATGACGGCGCAGCCGGCAAAGCCTTCCAATCCCTCCTCCAGAGCACGAAGCGTATTGACGTCGAGGTCGTTGGTCGGCTCGTCGAGGATGATGAGGTTGGCGCCTTCTTTCAGCATCCGGGCCAGATGCACGCGATTGCGTTCCCCGCCTGAGAGATCCTTCACCTTTTTCTGCTGATCGGTCCCGGCGAAGTTGAAGCGGGCACAGTAGCCGCGGGCATTGACCTCGGCCTTGCCCAGCATCACCGTGTCCTGCCCGTCTGAAATAATTTCGTAGACGGTTTTGTTCGGATCGAGGCTACGGTCCTGATCGACGTAGCCGAGTTTCACCGTCTCGCCGATCCGGATCGTGCCGCTGTCCGGCTTTTCCTTGCCGATGATCATCCGGAACATGGTTGTCTTCCCCGCGCCGTTCGGGCCGATCACGCCGACAATTCCGCCTTTCGGCAAGCTGAATTCCACATTCTCATACAACACATTGTCGCCGAAGGCCTTGCTGATCCCTTTGGCCTCCACAACGACGTCGCCCAGGCGAGGCCCCGGTGGGATATAAATTTCCAGCTCGGCGGCCAGCTGATCCTGCTTCTGATTGACCAGTTCTTCGTAGCGATTGAGGCGCGCCTTGCCCTTCGATTGGCGAGCCTTCGGCGACATCCTGATCCACTCCAGCTCATGTTCCAGCGTCTTCTTGCGTTTGGATTCGGCCTTCTCTTCCTTCTCCAGCCGCTCCTGTTTCTGCTCCAACCAGGACGTGTAGTTGCCTTGAAACGGAATGCCGTGCCCGCGATCCAGTTCCAGAATCCAGCCCGCCACGTTGTCGAGGAAGTACCGGTCGTGGGTGACAGCAATGACCGTCCCCTTGTACTGTTGCAGATGCTGCTCCAACCATTGCACGGATTCAGCATCAAGGTGGTTGGTCGGCTCATCGAGCAGCAAAATGTCGGGCTCTTGGATCATCAGTCGGCACAGCGCCACGCGGCGTTTTTCGCCTCCTGACAACACGCTCACCTTCTGATCGGCGGGCGGACAACGCAGCGCGTCCATGGCGATCTCCAACTCGCTTTCCAACTCCCACCCGTTCGCCGCTTCGATCTTCTCCTGCAACTGCGCCTGCTTGTCGATGAGTTTTTCCATCTCATCAGGGCTTGCGTCGCCCATGCTGTTGCTGACCGCTTCATATTCGTGCAGCAAAGCCACCAGTTCCTTTTTGCCTTCCTCCACGACCTCCTTCACGGTCTTGTTCGGATCAAGCTGCGGTTCCTGCTCCAGCAGGCCGACGCTGTAACCCTTGGAGCGTGTGATCTCTCCCACATAGTTCGGATCCACGCCGGCGATGATTTTCAGCAACGAGCTTTTCCCGGACCCGTTCAACCCTAAGACACCGATCTTGGCGCCGTAATAAAACCCCAGGTAGATATCGCGCAGCACCTGCTTCTTCGGTGGATAGACCTTGCCTACCCCGACCAGTGAAAAAATAACTTGTTTATCGTTCGTCGCCATAGCCATCCTCGGTAGAGTGTGAGTCGTCTGTTCGTTCGTGCAATCGATGACCATAACAAAGCGCGGTGGGATTCACAACCGCGCGGGGTGGCCGGCTCATGATTCCAAACGCATGGATTAACAGAACGTCCTGCCGCATCATCCTGGCGCTGCTCCTGCCACTACTCGCCTGGACGGGAGCCGCCTCCGCCCTTGCAGACGACCGCGAGCAGCGCGATCTGGTCGATCAAGCGCGCATGACCCTGACCAACTTTGTGGCCGATTCCAAC
This sequence comes from Nitrospira sp. CR1.1, assembly GCA_014055465.1. Lineage (NCBI taxonomy): Bacteria > Pseudomonadati > Nitrospirota > Nitrospiria > Nitrospirales > Nitrospiraceae > Nitrospira > Nitrospira sp. CR1.1. The sequence continues at coordinate 683,209 of WIAF01000001.1, forward strand.
ATGTCCTGGTTTCGCGACCACCTCAAGGACGCCAAGGGCCTGTTCATCGTGCCGCAATACATGAAGGGCGCATTGATCTATGGCGCAGCCGGCGGCAGCGGCGTGTTTGTGGCCAGGGACGAGAAGGCCGGTGAATGGAGCGAACCGGCGTTCTTCACCATGGGTGCCGCCAGTTTCGGCTTTCAGTTCGGCGCCCAGATGTCGGAAGTCGTATTGCTGGTTCTGACGCAACGCGGCGTCGATTCGCTGCTGCTGGGCAATTTCAAACTGGGCGCGGATGGTTCGGTCGCCGTCGGGCCAGTCGGAGCCGGTGTTTCCGGCGCGACCACACCCAACCTCAGCGCGGATCTCTTGTCGTTCGTGCGGGCCAAGGGCCTGTTCGCGGGGGTGTCGCTGGAAGGAGCGGCGCTGATCTCGCGAGACGAATGGAGCCGCGCCTACTATGGGAAGGCCGTCACTCCGACTGACATCGTGATTCGCCGCGAGGTGAAGAATCCCCACTCGGACGTGCTACGCGCGGAGATTAGGAAGGCAATCGAGGGGAAGTAATCCCGGCAGACCCCATTGCGACCCACCAAGCGAAGCCCCGAGATTTCCATCGGCAATTAGAGAGAGTGCAGCACTTGCGCCCCAGCCTTCGCCTTCGTTGCCAGATCGGCAAGACCGGCGCGAGCTTCCTGTACATTGTGCACCGGGTCCGTAAAGGCGAATCGTCCTCCCTGCATGCGGTCCGGCGTTTTGACGCGCAGGTGAAATCCCAGTCGGTCCATTGTCGTGATACCCGCTTGCTGCGCATCGAGATTGCCGCAGACACGGGCGAGCAGCAACAGCGTCTCCTGCTGTGCGGTATTGATCTCGCGGATAAGTTCCGAGGCGCTGTCCGCCAATGGATCCACGCTAGCCGCCATATAGTCAGCAGAGGCCACCCATCCCATTGATCCGAACCCGCCGACAAAATAAATATCCGCCAAGGCCATACGGAAAAAAGCGAAGTCGTCGAAGTCGACCCAATAGGCCGCGTTCGCATGACGGGCGAGGTACCGTTCGCGCACCGGTGCGACCTCGCCCTTCGGCACCTTCGTCACCGACCCCATTAGGGTCACTCTGGCTGCGCCCAGCGGATCACGCTGACTCTCCGGCGGCGTGACGAGCAGGCTTGCGCGAGAATCTCCGAGGAGGTTCTGCGTGTGCATCGCCATGGAACTGATCAGAAAACTCGGCTGTCCCTGCTCGTCCAACCCGTAGGGCATCACCGACCCGAAGGGCCAGCCTGGTTGCTTGCGCGAGAGAGTCGAGAGGCCGCCCGTCTGCTGCAGATGCACCAACGTCCTGGCTTTTTCGGCATGAGACGGTTCGGGAACGTCAGGGCCTTCCGAGTCCGGGCCGCTGTTATGTGCTCCTAATGATGACGACACGAAACCCCCTTCTTTCTCGGCCACATCAAATACCCAAGTCCTGGGTGAGCCGTAATTCTGATTCGTCCACAATTTCTTCCAGACAGGTGAAACAGGGAAACGGAAACCGATCGACCGGAACCGCGCACACTTCCCCGACCGGAGATTCCTCCAGCGCCGGGCCACCACATTCTTTATGGACGAGGACCAACATGGTTATTCCTTTACAACCAGCCGCCGGAACGTGTCCACATGCTCCGGACTGCTCAGTCGATGGTCGCCTGTTTTCAGCAGCAGTTCGATGGGAAATTCAGGATCCTGCGACAGCACATGTTGCACGAAGGCCCAACTGCCTTCCGGTTTGATCACGGTATCTTGCAGTCCGTGTAGAATGGTCGTCTTCACGCGACGCGGCATGGTGAGGCGACGTCTCCAAAGCGCCTGGCTGTCCTCGACCCAATGCCAGGGAATCGGCGCCTCCCGATGCAAGGGCTCGTCATCCCAGGGCATGGAGCCAGCCGACTGCCACTGTTCACGCCGCTCTGCGGAAATTTGCGCCGCGCGCAGATCCATCATATTAAAAGCCGGGGCAATCAGAATCAGTTCCTCGACGGCCGGTTGCTCCTGCGCGACCAGCCAGGCCAGCCACCCACCCAACGAATTGCCCACGATCGTGATCGGCGGACCATCGGCCAGCAGATTCGTGACGGCTTCCGCGTCCTCCAACCAGTGAAGCAGGCGATAGTCTCCCCACTGTCCTTCCGAATCGCCCCACCCCCGAAAATCGAAACAGCAGAATCCCCATCCTCGCTCCTGGCACCATTGCACGAGCGCCTTGCTTTTGTTGCCCCAGCGCTTGGAGAGAAACCCGGTGACGAACAGCATCTGCCGATCCTTGCCTTCAAGGCGATCGCCTCGAAGGACTGCGCCGTCGGCACCGGTCAGAGTAACGGGCTTTATCATGCGTCTACCGTATTGTCCTTACGAGAAAGCTGCCCAGCTTGCGCAAGACCGGTTCCGGAATCTCATGGCCGCCCCGAAACGGCTGCCACTCGACCATCACGCCGGCTTGAACACATTCATCGCGCAACCGCTCGGCCATGCTGAACGGCAGGATCGGATCGTGCGTACCATGGCTTTGAAAAAGCGGCAACCCCTTCCGCTTCGTCAGCAGCGGCGCCCATTCTTGCCTGGCAACCAGCGTGCTCGACAGCTGGACAAGCCCGGCGTACGGCTGCGTACTATGCAGCAACGCATCACAGGACAACATCGCGCCTTGCGAAAAGCCTCCCAGCACGGTCCGGGCTGGATCAGCCCCGAGTATCTTGTGCACATCCCCCAACAAGGCCTTCACACGCTCACGCGCTTCCAGCAATCCTCGCGGGATTTCGCCGGACAGATCCCGGGCCTTCCCCGCCGCCCGATCGGCCTGGATGCGGGCCATGTCAATCATCCACCAGGCGCGGGAATCCCCGAAGCCCATGGGGATCTGAATCGGCGCTTCAGGAAACAGATACCGTGTGCCTGCAGGCGCGTCCAGATATTCGCTGAGCGGCACAAGGTCGTCCCCCGGCGCGCCGAATCCATGGAGCAGCAACACCCACGGACCATTGCCGCCGCCCTTGCCGTCGGTCCCGCCGGTCAGGCGAACCGTGAGGCCGCCGAGTTTTTCAAAACGCATGTGCTTACAGCTCCTCCGTCACACTGGTCGCGGGGGCAATGCCCACGAAGTCCTTTCACATGACAGGTATGGCGCCCAGTGTAATGGGATTATTGGCCAAGATACCAGTATTGCAGGAAGGCCAATGCAGCGACAAGAGTGGCCTGAACCACCGGCTGTTGGTAGAGGGGCACGAAGGCTCCCTGCTGCACGGCCTCGATGTCGGCGATGATCTGGCGAAGCCCTTCATTCGACGACCCGGTACGGTCGATGGAACCCAGTCGGGTAGAAGATAGAGCGGTCCGGTCGAGACGTTCTTCAAGCGGCGCAAGAATCCGCCGTTTGGCTTGCACCGCCGCTAGATATAATATGCTGGCACTGGCAATAGCCACCAGGCTGTTGACCGTAAGGACCAGAATCAGCGCGGGCGGGAAGTCCCAGTTGTCAAAGTAGTGACTGCGCGCGGCGATGAGAAGAAATAGCGAAAAAAAGGGGTAGAGGATCCGGCGATTGACGATTCTCGTCCGCTCCATGATGAGGCGAACCCGCTTCATGGGATTGAGCCCGGCTGTTAAGGGCATTTCTTGTATCCACTTGGTGCACAGAATCACCGCGTCCAAGACGGCGAGATTCAGGATGATCAGCGAAAACGCGCTCAGAGAGGTAAGGATCGCATCGGCGCGGCAACTGAACCTTCCCCGACAGGGAACATACAACCGCCATTCACCGTCGTTCATCAATCCCCACACGGGAAGGATCATCAGCAGATACAGGATCAGCCACAGCACAATCCTTGCCACTCGTTGGGGGCACGTGTGGGCGCGGCAGTAGCGGGTCCACAGCGTTCTCGCCTCGCCTGGATAGTCTCGCGTGGAACCGTGAAACATCCAGTCCAGGTCGGCCCAGAAACTTTTCAGACTTCTCCGCCACCCGGTTTCTATCTGGATGGAATCTCCCGGCGCAAAGAATTTTAAGGTGAGCGCTGCGGTGTTCGCCGCCAAGTCCGCCCAAGCTTTGATGAGAAAGAACATGGATAAGAGGGTGGTGAACAGCCGTACCACCTCGGTGGGCCAGATGCTGACCCCATCAAACCAGGAAAAGGGCTCATCTTCAGCATAGTTGAAATATCGGATCTGGTACCACAGAAGCACCGCCCCAACAATTACCAGGGGCACCCAGGCCGAACGCACTACGCGCTGGAAAGTTTGCAAGTCACTGTCCTGTTCATTCCGCGCAGTCAGCCAATTCCAGTAACGTCCGTACCCCCACAGAGCCAAGAAACCTAGGACCAAGCCGACGATCCAGAGTGATCCGATTCTCGGCGGCAGGCTGACTCTTCCGGTGCGAGCATCCGCATCGATTCGCGCCGGATGGATATTGTTTAGGCCCTCGGCAAACGTATCCACGCTTAGATCAACGGCTCCACGTCGTCCAATCTCGAACAGGCGAGGCGGTATTGCCATACTGTATTCAATTTCTTTTTCATTACCGAGCCGCAACGTATAGGAAGGTTTCTTTCCTTCCTTCATACCCCGGACGTCAGGGGCGGTGATATGGCCGATCGCGCTCAAGACAGCGAGGAACACAGAGGATTGATAACTCGTTCGGAAGGGAGAAATACTCTGTTGGAGTTCAGGCGCCAACTGCAAACCGAAATGAGAGACGACAAGGACATTGCGAGCCCACTTCTGCTCGCTTTCATGGAAATAGCGCGCGTCCATATCGGTCGTGAAGAATAAGACCGTCGGAAATTGCTCCCGCACCGCCTGAAGAATAAGCAGCGCATCATACGTGTCTGACCCTAGAATTCCGATTGCTCTGACTCTTTTCTCGTGGTCCTCGGATTTAATGCGGGTGACGAGTCTCCGAATATAATCAAGCTGCGACGGCCCTTCAGGCTTTTCATAGGACGTAATGTCGCGAAGCTTTGCCTTACCGCCCTCCTCCGTCTCTTTGTTCTCGTTCTGAGACATGGGCTTGCTCGCTCGATTCTCCAACACCTCTCCGTCCAGCCCGCTCAAATAGCTGTATTGCCTGATTCGCAAGGCACGCGGCGAGACCACTCCCGCCTTAATTTGATCGATGCCGTCTTCCGTCGTTGCACACTTTCCCTCCAATTGCTTCCTGACGGCATCTGATGGCACATGGGCCTTCGGAATGGTAGTATCAGCAATATACGTACAGGCCACCGCGCTAAACGTGAGGGGGAGAGCCCGAGCATAGAAGGAATCCCATTCTCCGATCAGTACGATCGGGTCCTCCCCAACCGTCACCTGCCTGCGGTTCAGTTCGTGAAACAATGATTCGAACAGCACTCGATCGCTGTCGATCTGATATCGAAGATCCAGGCCCACATCAGAGAGCAGTTGGTAAAACATGCCGCTGCACTCCGCGTAGGAGTGACATTCAGCCCCTCCCTTCAGCCTAGGACTCTTTAACCGGTAAGAGAGCAGCCCTGGCATGGCTGTAGCCCAGGGCGAATAGATCTCCATATGACCACCCTGCTCATTTTGCCAAAAGAAGGATGCCGCGTGAGTGTCGGCTCTTTCCTCTTGTGTGTGGCCTCGTTCGTGGATTTCCTTGAGCATGTCTCGAAACTCGGATGAGCTGCGAGGTCCGATGATTTTTGTTGTAACGTTCTGGTGATTCTTGAACTTTGAAAACAGCTCGTTTAGCCGTTGCAGAATCGATGGCCCCAACTCATCCGCGGCCACCCACAGCACAAGCACCTGCTGATCCTTTGCCTCGCCCGCGGCATCGCCCGGCGTCCGACATGCGGCAATCTTGCTACGTCGATACCATTCATAGGGAATGGCGACAACACGGGCGCCGGGGCCCGATTGGAAATGGCCTATGAAATACGACAAATATTGCGTCTTCACCGCTTTGAAACACCCGACTTCCAGTGCTGCCTCGACGGCATACCGATCGCGGATGCGCGACTCGCTATCTTCCACATAGGCGCCTCCCCTGGTCATGACTATCAGCGCCGTAACCTGCTCGCCTCGTTTGGCGGAATTGCTGATTGTGTCCTCCAGGACCTCCGACCCGTTGCCCTCGTCCTCAGTCGTCCGAGATTGAATCTTGACCTCCCCCATGACTTGCCTGGCCGTAGAAGACCCCGCATCGGAAAGTGTCACATCACCCTTCCCAATAAGCACCAGGCCGTCCCGTTTTCTGGATGCTAGATCCTTTTGAACCGCGGCAAATGGATCCTCCCACAGCCTGGCATGGGCATTCAGTTCGCTGGCCGCCCGATTCCGATCGATCCCACTTCCCGAGGGCCTTGAACTCTTGAGCGGCTCCTTCACGAACACCATGGCAGCCACGGCGAGAGCCAGGGTGACCGTCGTGGCCAAAGATAAGGTGGAATCGTCTCCCTTGAAAGCCATGTGCAATCCTTTGCTTCCAGTGGCTCAAGGCTGAAGGTGTCTCGTTGACTCTACGTAAGGCAGCATCTCCTGTGCCAACTACGTAGCACGGGGAACGGCGGGACAAATTTGTGGATTCTACGCGCGAACTGAGACCGATACGGGCCTTGTCGTATCGCCGAGGATACAGAGACCGTATCCGATTGGATACGTAGAACCGATTGGTGCGAATAACGGCGGGCGAGCGTGAACCGCTAGGACGAGCAGCTCACACTGAGATGTTTGCCCCAGTTCGGCGGCGCGGCCGCGTAGGAATTCATGCCGGGGTGGTCTGTGTAGGGATCGCGCAGCAGGTTCAGCAGGCGGTCGATCTCGGAATAATCTTTCTGCTGCGCTTTCTCGATGGCCGATTGAGCGAGATAGTTACGGAGGACGTATTTGGGATTGATGCGATCCATTCCTGCGCGTCGCTCGTCATCCCGACTCTGTTCGCTCCGCAGCCGGTCGCGATACTGCCCGGCCCAGACATCGAAGCGGTCAGGATTCAGGAAATGCTCCCGCAATGCTTCGTTCTTTGCGGCAGGGTCTGATGAAAAGGTGCTGAGTTTGCGCCAGAACATCGTGTAGTCGACCCGGCTGCCGACCATGAGCGACTTCAGTTCTTGGAGCAGCGCCTCATCCTCGCCGCCATCTTCTCGCAGGCCGAGCTTCCTTCGCAGGTGATCCCGGTAATATCGATCGATCGTGCCTTGATAGCTATCCAAGACGGCCTTGAGCTCCTCTTTGGGCGCGAGGGGCAACAGGGTTTGCGCTAAACAACTCAGGTTCCACAGGCCGATGTAGGGCTGTTGATTGAACGCATAGCGTCCGTTGTAGTCGGAATGGTTGCAGATGAATCCCGGGTCGTAGTCGTCCATGAACCCATAAGGACCATAGTCCAGCGTCAACCCGAGAATCGACATGTTGTCGGTGTTCAACACGCCGTGGGACCACCCCACCGCTTGCCACTGCGCAATGAGTGCCGCTGTGCGCTCGACCACCTCGGCAAAGAACCGGAGATACCTGTCGGCGGCCGTCGCCAGGTGGGGGAAATGCGACTCGATCACGTAATCGGCCAGTCGCTGCAGGTGCTCATGCTGCTTCCGGTAGTAAAAAATCTCGAAGCTGCCGAACCGCACGTGCGAGGGCGCCATGCGGACGATGGTGGCGCCGGTTTCCACCTGTTCGCGATAGACCTTGTCGTCGCTGCCGACCAGGCAGAGAGCGCGGGTCGTCGGGATGCCGAGTCCGTGCATGGCTTCGCAGCACAGATATTCACGGATGGCGGAGCGAAGGACGGAACGTCCGTCCCCGTCGCGGGAAAACGGGGTCATGCCCGCGCCTTTCAAATGCAGGTCCCAACGCTCTCCGCGCCCGTTGACAATTTCTCCCAGAAGGATCGTCCGTCCATCTCCGAGCTGGGGGACGTACACGCCGAACTGATGGCCCGAATACAACATGGCCAGCGGCTCCATCCCCGGCACCAGCAGACTGCCGCCGAAGACCCCGGCAAACTCTGGTCGCGCCGCCTCTTGAGGGTCGAGGTCGAGCAGCTCCATCGCCGCGTCATTCGCACTGATCAGAAACGGCGCGGCGCCAAACGGCGTGGGATTCACCTTGGCGTAGAACACCTCCGGCAGGCGCGCGTAGCTGTTATCAAATGTGAGGGTTTCCAACGTGTGACGCGTCATAGATTGCTCAACCGGCCTCTCCTCACCTTACCGGAAATTGGCTTCCAGATCGGATTCCAGGGTGAAGACGAAAATGCGCTCGCCGACCACGGTATCAATGTCGGTGAACAGCGCCGTGATCCTCGCGCCGATCAGATCTGCCACCTGTTCACAGAGGCGTTCGCGGCCCTGGGCGATGAGGTTTTGACGCAGCCGCTTCACCATATCGATGCCTTCGGCCGTTTTGGCCAGTTGCCGCTCCGCCGGCGTGAGCACCCCTTTCAGTCGCACCACCAGCATGTCGCGCACAATGAACACGCGGACCTCGTCCGGGCCGCGGCCCAGAAATTCCTGTTCGAATTTGATGATCGCCGTGCGAACGGCGGCTTCCTTTTCTCCTTTGCTGGGCACAGGCACGGTCATCTTGCTCCCTGATGATACAGACATGGACGACCGGATTATAGTCACGGCCGCCTCAGGACTCCACCCCCAAGGACGCCGGTGCCGAAACCCGGCAACCCCGGTTCGCGAGTGAGCTTCGCGCGCTTGTTCGTCAGCCCGAACGCCCGGACTTTTCGCTTGCAATTTCGTGGGTTCCACAGATACATCTTACCCAGTTTTTCGGTGGTGCCGACGACAGGCCGTGATCGTGCGCGGCCCGGACCCACTCCATTGATGTCATCAGACAGGCAGTAGGGTCTTGCCGGTGTTTCCTTCCAGGGAAAAGCCGGGGACAGTGCAGGCCAGTCGTTGGTTCCTTGTTTCAAGGACCGTCGGCTGGCCTTTTTCTTTTCATGGCCAGCATGGGGTTCGCATGTCCTTTTTAGCCATCGTCCCGCTGTTGCCGTTACTCACGGCCTTCATCGTGATGACCGGCGATCGAGCGGACCAGGAACAGAACGCCCGATCCGGCCTCTTCCCGATCGCGGCGTCCTTCCTCGGCTCCCTCATCATTCTGGTCATGGTGACTTCGGAAGGCCCGATCATGTTCCAATTGTATGATCCGGCCGCCATTGCCAATCTCGCCTTCCCGATCGGCGTCTACATCGACCGGCTCAGCGCCGTCATGATGGTCCTGATCACGGGTGTGACCACCCTCATCTACCGGTATTCGATGGGCTACCTATATCAGGACCGCGGGTATCGCCGGTATCTGGGCATGCTTGGCATCACGACGACCATCCTGCTCTGCATGGTCTCCAGCGCCAATCTGGTGATGCTGTTCATTTTCTGGCAGATTCTCTCTTGGCTGTTGTTTCTCTTGGCGCACAATCACGGGCACGCGGCAACGCTGTCCGGCGCGTCCAATACGTTTACGACCTTACGGCTCAGCGATGCCGCCTTCCTCGCGGGCATTGTCCTGGCCTATTCGCTGTACGGGACGTTCGAGTTTCAGACGCTGTTCACACGCGCCGCGGAGACGCCGGTGACCTTGTCGATCTGGCCGGCGCTCGGTTGGGACATGAACGGCGTCACCGCGGTGACCCTGCTCATTTTCGGCGGCGCAATGGGAAAATCGGCACAATTCCCGATCCACACCTGGCTTCCGCGATCGCTGTACGCGCCGACCCCGATCCATGCGCTGCTGCATGCCGGGATCATCAACGCCGGAGGGTTCCTGCTGAACCGGCTCGCCCCGTTATACGGCCTGAGCCCGACGACACTGCATGTCGTCTTCGTCATCGGCATGCTCACGGCGATCCTCGGCGCCACCATGATGCTGACGCAGAACGACATCAAGAAGACCCTGGGGTTTTCCACTATCGGGCAGATGGGCTACATGATCATGGAGTGCGGGCTCGGCGCGTTTTCCCTCGCCGTCTTCCATCTCATCGCGCACGGCCTGTTCAAGGGGACGGTGTTCCTGAACTGCGGCAACGTGATCCATAAGGCCCGCCAGGAACCTTCGTTCCCGCCGGTCGACCGCGAGACGGAAGAACGCGAATTCTCCAACCTGACCTGGTCCACCGGGTTTTTGACGACCTTGCTGCTGCCCTTGGTCATTCTATTGGTCACACACGGCGTGCTGCGCATTCCGTTGCTCGAATCACAAGGCACGGTGATCTTCCTGTTCTTCATCTGGGTCACCTCTTCGCAGGCCATCCTCTCGTTGACGCGCATTCGCGCGGTGGCCTCCTGGAAGGTGTCCGCCGCCATGCTGGTGACGCTGGTCATCGTCGTCTTCACCTATCTCTTCGCAGTCGAAAGCTTCACCCATTTTCTGTACCCGCATCCTGAAGAGGTGGCCTCATACTTCAAGGCCGCCGCGCTGCCGGGACGGCTGTTCGACAGTCTGGTCATCGGCACGACGTTGTTGACGATTCTGAGTTGGGTCTATTTGTATGCCCATGCCCACGGACGCACCATCACCATTCCCGGGTGGATCGAGGCCTTCCTCGTGCGCCTGTATGTCTTGTTCATGAACCGGCTCTACCTGGATCAGCTCTATCTCAACATCGGCCGCGTCGTGACACAGGTCGCGCATCACCTGGAGAAACGGCTCTCGTGACGAAACTCAGGCAGTCCATCTCTCGCCGCGTTTCTGCGGCCGTCATCGGAGTCCGGTTGTGACAGCAGCCTGGATGACACCCTGGCTCCTTCTGGCCATTCCTGTGTTGGGCGCGAGCCTCGGCCTGCTGATGAGGGCCTCCCTCCAGCGGATGAAAACGGCAGCCCTGATGACGACGGGAGCGAGCCTGCTCTCCGTCATGGGCACATCTCTCGTGCAGAGTGAACCGGCGGCGGCGATGTCCTGGCTGTGTCTGCTTCCGGCCACAGCGTTCCTCACGCTGCTCGGGCAGCCGCTGCACCGGGATCACAGTTCAGCCTGGCTCATGACCCTGATCCTGCTCGGTGTGGCGCTGGGCATGCTCACGAGTCACGCGGCCCCGCACGACCTCTTGCTTGTCCTGTTCCTCGGTATCCTCTGCGGCTTACTCTATCGTCATCAACCGGCCTCCGCCCCGGCGACGTGGCGAGGCCTGTCCTCGTTCGGTCTGGGCATCATCTCCACCCTGATGGCGTTCGTGCTGCCGACCCCGGCTTCGACGATCGCGTCGCTGGTCACCTGCGCGACGCTTCTGCCTCTGTTGCCCCTGCACAGCGGATTCGTGGCGGCACTGAGCGGATTGCCGGGCAATCTTCCCGCATTCCTGGCCCTGTTACTGCCAACGGTCGGATTCCATACTCTGTATCTGCTGCTCCCATCTCTCTCGACGACGGCGCTCCACACGGTGGCCATTCTGGCGCTGGCGGGCGCCCTGTATGGTTCGCTGCGGGCCTTGATTCAGCCGCATCCGCTGCCTCGACTCGGCTATGCCGCGTTGGCCTTCTTTTGTATGCTCTGGTGGTACATTGCCGACACGGGAACCGCGCCGGTCCAAGCCATGGTCTATCTCAGCGCCGTGGGACTCACCACCAGCGGACTCCTGATGGCCTGGTACGCCATCCGCGCGCGGTATGGGGACATCGATTTCCGGGCACTCGGCGGCCTCGCCTATCCCATGCCCCGTTTCAGCACCTTGCTGGCGCTGCTGGCGCTTGCCGCTCTGGGCATGCCGCCGTTCGGCGTGTTTTCCGGCTTCTTGGGAATGTTCCTCACGCCCGCATTTACGCCGTCCGGACCGTTCGCCGTTATCATGCTCGTCTGGCTCACCGCGTCCTGGTACTACACCGATCTCATTCAACAGGTCGTGTTCGGCCAGCCGCGCCTGGACGTGCGGCACGAGGATTTGCGGCACACGGAATTTGTCTCCCTGCTCCTGCTGTTGCTGTTGCTCCTGATCCTGGGGACGGCCCCGTCCCGGCTGTTCGAGTCTCCTGCGGCCAGTCCTCCGGCTGCCGTCGCCATGAAAGGTGCGTCATGGACCCGATGATGCGCCCCGGCGACTCGACCGATCTCGAAACCCGCCGCATGGAATTGCGGGGCATGATTCGGCTCGCCAGCGAAGTCATCGCGCAGTATTGGCCCATGCGAACCTTCGTGCACCACAATCCCCTGCACAGCCTCGAGTATCTGCCGTTTACCGAGACGGTCCGCCGCGGCCAGCAGTTCTTGGGAGGGAATGGATATCTTCCCGGCGACCTGTATCGGCGATACGTCAAGACCGGTCGGATTCTGGTCCGCCACATCGATGACGCGTTGGCGTTGCTCGCGAAGGATGAAGAAGTCGACCTGGGCTCCTGCCGCATTTCACGGCGTGAGGTCATGCGTGCCTGCCTGACCCATGGCCTGTCCCGGACGGCCGAGGAACCGATTGACCGGCTCATGGAACGTGAACCGAACGAGGAACAGGTGGACGTCCTGGCCGAACGCCTGGTCGCCTTTGCCATGCCAACCGTGCAGGAACAGATGGCCGCGACGGTTCGCGACGATGTAGCCGCGTTAGGACGGGACCTCACCTTATCGACCTGGTGCGACCGGACAGTGGGCGCCAGGATCGGTGATCAGATCAACAGCGAACTGATCAAATGGTGCGAAGCCTTTCTGGACGAAGGCCACGCCACCTGGTCGATGCCGGGACGACGCCAGGGGTTGTATGCAGCCTGGAAGCAGGTGGCCGCCAATGAATGGACGACCTGCGGCATTGCCGACAGCCGCCGCAAAATTGCGGCGCTGCCCGAACATCCGGAAGACGTGGTCCTGGATTGTCTCGAGGCCTTGGCAATTCCCGCAGAGTTCCGGCAGGACTATCTCGGCCTTCAGCTGGCAGCGCTTCCCGGTTGGACGGGCTTCATCAAATGGAGGGCCGAAGAAAACGACTATGCCTGGCAGCAGGCGTACCCCGTCGGCCTGGTGAAATTTCTCGCCGTGCGTCTCTGGTATGTGCGCGAACTCGTCGAGAAAGTGTGCCGGGAGGAATTGGGCATCGAGGGAAACTATCGCGCGGTGTTGCGATTTATGGACCAGCAGCCTTCCGCGTATTTCATGCGGAAGGAATGGGTCGCCGGCCGCCTGCCGGCTCCCTATGCCGACCGGGTCGCGCGCCTGCATGCGCAATTGGCTGATCAACAGAACAGGGCCACTCAGTCCCGCGCATGGGAGCGACTGACCCACCACTATCAGATAGACTTCGGCCCGCGCCGGGAACGGGCCGCGCAGCGGGCGATGGCCCGACGCCTGCTCGCGCTCGCCCAAGCGCTTGAGATCGTGCCGACCCTGCTGATGGACGCGCCACCGGCCCCCCTTCGCCAGCTTCTGGACTGGATGGCCGCGTTTCCCGAATCGGCGCATGGCCCGGTCTGGCTGAAAGCGTTTGAGGCGGGCTATCAGGAGCATCTGTTCGGCATGCTGCGGCGCGCGCCGACCAAACCGCAACCCGCGGCGCCCGACGGTCAACCGCCAGTCCGCCCCCATTCGCAATCGGTCTTTTGCATCGATGTGCGATCCGAGCCGTTCCGCCGTCATTTGGAATCGACGGGCGCCAACGAGACCTACGGCTTCGCGGGATTTTTCGCCGCCCTCATTCGATATCGCGCATGGGGCAAGGAGCATGAAACCGAACAGTTTCCGGTGATCATGCGCGCCAAGAACGAAGTCCGCGAAATCCCCCGCAGCTACCTGGACCATTACGTGTCCAAACACCAGTCCCGGGCCAAACTGGTCCACGCCGGTCACACGCTGCTGCACGACTTGAAAGAAAACGTCGTCACACCGTATGTGATGGTCGAATCGCTCGGCTGGTTTTACGTCCTTCCCATGATGGGCAAGACCTTCCTGCCGGCTCTGTACAAACGCCTGACCGGCTGGATCCGCCGGCTGTTTGTCCCGCCGATCGCCACTATTTTAACCGTCGACAAGCTGGCGCCGGCTGAAACCGAAGAAATGGTGGTCTCCGAACAACGCGCGCTGATCTGGAAAGCCCTGCGCGATCGGCTCGGCCTGCATGGCTCGCGAGTGGAGGCCGAATTTGTCGAAGCGCTGCGGCGGCGGGCCCTCGACGAGGATGCGCCCGTCGAACCGTTCCTCAGCGAAGCCGCCCGGGCGGTCGATGTGTCGAGCGAACAATTGACCACCTTTTTGGACGAACTGCGTCGGCACTACCGGATCAACCGGCGCGCGGCGTCGCGCCAGAAAGAACGCATCACCCGCACCGGGTTTACCCTCGAGGAGCAGGTCCTGACCCTCGAAACGGCCTTGCGCATGATGGGCTTGGTGCGCAATTTTGCCCGGCTCGTGCTCTTCTGCGCGCACGGCAGCACGACGGAAAACAATCCGTTCGAGTCGGCGTTGGACTGCGGCGCCTGCGGCGGAAACGAAGGCAAACCGAATGCGCGGGTCCTGGCGGCCATGGCCAATCGCGCCCCGGTGCGCGAACGGCTGGCGAAACGCGGCATTATCATTCCGCCGGATACGCACTTCCTTGCCGGACAGGTCGATACCACAACCGATGAGGTGCAGCTGTTCGATCTCGAAGACGCGCCCCCGACCCACCGTAAAGATGTGGCCCGCCTCTATGATGATTTGCGGGAAGCGGCCCAGCTCACCAGCCAGGAGCGCTGTGCAAGATTTCCCGAGGTCGGCGCCGTCCTGCCCTTCGACAAGGCGTCGGGGCACGTGGCTGCGCGAAGCGCGGACTGGAGTCAGGTGCGGCCCGAATGGGGCCTGTCCGGCAACACCGCCTTCATCATCGGCCGGCGGGAGTTGACGAAGGGGCTGAATCTTTCCGGGCGCATTTTTCTGCAATCCTACGACCATCGGGAAGACCCGACGGATCGCTGGCTCGAAGTGCTCCTCACCGCCCCGCAAGTGGTGGCGCAATGGATCAACATGGAGCATTATTTCTCAGCGGTGGATAATGATGTGTACGGAAGCGGGAGCAAGATCTATCACAACGTCGTCGGCCGCGTCGGGATCATGTCCGGCCCCTGGAGCGATCTTCGCCTCGGCCTGGCCTGGCAAACCGTCATGAACGGTGAGCTGCCCTACCATGAGCCGATGCGCTTGATGACGCTGGTGGAAGCCTCGCGCTCGCGGATCGAAAAACTTATCGCGCGGCATGAAATCCTGCAACATTTCTATCACAACGAGTGGGTCCATCTGGCCGCGTTGGACCCTGAGGACGGCACCTGGTACCGCTACATGCCGTCCGGCGTATGGCGAAGGGTCCAGCATCCCAGCGAGACCTCACAGGCTGGGTAAACGCTCGATGTCGCAAGCGACGATCACTATCAAAGGAGTCGAGACATGGCCGCACTCACGTTGCATCCCATGAAAGAAATCCGCGTCATCGTGTCCGGAGAACACCGGCCGTTCGTGACGGAATTGTTGGACAAGGTCGAGGCGACCGGGTACACGATCATCGGCAACATCTCCGGGAAAGGGCACCATGGCGTCCGCGAAGCGCACTTCATGTTCAGCGAGCAGGAAAGCCTGGTGATGATCATGGCGGTGGTGCCGGAAGAAAAGGTGGAACCGGTATTGGCCGGATTACGCCCGTTGTTCGACCGCCACTCAGGGGTCATGTTCGTGTCTGATGTGTCCGTCAGCCGGCGTGACTATTTCGGAAAGAAGAGCGCCAAACCCTGACCGGATCACCGGGAACCCGCGACTGGTGAGCCCGCAAAGGCCGAGACCGACCTTGTCTTCTCACCGGTGATTGTCTACAATATGCCCCCGTTGGCTTGTAAGAGGAAGGACGGCGCGTGAAGGGATTACGGTTTGAACGGCTCGGGCGCGATCGCCACTACAACATCATTTTCCATATCGGCACCAGCTATGTGCCGGTGAGCGACGAGACCCTCGACGAGCTCAAGGCGCAAAGCCTGTTGTCCTCCGAACGTTTTCTCGACTTGCTCATCGACAAGATCGGCTATACCAACTACCTTAAAGAACAGATCCGCACGGAACTCCAAGCCTCCGGCGACCCCATGACTCAGATGACCGTCCTGCAGGGCGCGATTCGAGAGCTCTAAACCGGTTGCTGAAACAGGCGACCACCTTCGTTCTCGGCTCGAAAAATCCTCACCGTACCAAGAGGGTACACCTCCGGTGTTTTCCTCGCCTGCGGCCTCGCTGGGCACCTGTTTGAGCAATCGGGGAGTCCAGAAAATATCCATGCTGGTAAAGTTTGACGCTAGAGAGGATTGTCGTTAGACTTTCGACACCGTCAGATCTTCCCCCATGCCTTTACGTCGCAATCAGATCAATCCCGAGTTCTTTAACCGTAACGCAACGCTTCCATTTGAGCTTCGCCTCAAGGACTTTGATTTGGCGATGCAGGATATCTATGATTTCTTCTACGATATTAATCAAGGCTTGGTGGAGCGGGGGCTCCTACGGTTGGACGATATGCTGCGGCCAGCCATTATGTCCGGTCTTCTCTCGGATATGTTGACCGCCACTCTCGCGAAACATTCTCGCACTCTCACCGTGAATCTCTTTCATAACGGCCATCCTGATCTGGTGGTGAATGGGGTATATGCGGGGAACAAGGTAAAGGCCGGGACAGAGGGAGTGGAGATAAAGACCACCCGCAAATCGGGCGGCGCCGTGGACACCCACGGTGCGCGCAATCAATGGATGTGTGTGTTCGTCTATGCGGTCGATTGTGAGACCGAGCCTGCGAGGGATAGGAGACCGATGACCTTTACTGAATTATATTTGGGAAAGGTTACTCTAAACGATTTCAGAAAAAACTCGCGTGGGGAGCTGGGAACTCGGACCGCCACCCTCCATAAAAACGGAATCGAAAAGTTGAGACAAAACTGGATCTACAAACTCAAGGAATAGTTGGCGTCATTTTTGAACGCAACCAGTTTGGGTAGAGACTTGCGGGCCATTTCAAAATAGAGCAGATCCTTCTCGATCCCCACACTTTCATATCCCACCGTTTCAGCCGCCGCGATGGTGGACGCCGCACCACAGAAAGGGTCGAGTATGACGCCTTTACCCAAAGGCAGGACTCCTCTAACCAAGGTGCGAAGGAACTGCTGAGGTTTTAAGCTTGGGTGGGGAGCCAGCACTCGCTCTAATTTGTTCGTAGGCGATGAAGGGATGACATCTCCAAATGGCTTGTCTTGGGAGGGACGACGGAATCCTCCTGTTCCCCATTTTCTGAGGTTATCCTGAACTCGCCCTTCCAGCGGCTTTCGAAACAGAAGCCAGGGCTCCCACATGGATCGCGGCATGACACTGATATCTGAAAACTCCTCGTGAGCAGCTTTTGGTCTGTCCCCTCCGCGCATTGTCATCACTAATCGAACGATCTCACCTCGGCGTTCCAAACCAGCCCGCGCCAGAGCCCCCGATACCAAGTAGGATAGTAGAGGATTCGAAGCAACAATCACATTTGCCCCTGGTACAAGGACCGGTATTAGTACCTTGGCCCAGTCAAAGAAAAATGACTCGAGATTACGCAGGTCGTGAGTCGAGAGAACCGTAAAACGGGGGAGAGGGGAACGCTGAGTTCCGTCAAAGGACGGAGGGATACGCCACACCCCCCCCTTTCTAGCCCTTAGTTTATTCTGCTGGTCAATGCTGTATTCGAACAGGCCATACGGGGGATCAGTAACCACGGCATGGACCGAGTTCGGCTGCTGCTGCTTGAGCCAATCTAGACAGTCAGCATGAACGACGCTTGATCGACCGAATGTATAACTGCGATGTGTTTGGTATAGGGCTGGCGCTTCACGAGAGATTTGATGTCCGTGAGTCGATCTGAGAGCATAATGTGCACGCGCTGTGCGAACGAAAACGGTCGGCGTATTCAAACGCAAATACGACCGCACGCTAGAACCGGCTGCAGACCCTATCAGCTCCATGACCTGGCGCTCGATAGTCTGAACAGAAGCGCCACCTGGCGAGGCAGAAAGGACAGAAAAGATCGCGTCTCGCACTTCACCTGGTCGTCGCCTGGTTAGCATTGTCATAGGGAGGTGCATACGATATGACGTCTAGACGTCTTTGTCAATGCGTACCGCTAACTCTCTGGGAACTTCTCCACTGGGTCCTCAATCCCCCGTCTGACCGCTGGCGAAGAGGGCGTTCATGATGGCGTTCTTCTTGGCAGGATCTTTTTCGAAGCGGATGGCTTTGGAGAAGTTTTCGGCGGCACTTTCCCGTTTCCCCTTGGCAGCATAGATTCTGCCGATGCCGTAGAGCGCCTGCGCTTCCTCGGGATTGGCTTTCACGGCGCGGTTGAAGGCATCCATCGCCTCGGTGGGGCGGGATTGCTCCATCAACAACCAGCCAAGCGCGGTGTGAGCCGGAGCGAGTTCCGGGTTCGCTTCCGTGGCCGCGCGATACTCTTTGACGGCGAGATCCATGCGGCCTTTGGTTTCGTAGACCCCTCCCAACGCGAAGTGAATTTCCGCATCGTTCGGATTGAGACGCAGCGCTTCCTTGTAGGCCTGGAGCGCCGGTTCGAACTTTCCCTGCTCCGCCAGCGCGCAGCCGAGATTGGCATGGGCCACGCCATCGTTCGGATTCAGCTTAATCACTTCGCGATATTGAGGGATGGCCATTTCGAGCCGGCCCTGTTCCTGATAGGCGACGCCGAGGTTTGTCCGGGCCGCGGCGAAGGTCGGATCGAGTTTCACCGCCTCCCGATATTCCTTGATCGCCATTTCCAGATGCTCCGCCCGCTCGTGGATCTGGGCCAGAAAATAATGGGGATAGGCGGATTGCGGGGCAAGCCGGACAGCTTCTTTGTAGAACACGACTGATTGTTCCGACTGGCCGGACTGCGCTAGAAACATCCCCTGCACCAGGTTCAGGTACGCATTGTCAGGATGCTGCTTCAGGAGGGTGTGCACCCATTCCCCCACCCGTTCGATGTCATCCGCTTCCTGCATGGCATGGGCATGGACCCGCCAGGCGTCGGCAAATTCACCGCGAATCAGGTGTGTCACATTCAACGCGAAATAGGGCCGAGGGTCTTTTTCGTCGGCCGCTTCGATCGCACGGATCCAGGCCCCGGCTTCATACCCCAACCGGTCCCAGTCGCCCGCAAGGAGGGCCGTTTCGATCTGATTGATAGGCTGATTCATGGGATGGCTCGATACCGGTCAGCGCGTCAACGCATCCTGCACATCCGGCGGAGTCGCCTGCATGCGTGCGCCGAGGATTGGATACCGGGCGGCGATTTTTTCTTTCATCAGCCAGGCGATGGTGCGATAGGACCAGTGCCCCTTCACCCCGGATCGTAATTTCGCGATGTATTCCGCTTCGGCATAGTCCATCTTGAACAGGCAGCGTACGGAGAATCCGAACGGAATGGCGTAGAGCGCGGCTTCCTGGCTGGCCTTCTTCAACCTTTCGATGTCCGATTTCACATGCCCCATCGCCTCTCGATATTCCTGTTCGAGCCCGGCTTCAGCCAGGATAGGCGGCGTGTCGAATCCATGCACCGTGGTGAAATTCTGTTGCACCTGCTGGCAGCGGCGGTGCCGGTGCATGTCGCGCCACCCGCCGATATCCATCATAACGTCAAAGATAAAGGCATATCCGCTGCGGAATTCCTTGATCAATTCATCGTACGGTCCGCGTTTCTGAAATGCGACTTCCAGCGTGTCCTGCTTTTGTTTTTCGGTCCAGTCCCGGACGACGGCGAGAATGTTTCGATACGGGGCCTGGGATGCTCGATAGAGCAGCGTCGTCACCACTTCATCCAGCGGGTCGTGAGGCTCAATCAAATCCACTGGCTCCGCGGCTCCATACGCGGCGGGTTGATCCAACCCTGTGCC
Source organism: Nitrospira sp. CR1.1 (assembly GCA_014055465.1). Lineage (NCBI taxonomy): Bacteria > Pseudomonadati > Nitrospirota > Nitrospiria > Nitrospirales > Nitrospiraceae > Nitrospira > Nitrospira sp. CR1.1. Next base: position 703,028 of record WIAF01000001.1, read on the forward strand.
CTTCAGCACCTCCTTCGCGTAGCGGGCCAGGTCACTGTACACTTCGGCTTGATAGACATTCGGTTTCGCATACCGCGCCAGAGTGGGAGCCATCGGCTCGCCTAACCCGGCCGCCTGACCGCACAGTTCACCCCACAGATTCACCGGCGGCTTTCGACAGGCGTCCTGCAACTCTTCTCCCACTTGGCGCAATTCCGGTATCTGCGAGGACAAGAGGCGCGTGATCTGCTTTTCGAGCGTCCGAATGCTGACAACCTGCCCCACATTCGTCTGCGCCGCCAGCGGCAGGAGGTAACGGGTGACATCGAAGGCTCGCGCGGTGATGGCCCGTTGATAGGCGGCGGGGGTCATGCTCTCCGGTCGAGGCTCACGTTCGGTGAGGAATTGCCTCAAGGGGTCGTGCAGGGCGCGATAGACCGTCTGAAGCCCTCGCAAAATGCCTAGATAGCTTCCCTCCGTCTCCTGTCCGCTGATCGTGCCAGGGACATACCAACTGGTCGAGGCGAAATTCTGATACCGGCTCGACTTGGCCTGCCCGTCCCACACCGGTTCGTCTTCCAGACGAATGGCGGCGAGTTCGGAAATCTGTTCGAAGCAAATAATGACATGGCCCAGGTCCGCAATCGAACCATGCCCGTAATCGAAATAAAACTGTTCCCAGAATTTCTCGGAGGAATGGCCGTGCACCCACTTGATGCTGTCTTCGATTGAGTCCGGAGACCGGCTATACCGGGCCAGGGCATAGGCGGACTTCTCCGGTGGCATCGGAGCCAGGGCGATGACGCGGCGGGCTGGAGTCGTCATAGGCTTGAACTATCGGACTGAGCGGCTTCTGAATCGAACGCGCGAAATCTCGGCGGCGCACCGCCGTTTTAAACAAGGAGGGCACTATACGCCCGCGGCGGAAACGGTGCAACCGCGTCGTCTCTCATCACAACGGTTCCTGTTTTCGGACGAGGAGCGGTTATTCACCAATGGCCTCCGCCATCGATGACCGATTGCTGTGACGACCCATTTCTGAGCCCGATACTCATCACGCATCACGCGATTGAGCCGCCGGCCGCGTTGACTTGCCCGCGAGCCCGCCGTTATAGTCCCGCTCGAATAACCGCGAGCCCACTACCAGAGCCATGATTAAGGCCATCAAAGGCGTTAAAGATCTCCTTCCGGAAGAGTCCCCTCGTTGGCGATTCATTGAGGATACCGCGCGGCGCTGGGCGTTCAATTACGGATTTCAGGAAATTCGCGTCCCGATCTTCGAGACCACGACGTTGTTTGCGCGCAGCATCGGGGCAACGACGGACATCGTCGAAAAAGAAATGTACACCTTCGCGGATCGGGACGGTTCCTCCCTGACCTTACGGCCGGAAGGAACGGCCGGGACGGTTCGCGCATTCATCGAACATAACCGGGCGGCCGATCCCAGGCCGCAAAAATATTGTTATGCCGGTCCCATGTTCCGCCACGAGCGGCCACAGGCCGGGCGGCTGCGGCAGTTCCATCAGTTCGGGGTGGAATCCTTCGGGGTGTCCGATCCGCGGGCCGATGTCGAAGTCCTGTCGCTTCTGTGGAGATTTCTTTCAGACCTCACGCTGCCGGGGTTGACCCTGGAAATCAATAACCTCGGGTATGCCGAGGACCGGACCCGCTATAAACCGTTGCTCGTGGCGTTTCTGAAGGGTGTGGAAAGCCGTCTCTGCGGGAACTGCCAACGCCGGATCGAGGCGAATCCGTTGCGGGTGTTGGACTGCAAGGTACCCGAATGCCGCGCTGCCACGGAGGAAGCGCCACAGCTGGCCGATTCCCTGTCACCGGAGGCGCGCGATCATTTTGAACGGGTGACGGCTGGCCTCCAGGCCGTGGGTATTCCCTTTCATGTAAACGCTCGCCTCGTCCGTGGCCTCGATTATTATTGCCTCACGGCGTTCGAGGTCACCTGTTCGCATTTAGGGGCGCAAAACGCGGTTGGTGCTGGCGGTCGATATGATGGTCTTGTCGAACAGCTCGGGGGTGCCGCGGTGCCGGCGGTCGGGTTTGCCGTCGGCCTTGAACGGATTGCATTGATGTTGCCCGAGACGTTCGTCGTACCCGCCATCCCGCGAGTCTATGTCGCGGCCTTCGGCACCCAGGCTGCAGATGCCGGCTTCGTACTTCTGGATGAGCTGCGCCGGGCGGGTCTGTCGGCAGACATGGATTTTCGCTCCGCTTCACTCAAGGCTCATCTCAGGCAAGCTGATCGCCTGGGAGCTCGCTACACCATTCTCCTCGGCGATGACGAGGTGGCAAAAGGCACGGCTACTGTGCGCAATATGCAGACGAAAGCCCAGGAAGATGTCTCCATCCCAGACCTTGTTGCCGTGTTTCGAGAGCGGCTTCTCAACGGTCATTCCACTCCTTTTTCCAGTTGACTTTCCTTCCCAAAATTCGTACGCTCCGCTTGCAAGTTTAAATATATAAACTATTGATTATTAAGCACTACTAAAGTTTTTCCACAGGCAAGTCTTTATGGGCGCCTTGAAGGTCGGTTTCCTCTTATCCACACCCCCATCACATCCCAGCGTCGTGACGGTGGCCGCGTTATCGTCCGAAGCGATCAGCCAGGGTGCCGATGTCTATCTGTATTGCATCGATCACGGGGTGAAAAATCTTCGCGACCCCCGCTATGCCGAACTCGTCGGTCGCGGCATGAAGCTGTTCGTCTGCGCCTACGGGTGTCAGCAACATGGAGTGTCGACGGATCAGCTCGATCCACGGATCTCCCTCTGCGGGTTAGTCGTACTCTCGAACATCGTCAACGGCTGCGACCGATTCCTGGCCTTCACCTGATAGTTCCTCAAAGGATTCAATTGTGGCCGCGACTGCTTCCATCGTGCTGATGATTCGTGAGGATCCCCTGACATCCGCTGTTCCGGTCGAGGCCCTTCGCATTGCCTTGGGATTGGCTGCGGGTGAAAATCCGATCACGGTCATTCTGATGGGATCTGCGGTTCATCTCTTAGCTGAAGAGTCAGATGAGATTGTGGATCTGGAAATCCTCGAAAAATATCTCCCCTCGTTTGAGCATCTCCAGATTCCATTTATGCTGGTCTACTCTTCAGGACCGCGGCCTGACATTCAGAAGGGATTTGCCGTTACCGTTGGAACATTGGAATCCGCCCGACAGGCCATGGCGTCTGCGGACCGGGTCTTAGTGTTTTAACAATAGTGAGTTTGTATGCCTGAGCATAAGACACTGTATCTCCTTCGTCGGCCGATTTCGGACCCGGCCGAGTCACTGTTACCCTCAGCCGCCGAGACTCAGCTTTCCGATCGGGTTTCTCTCGTTCTGTTGGAAGCTGCTGTATCGACGCCACCGCCATTTCCCGGTCCTGTCTATATTCTCCATCAGCAATCCGGTGCGCCGATTCAAGAGGGTTCCGGAAAAAATATTTCCTATCGGGAACTTGTTGCGTTGATTGCCGAGCATCACTCGACCATTGTGCTGTAATCCGGAAGCTCTTCTCTTATATATCTTTCAAGTAAAGAGAAGATCAGGAGGCGTCGGAGTCGGAGTAGGAGATGTGGGTTCTGTGGATGAACGTGGGGAGGGGCGCGGGTAGTGACGATGGAAGATCCTGGCCCATGTTGATGAGATGGTGTATAAGGCAGGGGGCTTTCAGGGATAACGTGAGGGGACCTGTGCATGAGGCGGCGCGATGAAAGTGGCGATGGGTGGATGTCCACAGGAATGCCGGAAACATTCTCAGCGCAGCATCAATAAAATCGCGCGGGACTATGTATTTGTCCACACCTGTGCATAAGCCTGTGAACATTCGTAAGTGATTGAATTACTAAGATGAATCAGATGTGGAATGACGCGTTGGTGTATATTCAAGAGAAGGTGCCGAAACAGGTGTATGAAACCTGGTTCACTCCGGTCGTGCTTGATCGGATTGAAGAAACGACGGCCTATCTCGCCGTTCCAAACAAGTTTTTTGGCGACTGGTTGGGAGAGCATTATCACGATCTGCTGGCGGAAGCGGTGTCGGCCGCCCAGGGCGGCGGACGGATGGATGTCTCGTTCGTGGTCAACCATAAGCAAGTCCCCGCCCAGGCACAGCCCGATCAGTCTGCGCCGGATACAGCCGGGCGCGGGTTCGTAGCCTCGCGATCGAAGCGCGGCATTCAGCTGAATCCGAAATATACGTTCAAGAGTTTTGTCGTCGGCGCCGGAAACCAGTTTGCCCATGCAGCTTGTATGGCCGTGGCCGAGCAACCGGCGAAAGCCTACAACCCGTTATTTCTGTACGGCGGCGTGGGATTGGGGAAAACCCACCTCCTGAATGCCATCGGGAACTATTTGGCCGAACGCAGTGATTTGCGGATCGCCTACCTGACGACGGAACAGTTTACCAATGAGGTCATCAATTCCATCCGGTACGACAAGATGGTCGACCTGCGGAAGCGGTACCGCAACGTCGATATGTTAATGATCGACGACATTCAGTTTTTGGCGGGCAAGGAACGGACGCAGGAAGAATTTTTTCACACCTTCAACACGCTCTATGAAGCTCATAAACAGATCGTCCTCTCCAGTGATCGTTTTCCGAAGGACATGCCGGATATTGAAGAGCGGCTTCGTTCGCGGTTTGAATGGGGGCTCATCGCCGATCTGCAGCCGCCGGACGTCGAGACGCGGATCGCCATCTTGCGCAAAAAATCCGAGGATGAGCGGATTACCCTGCCTGAAGACGTGATCCATTTTCTGGCGACCACGATGAAGAACAACATCCGTGAGTTGGAGGGCTCTCTGGTGCGAGTCGGCGCCTATTCCTCGCTCACAGGGCAGGCGATCACGCTGGAGATGGCGAAGAACGTCTTGCGCGATCTCATCGGCGACAAGAAGAAGATCGTCTCCATCGAGGATATCCAGGAGGCAGTGGGATCGAAATATCATGTGAAAATTGCCGACTTGAAATCGCGCCGGCGGAGTAAAACGCTGGTGCATCCCCGCCAGATCGCCATGTATCTCTGCCGGGAACTCACCGATGCCTCATTTCCGGAGATCGGCCGCCAGTTCGGAGGGAAGGATCACACGACGATCATTCACGCCTGCCGGCAGATCACGAAAGCCAGAGAGGCCGACGGCGCCTTGCACACGACGCTGGAAGGCTTGAAAGAAAAGATCTTGAGGGCGTGAGCGCCCTCTGAGGAGACCGACCATGAAGGTACGCATCGCACGAGAGGAATTGTTGACGGGACTGCAGCGCGTGCAGGGTGTCGTGGAAAAACGGAACACCATGCCGATCCTCTCGAACATTCTGCTGGAAGCGAAGCACGACGGGGCCGAGATCGTCGCGACCGATCTCGAGATCGGCATGCGCGGGTTGTACAAAGCCACGGTGCTGGAGGCCGGAGGCGTGACCATTTCGGCGCGCAAGTTGTACGAGATCATCAAGGAACTGCCGAGCGGCGAGATTGAGCTCACTTCAGGAGACAACAATTGGACGACAATCCAATTCGGTAAAAGCCAATTCAAGGTGGTCGGTCTTCCGAGCGGCGATTATCCCGCGCTGCCCTCGATCGAACGGGAGGGACTGACGCCGCTGGCCGGGGCAGGCCTGCTGGAGTTGATTCGCAAAACCCTGTTTGCCGCCGGCGACAACGACGCCCGCTATATCCTGAACGGCCTGCTCGTCAGTTTGACGACCACCGAAAAGAAGACGACGCTGTTGCGCCTCGTCGGCACCGACGGTCATCGTCTGGCCGTGGCGGAGCGGGAAGTCGGGAGCCCGAATGCGAAGCCGCTGGCGCAGGACATCAAGGCGATCATCCCCAAGAAAGCGGCTCAGGAAATGCGGCGCCTCCTCGAAGAAGGCGGCGACGAAGAGCCGCTGATCGGGTTCACCAAGAATCTTATGATTTTCCGCAAGAGCGGCCTGCTTCTGACGTCCCGCCTCATGGAGGGGAATTATCCCAATTACCAGCAGGTGGTGCCGAAGGAAAGCGGCAAGCGCATTGCGGTCAATCGAGGCCTGTTGGAGAGCGCCTTGCGGCGCGTGTCGGTGTTGTCCAAGGACAAGGCCAACGCGGTCAAGGTGTCATTCGCCCCGGGCGGCATGACGCTGTTCTCCAGTAACCCGGATTATGGGGAAGCCACGGAGGAATTGGCGGCTCGTTACGAGGGTGAGGCGCTTCATACCGGCTTTAACGCCCGATACCTGTTGGACGCCCTCAGCGTCATGGACGGAGAATCGGTCTCGTTGCAGATGGACACGGCCTTGAGCCCCTGCCTGATTCAGGAGGCCGAGAGCCCGGGATTCAAATGCGTCGTGATGCCGATCAAGATCTGAAACGAGCGATCAGCAGTCAGCGTGCCGCGATCGGCAGATCGTCCCATGCTGTGAGCTGATGGCTGAAGACTGAACGCATCGACCAAGGAGCTGAATGGCCAAGGACGACCAGCAGGACAATTCTGCCAAGCCGAAATCAGACAGTTACAGCGCGGACCAAATCAAAGTGCTCGAAGGCCTCGACGCCGTCCGTAAACGACCTGCGATGTACATCGGCAGCACGGGCGTCGACGGGTTGCACCATCTCGTCTACGAAGTCGTGGACAACAGCGTCGACGAACACATGGCCGGCTTCGGGGAAGCGATCGACGTCACGATCCACATCGACGGCAGCGTGACGGTCGTGGATAACGGACGCGGTATTCCCACCGGGATGCACTCCACGCAAAAAAAATCCGCTGCGGAAGTGGCCCTCACCGTCCTGCATGCGGGCGGGAAATTCGAGCAGGGCGCCTATACGGTGTCCGGTGGCTTGCATGGTGTCGGCATCTCGGTCGTCAACGCTCTATCGGAATGGCTGGAGCTGGAAATCTGGCAGGACGGCCAGGTGTTCGAGCAACGCTACGAGCGTGGGAAACCCCAGGCGCCGCTGGCTGTCACGGGTAAAACCAAACGCCGCGGCACGAAGGTGCGCTTCAAGCCTGACGGCCAGATATTCGAAACCCTGGAATTCAGCTTCGATGTCCTGGCGCAGCGGCTCCGGGAGCTGGCTTTCCTCAACAAAGGATTGGCGATCACCCTCAAGGACGATCGCAAGGAAAAGGAACAGGTCTTCCATTACAAGGGCGGCATTGTCTCCTTCGTCGATCACCTCAACGAAGCCAAGACTCCGCTGCATAAGCCGATTTACGTGCAGACGGAACGGGCGGACCTCATTCTAGAAATTGCGTTGCAATACAACGACGGGTACGCCGAGAACCTCTTTTCCTTCGCGAACAACATCAACACCAAAGAGGGCGGTACCCATCTGGTGGGATTCAAAGCGGCGTTGACGCGCACGATCAATAGTTACGCCAACACCAATGATCTCTTGAAGAAGGATACGGAATCGCTGAGCGGCGACGATGTGCGGGAAGGATTGACCGCGGTCGTCAGCGTGAAGGTGCGGAACCCGCAATTCGAGGGACAGACCAAGGCGAAACTCGGCAATAGCGAAGTGAAGGGCATCGTCGAAGCCGCGGTGAACGATGCGCTCGGCACCTACTTCGAAGAGAATCCCCCCGTTGCCCGCAAGATCATCGGCAAAGCCATTGATGCCGCGCGCGCCCGCGAAGCCGCGCGGAAAGCGAAAGACCTCATACGGCGAAAAAGCGCGCTGGATGGCGGATCCCTGCCAGGCAAGCTGGCCGATTGCTCTGAAAAAGATCCGGCCTTAAGCGAGTTATTCATCGTCGAGGGAGATTCCGCCGGCGGCTCGGCCAAGCAGGGCCGTGACCGGAAGTTCCAGGCCATCCTTCCGCTCAAGGGAAAAATTCTCAATGTCGAAAAAGCTCGCTTCGACAAGATGCTCAGCAGCGACGAAATCCGCACCCTGATTCTGGCGCTTGGCACAGGTATCGGCCGAAAGAAAGAAGACTCCGACAAACCGGACAAGGACGCGTTCGACATTGCGCGGACGCGGTATCACAAGATCGTGCTCATGACCGACGCCGACGTGGACGGCAGTCACATCCGCACGCTGCTGCTCACCTTCTTCTTCCGTCAAATGCCGGAGCTGTTGGAGCGGGGCTACATCTACATCGCGCAGCCTCCCCTCTTTAAAGTAAAGAAAGGCAAGACCGAACGGTATCTCAAGGATGAGCCGGCGATGAACGAATATCTCGCGGATCTCGCCGTCGAGGGGGTGGAAGTCGCTCTCGAGAATGGCCGGGAATTCGTCACAGGTCGCCGATTGCTGCCGATCCTCAAAAAGCTGATCGCCTTCGAAAGTCTTTTGCATAAGGTCAACAAGAAGCACCATGAAGCCAACATGCTGCGGGCGTTTGTTGATGAACCGGCGTTGACGCGAGAAGTCTTGAAGGATCCGGCGTCGCTGCGGACGGTCGTTGATCGGGTGAAGGCCACACTGGCATTGGTCTACCCGAAGGCGGAGCCGACGATCGATATTCTTGAGGACGAAGAACATCAATCGAGCAAACTGGTGTGCAAAGTCGCCACGGGCGGCATCGCCTATGAGTTGCAGGTGACGCACGAGCTGGTCGGATCGGCGGACTTCCGCGAGTTGCAAAAACAGGCCCCGTCGGCCATTGGGCTGGGTAAACCTCCGTACAAGATCAGGATCAAGGAGGCCGAGGTCCTCAAGAATGGTTCAGCCGAGCTGGTACAGGCCATCCTGGAGGAAGGCAAACAGGGCTTGAACATTCAACGGTATAAAGGTCTCGGCGAAATGAATCCGGGCCAGCTCTGGGAAACCACCATGGACCCCGAGAAGCGGACCTTGCTGCGAGTCAACCTGGAAGACATGACTGGAGTGGATGAGATTTTCACGATTCTGATGGGCGACGAAGTGGAACCTCGGCGCAATTTCATTCAGCAACATGCGTTGGAAGTCAGGAACCTGGACGTATAGCCGGTCCTGATCGCGAAGACGACAACTTGGTTCTGTGAATTCGTAGGATGCTTAAAATGGCGCTTCGGCAAGGCCGCAGGCGAGAGAGGACCGGAGGCGTACCCTCAGGGGTACGTTGAGGACCTTCTCGAGCCGAGAACGAAGCCGAGGGACATTTTCAGCATCCATGGAGGGTAGATGCCGCCAGATGAACGCTTAGGTCAAATTGCGATCGAAGACGAGATGCGTTCGTCGTATCTCGACTACGCGATGAGCGTGATCGTCGGACGCGCGCTGCCCGACGTGCGGGACGGCTTGAAGCCGGTCCACCGTCGCATTTTGCACGGTATGAACGAGATGGGGCTGGCCGCCAATCGGCCCTACCGCAAGTCGGCGAAAATCGTGGGCGAGATCATGGGTAATTACCATCCCCATGGCGACTCGGCGATTTACGACACCCTGGTGCGCATGGCGCAGAACTTCAACATGCGCTACATGCTGGTGGACGGCCAGGGCAACTACGGGTCGATGGACGGCGACGCGGCGGCGGCCATGCGGTACACCGAAGCCCGATTGACCAAGCTGGCCGAAGAGTTGCTGGCGGATATTGAAAAGGAAACGGTCGATTTCGGTCCCAACTACGACGAGTCGCGTGTCGAGCCGCTGGTCTTGCCCTCCCGGGTGCCGAATCTGCTGGTCAACGGAGCGGGCGGCATTGCCGTCGGCTATGCGACGAACATTCCGACGCATAATCTGGGCGAAGTCATCGAAGGATTGCTCTTGCTGTTGGAGAATCCCGACGTGACGATTGCGCAGCTGATGAAAAAAATCCCCGGGCCGGATTTTCCCACCGCCGGATTCATCTACGGCACGTCCGGCATTAAGGATGCCTATGAAACGGGGCGCGGGCTGCTCACGGTCCGGGCCAAGGTCGCCATCGAGACGGACGAACGCACCGATCGCGAGCGGTTGATCATTACCGAAATTCCGTACCAGGTGAACAAGTCGAAGCTGATCGAGAAAATTGCCGACCTGGCGCAGGAAGACCGCGTGACGGGCATTTCCGATATCCGGGACGAGTCCGATCGCGAAGGAGTCCGGGTGGTCATCGAGCTGAAGCGCAATGAGATTCCGCTCGTGGTGTTGAACAATTTGTATAAACACAGTCAGCTGCAGACGACCTTTGGCGTCAACATGCTGGCGCTCGTCAACAACCGGCCCGAGGTGCTGAACCTCAAGCGGATTCTGGAGGCTTTTGTCGAGCACCGGCGCGAAGTGGTCGTGCGGCGCACGGCGTACGATTTGCGCAAGGCAGAGGAACGCGCCCATATCCTCGAAGGGCTCAAGATCGCCCTGGACAATCTGGATGCCGTCATTGCCCTCATCCGGCGTTCGCAATCGCCAGACGTGGCGCGCGCGGGCCTGATGCAGCAGTTCCGATTGTCTGAAATCCAGGCCAATGCCATTCTCGACATGCGTCTCCAGCGGCTCACGCAACTGGAGCGCGACAAGTTGGTGGAAGAGTATCGTGAAGTGCTGAAGACGATTGAATACCTGCGCTCAGTCCTCGGCAGTGAAGCGTTGGTGCGCAAGATCATCCGCGATGAACTGACGGAGATCAAAGAGAAGTATCAGGACGAACGCCGCACGAAGATTGTCAAAGAAGAAGCGGAGTTGACGCTCGAAGACCTGATTGCCGAAGAGGAAGTCGTCGTGACGATCTCCCATGCCGGGTACATCAAGCGGAACGCGGTCACGCTCTATCGCGCGCAACGGCGGGGCGGCAAAGGCAAGATTGCCATGGGGATCAAGGAAGAGGATTTTGTCGAAACCCTCTTCACGGCCTCCACGCACGACGCCCTGCTGTTCTTTACCGACGCGGGCAAGGTCTATTGGCTCAAGGTGCACGAAATTCCCGAAGCAAGCCGGGCCGCCAAAGGCAAGGCGCTGGTCAATCTGTTGGCCCTCTCCAAAGACGAAAAGGTCACGGCAACCCTGCCGGTGAAAGAGTATCGCGCCGATCGGTTTGTCATCATGGGCACGAAGCAGGGCGTCATCAAGAAGACGGAACTATCGGCCTACAGCAATCCGCGCCAGGGCGGCATCATCGCACTGTCGCTCGATGCGGGTGATAAATTGATCGGCGTGGATCTCACCGACGGCCAGCGCGAGATTCTGTTAGGCACGAAGCAGGGCATCACCATCCGCTTCAAGGAGGAAGATGTGCGTGCCATGGGGCGCACGGCTCACGGCGTGCGCGGGATTACCCTCGAGCCAGGCGATGAAGTCATCGGCATGGAAACCATCACACCCGATTCCACCACGGCGATTCTCACCGTCACCGAAGGCGGTTACGGGAAGCGCACGCCGGTGAACGAGTATCGCGTGCAGGGCCGCGGTGGCAAAGGCATCATCAGCGTCAAGACCACGGAGCGGAACGGCGCGGCCGTCGGATTCCTCCAGGTTCGGGACGAAGATGAAATCATGCTGATGGCGGCGCAGGGCAAAGTGCTGCGCTGCAAGGTGGACGACATCCGTGAAATCGGGCGCAACACGCAAGGGGTGCGTCTGCTGGATATGGATGGTGATGAGGATCGCGTGGTCGCCGTGGTGCGGTTGGTCGAACGCGAAGAAGGGGTGCCCGAAGAGGGCGAGTCGTGATTCCGTGACCGGCGGGGGAATCAGGCGGCCCTCACCATGGTTATGAACCACCAGAATCCGCCGCCGGGCGGGGTTCCCGCGAGGCCTTCCGGTAAGCGTCCGCTGGATACGGTTGTGAAATTGGCGCTGGGCGTCCTGTTCAGCTCTTTTGCCCTGATCTGGGGCGGCATGTTTCTCAGCCGGCCGGATCGGTCCATTCCTCCTTACAGCATCGGGTCTCAGGAGCGCGCGATCGTCGCGGTGCACGTACCCTCCTGGACCAGCGATACTGAGATCGAAACGTTGATCGAGCGATTCCGGAAGGTTGCGGCGGAAACCCGGAATTTCGGCAGCATGAAAATCCAGCCGACGACTCCGGACGATCCCAAAGGCCGCTACCAGCACATTGCGATTTATATCTTCACCGACGAGGGGTGGACGGAACCGGAAATCCTGCACAGGTATGTGACGGGCGAGGACCCGGCGGTGCGGGACGGATTTGAGGGATCGGTACGTGGCTCCTACCGGCTGGACGAGCAGGAGGAGGAAGGCCGTATCGGGCCGGTTCCGAAAGGCAAAGACAGCGCGGCCACCGCAGCGTATTCGCGGCAGTTGTTCAAGGGATCCGTCGCGAAGCGTCAGGCGTCACAGACAACGCCTGCACCATGACGGCCGCGAGTTGTTCCCGGAGGGCCGGATCCTGAATGGCCTGCGTGTGGAGCGTGGCTTCCCGCACCAATTCGGCGCTCGGCTGGGATGGAGTGGCTTCGAGGGCTCCGGCCGGCGGGCTTGTTACCCGCTCCGCAGAAAACTCCCCAATGCGCAGCACGATGTCAGTCACCAGCGTGTCCCCGGCCATCCCGTTCACCTTGTCCAGCAGCACCGGCTTAAGAAAAGTCAGTTGCTGCAGCCACACGGAGTTCTGGACATAGACGTGGAGTTTTTTGAATCGGATTTGGTCGGGGCGCGTGTGGGTCGCGATCGGTTCGCCCACGATGTCGGGCCAATGGCGTCGCAGGCGTGCCTCAAAGAGTTTGCTCTCCAGGCCCAACCGATGGGCGACACCTGCTAGAATGGTGCCGAAGGAATCAAGCCGGCTGTGTCCTCGCATGGCGGCATCATATCAAAATGCGGGTGGGTGAAACAGCAGTCGCCGCTTCAACATGACCAAGACGCAGGATAAAGACGATCAGTACCAAGTGGTGGCCACCAACCGGAAGGCCTACCATGACTACTTTATCGAGGAGAAGTTCGAGGCCGGCGTCATCCTCCGTGGAACCGAGGTGAAGTCGCTGCGCGAGGGCCGTGTGAACCTCCAGGACAGTTATGCGTCGGTCGATGACGGTGAGGTGTACCTGAATCACTGCCACATTAGCCCCTACTCGCACGGCAACCTGATGAACCATGATCCGCTCCGAAAGCGGAAGCTCCTGCTGCATCGCAAGGAAATCAACAAACTGATCGGGAAAACCCAGCTCAAGGGTCTGACCCTCGTCCCTCTGCGCATCTACTTTTCCAAACGCGGCCACGCGAAGGTGGAGCTGGCCCTCGCCAAAGGGAAAAAGCAGTACGATCGCCGCGAGTCCATCAAGGCTCGTGAGGCTGGCCGCGAAGTCGAACGGGCGATCAAGAGCCGGAAATAGCGGATTCCCACTTCCTGATTGGCCGGTGCGCCGTCTCTTCCTGCCGAGTTGAATCTCGTGAGAGGCCTTGCCCCCTGGTTCGGCCAGATGCCCCTTCTTGCTGGCAGGGTGTTCCTTCGGGGAGGCTTCTCTTGCGCTCGCGTAACGTAAAGGTTGGTCCATGGACAAACCCCGGAGAGGTATGCGCGAGGGAGATATTTGCTCTTGACTTTGTCCTAACTAGAACTATTATAGTGGGGTGCAGGCAGCCTGGGGGCCGCCGCGTCCCCGAGTTGAAATCGAGGACGTTTGGTGACTTCAACCAGGAGGGGTTCCATGAAGGCGCTTTTTTCGACTGATGATAGCTGGGCCGGTGCGATTTTGCGGCTGACCCTGGGGCTGGTGATGCTTCCCCATGGCGCTCAAAAGTTGCTGGGAATGTTCGGCGGGGTCGGATTCGATGGCACCATGGGATATTTTACTCAAAAAATGGGACTACCCTGGATCATCGGGTTTCTCGTCATCATGGGGGAGTTTTTCGGCAGCTTGGGGTTATTGGCCGGTCTATTGACGAGATTCACGGCTGCCAGCTTCATCGTGAGCATGCTTGGGGCTATTGTGACGGTGCACCTGCCGGTCGGCTTTTTTATGAATTGGTCCGGACAGCAGCAGGGCGAAGGATACGAGTATCACCTGCTGGTGATCGGATTGGCCGCAGCCTTGCTGGTGACGGGAGCCGGTCGAGGGTCAGCGGATAAGCTCATCGCGGAACGGCTCGCCTAAGGCAGAAAGGGTACTACAGCGATGTTGGTTGTACTGGGCGCCACAGGACATACGGGATCGGTCGTTGCGGAGAGGGTGCTGGAACGAAAACAGCCATTGCGGATCGTGGTGCGCTCGGCTGAGAGAGGGACGAGCTGGGCAGCCAGGGGAGTGGAAGTGGCCGTTGCCTCGCTGGATGACCAGGCTGCTCTGACGAAGGCGTTGCAAGGAGCATCGAGCGTGTATCTGCTGATCCCGCCGAACTATGGCGCGACGTCGTGGCTTGCCGAACAGCGGCGGCGGATAGACCGGATCGCGGAAGCCGTGAAGGCGAGCGGGATTGCCCAGGTGGTGTTGTTATCGTCGATCGGCGGACAGCTTCCGGAAGGAACGGGGCCGATTCGCGCTGCTCGGTATGGCGAGCAAGCACTGACCGCGGTGGCGCGTCATGTAACGATTCTGCGGCCCGGTTACTTTATGGATAACTGGGCGTCTGGCATCGGGTTGGCAAAGGAACAGGGCCTGCTGCCCTCCTTCATTCCGTCCCGGCTGAAGATGCCGATGATATCCACGGAGGACATCGGTCGTGTGGCGGCGGATCGCTTGATGGCCGCAGGCAGGGGCCATACGATTGTAGAACTCGCGGGTCCGGAAGAGTACAGTCCTGAGCAGGCGGCCAGCGCGTTGAGCAGGATTCTCGGGCGAGCGGTCGTCGTCCAGGACGCGCCGCTGAGCGCGGTGGTCCCGACATTCACGTCATTCGGGTTCTCCACCGAAGCGGCTGGATTGTTTGAAGAGATGTACGCATCTTTTTCCAAGGGCGCCGTTGGGTATGAGCGTCCCGAGTCCCTCGTGCGGGGAACGATCTCTCTCGCAGAGGCCTTGCGGGAGATGGTGTAAGAAAGGAGGCCGAGATGCGAACCGAGACCATCACCACCAAAGAGCTCGTGGGAGTCTATCAGGCAGGGTCTCAGCATATGGTCGGGGACGGGTTTCCGGTGCGGAACATGATTCCGGGCGCCGGGGTTGAGGAACAATTGTCTCCCTTTTTGATGCTCGATTATATGGGGCCGGAGGAATTTCCGCCGACCTCTCGCCGGCTCGGCGTGGGTGAACATCCACATCGGGGGTTCGAAACAGTGACGATCATGTATCACGGAACAGTGGCGCATCGTGACTCGACGGGCAGCGGAGGCGTCATCGGCCCCGGCGATGTGCAGTGGATGACGGCCGCATCCGGCCTCGTGCACGAGGAGCTGCATGAGAAAGAGTTTGCGAAAACAGGCGGCCTTTTGGAAGGGGTTCAACTGTGGGTGAACCTCCCGAAGGCGTTCAAGATGACGCCGCCGCGGTATCAGACCTTGCATAGCAGCGATATTCCGACGGTGGAACTCGGCGGAGGAGCTGGCCGGCTGCGCGTGATTGCCGGAGAATTTCGCGGAGTGACAGGGCCGGCGAAGACCTTCAGCCCGGTCCACCTGTATGACTTGCGCCTGGCGGCAGGTCACCGGGTGGAACTCGATTTGCCCGAGGGATTCAATTCATCCCTGTTCGTGCTCCACGGGCAGGTGGTGGTGAACGGGTCTCAGGCGGTGGAGGAGGTGGAAATTGGGCTGTTCGGACAACAGGGTGAGCGGGTGGTGCTGGAGGCAAAGCAAGAGGCCACCATGCTTGTGCTGAGCGGAGAGCCCATTGCGGAGCCGATTGCCCGCTACGGTCCGTTTGTGATGAACACGCGCGAGGAGATCATTCAGGCCGTGCAGGATTACCAAGCGGGAAAGATGGGACATTTGTCATGACCGGGCCGGTGCTGACCATCGACATCTATTCCGACGTGGTCTGTCCCTGGTGTTATGTCGGGAAGCGACGGCTGGAGCAGGCGCTGGAGTCGACGGGCAGACAGGAGTCCGCCCTGGTGTTCTGGCGCCCGTTTCAGCTGAATCCGACCATGCCGAAGGCCGGGATGGATCGGCGCGTGTACCTCGAAGCGAAGTTTGGCGGGCCCGGGGAACTGCAGGCGATTCAGAATCGAATTTCGGGGGCTGGCGTGAGTGCGGGCATTGAGTTCGCGTTCGAGCGTATTGCCCGCACGCCAAACACGTTTGAGGCCCATCGGTTGATCTGGTTCGCCCAGCAGCAGGACCGTCAGGATGCCGCTGCTGAAGCACTCTTTCACGGATACTTTTCCGAGGGGCTGAATATCGGAGAGCCCGGGGTGTTGGTGTCCCTTGCCGATCGGGCCGGCTTGGACGGGGCAGCGGCCGGTCGTTTCCTGGAGAGCCATGACGGGATTGAGGCGGTTCGACAGGAAGAAGCACGCGGTCGCCAGTTGGGCATCAGAGGCGTCCCCTACTTTCTGTTGAACGGAAAGACGGTGGTGTCGGGTGCGCAGCCGGTCGAGACATTTCTCGCGGCGATCGAGCAGTCAACCGGGTGAGGAGAAATGGACATGGCGGTTCAGGTCTACGGATGCAACCATATCGTGATCGAGGTCACCGATGCCAAGAAGGCCGTGAAGTTCTATTCGGATGTGTTCGGCTTGCAGATGTTGCGCGGAGGGGAAGGCGCCGCCTGGTGCAAACTGGGTGAGCATCAGTTTATGGCGATTTTCGAAGTCGAGAGGTTGCAGCCGGATCGCGTAAAGCATTTCGGATTGATGGTTCGTGATGCCGATCAGATCAAAGAAGTCCGACGCAAGCTCACCAAACAGTACAAGCTGAAAATGGAGCCGCATTTCCGTTGCGATTTCCGCGACCCCTGGGGAAACCGCATTCAAGTAGGGGATCTGTCGGATGAATCGTTGGTCTGGCTTCTCCCCTATCAGGAAGTCCAGAAGGCGGGCGTCACCTTCAGGAAGCCCTCGCCTGCCCGGCGACGAACAACGAGATAGGACGCCTCATGCCGAGAAGGCCAGGCTTGCGAAAGATCCGGTCAAGGCCTATCCTCGCAAGCCTCGTGCGCGAGCTGGTTTCTCCCGGAAGAGCTCGGCGGGGACGGTAGACATGGAGCAGGAAGCGGCTGTGACCGAGGTGCGGAGAGTCTGGTCGGATAGAGGAAGGGTCTGTCGTGCCGGATACAACGTGGACTGACGTAGGGTCAGTTGAAGACCTAAAGCTCACGCCACTGCAGGAAGTCGTATCCGGTGGCACGACGCTCGCCCTCAGCTACAAGGACGGCCAGTTCGCGGCGATTTCAGGAATCTGTAATCACATCGGGGGGCCCTTGGGCGAGGGGCGGCTCGAGGGCGACTATGTCGTCTGCCCCTGGCACTACTGGAAGTTTCATCGCCGTACTGGTCTCGGAGAGCCGGGGTACGAAGACGATCAGGTCCCCTCCTATCCCCTGATCATCGAGAACGGCCGTCTCTATGTGGATCTGACCTCGGCCACGAAACGCCGGAAGCAGGCGAAGGCCCCGCATCCCCTGGCCCGTCCGATTGTGCGCGCCGAGGGCCCCATCCGCGTACTGGGCATTGCCACTACGGTGATGACGGCGGATCAGCCGCGATATAGCGCGTCCGACGCATTGCTGGAAGCCGCCTTGGAGCATGCGCGCGAGCAACTTCGGCTCGATACTCAACTCATCCGGTTGCGGGACCTCTCGTTCCGCTCCTGTGAAGGGTTCTATTCGAAAGCGGCGGAAGCCTGCACCTGGCCCTGTTCGATTACCCAAATGGACGCGGCGGATCAAATGGACCGAGTGTATGAGGGCATCGTACATTGGGCGGATGTGATTCTCCTGTCCACGCCGATCAGATGGGGCGGGGCGAGCAGCCTGTACTACAAAATGGTCGAACGGCTGAACTGCATTCAGAATCAGGAGACGATCGCCAACCGGCATCTCCTGAGGGACAAAGTTGCCGCCTTCATCATCATGGGCGGGCAGGATAATGTGCAGGGAGTTGCCGGACAGTTGATGACCTTCTTCGCCGAGGTTGGGTGTCAGTTTCCGCAATTTCCCTTTATCGCTCATTCGCGCGGTTGGAGTGCGGAAGACATGGAGCGGAACAATCGCGAAGTGCAGGCCAGCCGGGAGTTGCGTGAAGGGGCGGAAGCGCTTGTCACCCGCGCGGCGGACCTGGCGCGGCTCATGCTTGAGGCGCGCGTGACCACCGCTCCGCTCGCACGGGGCGGCCGCAAGGCTCATCAACTCGATAGTGAACCGACGGGATAATGAAGAGACATTCGCAAGGAGGCGGACGCATGTCGGGTCAGGATCATGCCGCGGCACATCTGGATAACCTGTCCCGGGCGTTGTTGCGCCTGCACAAGGCGTTGCTGGACGGCGAACGAGTGTCCTATGAACGGGTGCATGGGCGCATCCCGACCAATGGCGCATTTTTTCAATTAGTTCTCGGGGATGCCTGGTTTGCGTGGTTGCGTCCCCTGTCCCAACTGATGGCGCGGTTGGATGAGTTGTCCGAAGAAAACGAAGCGTCGGATCGCAACGAGATCACCGCGGTGATCGGCTCGGTCCGGACCCTGTTGATGCCTTCTGAAGACGGCAATGGCTTCGGTCGGCACTATTACGAGGCCTTGCAACGAGAGCCTGATGTGGTGCTGGCCCACGCGGCGGTCCGGGGGCTACTTCAATAACGGCTACGCCGAGGAAGGAGTCACGACCATGAACGCGCAATATTTGGGGCACGTCGTGTTTTATGTGAAGGAGCTGCAGCGTTCGTTGGCGTTCTACCGGGACCTATTGGGTTTCCACGAAGTCGGGCGGATCTTCAACGGCGCCGCTGCCGCGCTGACCTCCGGCCGCACGCATCACGAGTTGTTGCTGATCCAGGTCGGTGATGCGCCTGGACCGCCGCCGGGCCGCAGGCGAGGGCTGTATCACATCGGCATCAAAGTCGGTGACAGCCTGGACGAACTTCGGACAGCCAAGCGCGAGTTGGAGCAGGCCGGGATCGCGATCGACGGCATGAGCGACCATACCGTCAGCCAGAGCCTCTACCTTCGCGATCCGGACGGCATTGAGGTGGAGCTTTACGTCGATGCGGACGAGGCGATCTGGAAGAACAATCCGGACGCGGTCGTTTCGCCGATCAAACCGTTATCATTGTAAACAGGGAGGGAGAGTATTCATGGAAGAACCAGTCATTGCAGCGAAGCAGCCGGCCGTCCTGGAGTTGGAAGCGGGCACCCACTATTGGTGTCGGTGCGGGCGCTCGAAGAAGCAGCCGTTTTGTGACGGGTCTCACAAGGGAACGGGGTTCACGCCCATGGCATTCACCACGACCGAAAAGAAAACCGTGGCGTTGTGCCAGTGTAAGCACACGAAGAATCCGCCGTTCTGCGACGGCACGCATAAGTCGCTCTAACTCCTGGGCGAAGCGCAAGTGGTTGGCTGACCCGTCAGGGCGGAACGAGAGACGACATGAGTGAGGCGTCGAAGGCCTGTACCGTGAAACTGACCGGGCGCCAGCTGGTTGCAGAGGGCACGATGGCGTTTCACTTCGACAAGCCGGCGGGGTTTGTGTTCACGCCCGGTCAGTTTGTGGACTTAACGCTGCCCGAGCCCTTCGAGACTGATGCAGCCGGCAACACCAGAGCCTTTTCCATTGCGAGTGCGCCACAGGAGTCAACCTTGATGGTGGCCACCCGGCTGCGTGACACGGCGTTCAAGCGCGAACTGCAACGTATGCCGATCGGCTCAACTGTCCGCATGGAAGGGCCGTTTGGGAAATTGGTGCTGCATGCCGACCAGACCCGCCCGGCTGTTTTTCTGGCGGGCGGGATCGGCATCACACCCGTTCGCAGCATGGTGGTGCAGGCGGCGATGCAGCAGTCGCCGCAACGCATGGTGCTGTTCTCTTCGAATCGAAGGCCTGAGGATGCGCCTTTCCTGGAAGAACTGCAGGCCTTACAAAACAAGAATCCACACTATCGTTTCGTGGGCATCATGACGGAGCCAGCGAAATCATCCCGTCCCTGGGCAGAGGAAACGGGGCACCTCGACGCAGCCCTGCTCTCGAAGTATCTTCTGAACATTGAGAAGCCGATCTATTATGTGGTCGGTCCTCCGGGCATGGTCGTGGCGTTACGGACCATGCTCAAGGATGCCCGCATCAACGACAGCGATATTCGAACTGAACAGTTCGCCGGCTACTAATTCGATACACGCGCGAGTCGAAGGGGATGACGGTGGGGATGCTCAACTATCCCGGTGATTTCGCAGAGAGATCGCGTTAGGCTGGCCATGCGGTCATTGTGTACCGATTTAACAGCCGGCATACTCACGGCCATGACTATCCACTCACAATTGGGGGCGACTCAAGGAGACAGTGACCGCTATCGTGCGTTGTTGCGCGTGGCGGAGGCGATCGCTAGTCACTCCGACTTGTCCGCTCTGGTGCAGGATCTTGCGCGCTTGTTGCCGTCAGTCGTGCCGGTCAATTTCGTCGGGCTTTCGCTGCACGATCATCAGCGCAAGGTCATGCGTCTCCATGTGCTCCGCGCGAATGTCCCGGCGGAAATCGTCGGCGGTCACGAAAGCGATCCGGCTGACACGCCGGCCGGCCTGGTGTGGGAGACCCAGCAGCCGCTGTTGCTCAACGATCTGGCCGCCGAGCATCGCTGGCCGAAGGTGATCGGCTTGATGCGGGAAGACGGCGTGCAGTCCTGCTGTCTGGTTCCCCTCACCTCCGCGGCTCAGCGACTGGGGTCTTTGGAATTTTCGAGCCTGGAACAGCAGGCGTACGGCGTCGCAGATAGGGAATTCATGCAGCAGGTTGGGCGTCAAGTGGCGGTGGCGGTGGAGAACGTGCTCAACCGCGAGGCGGTGGAAGCCTCCCGGAGGGACGTCGAACGGCAGCGGGATCGCTTCAGTCTGTTGTTGCGCATGACGAACACGATGGCCTCCACGCTGGATCTGCGAGAAGTGTTTAAGGCGGTGAGTCTGTGCCTCCGCGAGATGGTCCCGCAGGAATACGCCAGCCTGATCCTCTACCAAAGCACAACCAACCGTGTCCGCCTGGAGGCCCTGGATTTTCCTGACAACGAAGGCGCGTTGATCGAGGGGACGATGTCGGATGTCGCTGGTTCTCTGGCCAGCCTCGCGTTCGAGCGAAAGCGCCCCGCGGTAGCCAACAACCTCCTGAGCCTGAGTGCGTTTTCTCATCCCGTACCGCAGCTTCTCATTCGAAAAGGCTTCCGCTCCATGTGCTCACTGCCGCTGTTGTCGCGCGATCGTGTGATCGGCTGTCTCAATCTGGCCAGCCGTCAGGAGCATGCGTTCAGCGAACAGGACGTCGAGTTTTTGAGCCAGGTAGCCGGACAGATTACGCTCGCCGTGGACAATGCGCTGGCGTATCAGGAAATCACCGACCTCAAGGACCGGCTGACCGAGGAGAAGCAGTATCTCGAGGAGGAGATTCGCCTCGAACATGGCTTCGACGACATCATCGGTGACAGCCGGACGCTGAAGCAGGTGCTGGCGCAAGTCGAAATCGTGGCGCCGACCCAGGCAACGGTTCTGATCCAGGGCGAAACCGGCACGGGCAAGGAACTCATCGCCAGGGCAATTCACCGGCTCAGTGACCGGAATCAGCGAACCTTTGTGAAACTGAACTGCGCGGCGATCCCTACCGGCCTGTTGGAGAGCGAATTATTCGGCCATGAGCGGGGCGCGTTTACCGGGGCGATCGCGCAGAAAGTCGGCCGGTTCGAATTGGCTCATGGCGGCACGATCTTTCTGGACGAGGTGGGGGAAATTCCACTGGAGCTCCAGTCCAAACTGCTCCGTGTTCTGCAGGAGCAGGAGTTTGAGCGGCTCGGGAGTACTCGGACCGTGCGCGTGGATATCCGGCTGGTTGCCGCGACGAATCGAGATCTGGGGAAGCTGGTTGAGCAGCAGGAGTTCCGAAGCGATCTGTACTACCGGCTGAATGTGTTTCCGATCACCCTGCCGCCACTGCGCGAGCGGAGAGAAGATATTCCGGTGCTGGTGCGCTATTTCACGCAACACTATGCCGCTCGCATGAACAAGCCCATCGAATCGATTCCGTCGGCGACGTTGGACGCCCTGTCCGGCTATCACTGGCCGGGCAACATCCGCGAGTTGGAGAACCTCGTTGAGCGCGCCGTGATTCTGACTCAAGGCTCTCACTTGCAGGTGCCGCTGCCGGAACTCAAACTTCAGGCGCAGCCGGCTCCCGCTCCCGCAGGGACACTTCACGATGCCGAGCGCGACCAGATCCTGCGCACCTTGCGTGACACGCGATGGGTCATCGGCGGCGCTGACGGTGCAGCGGCACGGCTGGGCCTTAAGCGCACCACCCTCACCTCGAAAATCAAGAAGCTTGGTCTTTCCCGTCCTCGGGAGTAGTCGATCGCATGACGAGTACCCAAGGTGACGTGGTGGCCTGCCCCCATCCGGCCGGAACAGAAGGCTGACGCCGTGGAACACATCCGCAAGGGGATGAACCGGCATGGAGATCGCCAGGTCGTAAGGTGAAGGCGGGCCGATGTGTGATGAGGGTCGTCTCTGGCAAAAAGGCTCACCATCGACTACAGTGTCGGCGCGTGCGCGACCGGGCGTTTCGATCCTGATGGCACCACGCGTCGCGACCGACTGATTGCATGCCGACCCGTACTTCCATAGTGACGGCTGTCATTCTCGCCTTGGTGTTGATAGGCGGCTACGTCACCCTCGATCGGCTCGTGTGGCACAACGGATTGCCGGATGGGCTGATTCAGGCCAATGGACGGATCGAAGGCGACCATGTCACGGTGTCCAGCAAGTTTCCCGGACGCGTCGTGGACCTGACGGCACGCGAAGGGGCGGAGGTGGTCAAAGGCAGCGTCCTGATCCGGCTGGACGATGCTCAAGCGAGGGCGAAAGTCGATCAAGCTGCGCGGTTGGTGGACAGCTTGATGGCGCAGGTGGAGGCGGCCCATACGGGACTCGCGGTTCTGAACCTCGAGGTGCCCCTGAGCATTGAGGCCGCCGCCGCCAAAGTCGACAGCGCGCGCGCCCTCATCCGGAAGGCGAAAGCTGTCGAATTCGAAGCCCGCCGGGACGCCGAGCGCGTGCGCTCCCTGCTTCCCGAGCAGGCCGTGTCACAGCAGCATGTGGACCAGGCCGATGCGCGCTGGAAAGTCGCTGTCACGGAGATTGCGGTGGCGCAGGCCGCCTCCGACCAAGCCGGCAAGGAACACGCACAGGCCGAATTAGGGCGGGAGCGCATCCGGTCAAAAGAAGCGGAGGTGGCGGCGCTCGAACGGCAGCGCGACCAAGGGGATGCAACGCTTGCGGAAGCCCGCAGCGTGCTCGACGATCTGACGATCGTGGCTCCCACGAACGGCACGGTGACCACACGCATGGTGGACGTCGGCGAAGTCGTGGCGACCGGCGCGCCCCTGCTCGAACTGGTGGACCTTGACCGCCTGTACCTGCAGGTCTATGTCCCGGAACTCCAAATCGGCAAAGTCCGTCTGGATTTGCCGGCCCGCATTTACACGGACGCCTTTCCCGACGACCCCTTTGAGGCGACTGTCCGGTATATCGCCTCGAAAGCGGAATTCACCCCAAAAGAAGTTCAAACCCCGGATGAACGGGTCAAGCTGATCTACGCCGTCCGGCTCTATCTCACGGCCAATCCGAATCATCGGTTGACGCCGGGTCTTCCTGCCGACGCGGTGATCCGCTGGAAGGACGACGTCGCCTGGTCGAACCCTCGATGATGAGCCTGGCTGCATCGGCACCGGATGCGGTCATCCGCCTGTCCGGCTTCGTCAAGCGGTACCAGAAACATCTCGCGGTCAACGGCCTGGATTTCACTGTGAACCGGGGGGAAATTTACGGCCTCATCGGTCCGGATGGTGCGGGCAAGAGCAGCGCGATGAAGGCGATTGCCGGAGTGTTGCAGTACGAAGGCGGGTCTGTCGAAGTGTTCGGGACCGTTGTGAATTCGGAACGGGCGGCCGAACAGGTGAAACGACGGATCGGGTTTCTCCCCCAAGGCTTGGGGCTCAACCTCTACCCAGAGCTCTCCGTCGAGGAGAACATCGACTTTTTCGCCAAGCTCAGGTTGGTGTCCGAGGCCAACCTTCGTGAACGTAAATCGCGGTTGCTGGCGATCACCCGCCTGGATCGCTTCCGTGCCCGGTTGGTGAAACAGCTCTCGGGCGGCATGAAGCAGAAGCTCGGTTTGATCTGCACGCTGATTCATGAGCCGGAGCTGGCCATTCTCGACGAGCCGACGACCGGTGTCGATCCGGTCTCGCGGCGCGACTTCTGGGCCATTCTCGCGGAATGGCAGGCGGTCAAGGGCATGACCGCGCTCGTCTCGACCGCTTATATGGATGAGGCGGCCCGCTTTCACCGGCTCTCATTTTTCTCCCACGGACGCGTACTGGCATCCGGCACGCCGGCAGACGTTCAATCTCTGGTCCCTGGTCTGGTCGTCACCTTCGAATCGACTCCGCAATTGGAAGCAGTTGCTCGCCTGAAACGCCGGTACGCTCAGGTGGAATCGTTGGGTCCGTCACTGCACGTGTTCACGCCGGAACGGGAGGCGGATGCTGCGGCCGAGGGGATTCGGGATGCGCTGGGGAATCTCCCGGTGACCAATCTCCATGCGAACGAGCCGGAGCTGGAAGATGTCGTCGTCGCGCTTCTCCTGAAAGAACAGGATGGACAGCCGGGACTGTCGGGACGATCGACTCAGGCAATCCGCCCGGGGAGCCTGTCGCAGTGTGACGGACCGGCCGTTGAGGCCAAGGCGCTCGTGCGGGACTTTGGTTCCTTTCGCGCCGTGGACCAAGTCAGTTTCGACATGAAGCAAGGCGAAATCTTCGGACTCTTGGGGGCGAACGGCGCGGGCAAGACGACCGTCATCAAGATGCTGACGGGGATCGTGCCGCCGACGGGCGGAGAAGGACGTGTGGCCGGCGCCGACATGCGGACGGCGAGCGGCGCGATCAAGGAGCGCATCGGGTACATGTCCCAGGCCTTCTCCCTCTATCTGGACCTGACCGTGATCGAGAATATCCGGCTCTTTGCCGGAATTTATGGGTTGGCTCGTCGCCAGGCGCAGCAACGGATGGAGTGGATCGTCGAGATGGCCGGCCTCAACGGCTATGAGCATGATCGGACCGGGCGTCTTCCCATGGGGGTGCGGCAACGTCTGGCGTTGGGTTGCGCATTGGTCCACGGTCCGCGCGTGTTATTTCTCGATGAACCGACGTCCGGCGTGGACCCCATCGGCCGCCGGCGATTCTGGGAGTTGTTGTCGCGGTTGGCTCGCGAGGAGGGCGTCGCGATCCTCATCACAACGCACTATCTCAGCGAAGCGGAGCATTGCGACCGGCTGGCCCTCATGTATGCCGGACGAATCGTGGCCGGAGGGACGCCGGCGGATCTCAAGACAGAGGTAGAGCGAGAAGTCGGGCAATTGCTGGAAATTACCGTGGACAAGCCGGGGGCCGCCCTCGCGCATGTGACGGCGGCCGGGTTCACCGGCGCAGCGCTCTTCGGCACCAAGATCCATGTGCTCTCGCGTGATTTCTCCCGGGACGAAACGCGCCTCCGGGAGGGATTGGCCCGCGTCGGCATTGCCGTTGCAGCGGTGCGTCCGCGGCTGCTGAGCTTGGAGGACGTGTTTGTGTCGCGAGTCATGGCGCTCGAACAGGCAGCGCGCAAGGAGGGGTAAGCCTGAATCTCCAGCGCATCAGTGCCGTGGCGCTCAAGGAATGGAAAGAAACCACCAGGGACCGTCTGTTCCTGCTGTTGTCCTTCCTTCTGCCGGCTCTCTGGCTTGTGGTCTTCGGCTATGGGTTGAATCTGGACGTGGAGGACATTCCGTTTGCGGTCGTGGATCGAGATCAGAGTGAGTTCAGCCGGGAATACCTCCAGCGGTTCATCCAGTCGCGCTATTTTTCGTTTCGGGGCTATGCCGACGATGAGCGTACCTTGGATCGGCTGCTGACCGAAACGAAGATCCGGGCGGCCATCATCATTCCCGAACGGTTTCAGGAACAATTGGCCGCAGGCGAGCCGGTCTCCGTGCAGACGTTGCTCGACGGAACGTTTCCGCTCCATACGGATATCGCCAAGGGCTACGTGATCGCCATCAACCAGGCGTTCACTGAGGACCGCCTGATCGACTTCCTCCGCCGCTCCCGTGGTGTGACCCAGGAGCAAGCCGGCGTCCTCGTGCGTCCGCTGAGCGTAGAGGTCCGCTATCTCTACAACGAGGAAGTGCGCAGTACCTGGTCCACGGTGCCGGCGTTGGTCATGTTCACGTTGATGCTGGCGTCTCCCCTGCTGACGGCGCTCGGGGTCGTGCGGGAAAAGGAAACGGGGTCGATCTACAACATCTACAGCTCCACCGTGAGCCGCGCCGAGTTCCTCACCGGGAAGCTGTTGCCCTATATCGTCATCTCCCTCGTGAACGTCTGCGTGTTATGGCTGATGGCCGTCGGGCTTTTTCAGGTGCCGTTCAAGGGAAACTTTCTGCTGTTTTTTTCCGCGTCGGTGCTGTTCGTGTTCTGCACCACGGGGATCGGGCTGCTGATTTCGCTGCTGGTGCAGACGCAGATGGCAGCCCTGATCATTACGATGGTCGTGGCGATGGTCCCGACCATCTTGTTTTCCGGCCTTCTCGTTCCCGTCGCCTCGTTAACGCGCGGCGCGAAGGTCCAGGCGCATCTCTTCCCCGCCATGTACTACACCGACATTATGCGCGGCAGCTTTCTGAAAGGGGTCGGCGCCGATGTGCTGTGGATCGACCTGCTGGCGTTGGCGATTTTTGCCGCCGCGCTGAGCGCGGTCACGTATCGTCTTTTTACCAAGCGACCGGAGACATGAGGGGGCATGGCATGACGGCTCGGCAGCGGACAGCCACGTGGGGGCAACGTCTCGCGGCGCTGACATGGAAGGAAATCTTGCAACTGTCGCGCGATGTGCCGCTGTTGTTATTTTTGGTGTATTCGTTTTCGCTCTCGGTGCTAGTGAGCGGGGCCGGGATCACCATGCAGCTCACCAACGCGGAGTTGCTGGTGCATGATGCGGATCAGAGTCCTTCGTCCCGCGAGCTGATTCACCGGTTCCAGCCTCCGTATTTTGCCCTCACCGGCGCGATCAGCGATCCTCGCCAAGGCCTCCGGCAACTGGACCAGGGCCGTGCGATGCTCTTATTGGAGATTCCCCCGCGTTTTCATGAGGCCCTCATGAGCGGAGCACGGACGGCAGTCCAACTGCTTGTCGATACCACCAATGCTCCTCAGGGGCTCTCGGCCGCCGCGTACAGCGTGCGAATTGCCAGCCTGTTTGGGGCCGAGACGGGCCTGGCCTCCGCGGGTCTTTCCGGAGTGACGGCGACCGTGCCCGTCGTGTCCAGCGCCCATCGTGTCTGGTTCAACCCCACCCAGGACGAACGATGGTTCCAGTCCATTTCGCACATATTGCGCATGATCACGCTCTTTGCGGTATTGCTGCCGGCTGCCGCATTGGTTCGTGAAAAGGAACGGGGCACGGTCGAGCAGTTACTCGTGTCGCCGTTGTCTCCCTTCCAGATCATGTTTTCAAAGGTTCTCGCGATGTCTGGAGTCATCCTCCTCGCGACCGCTCTGGCTCTGTATGGCGTCTTGCACCCGGTGTTTCACGTGCCGATGAAGGGGTCGGCGGGACTCTTTTTTCTGCTGACCGCGTTGCATGTCTTCACCACGGCCGGATTCGGATTGGTGGCCGCGACCCTCGCGAAGAACCAGGCCCAAGTCGCCATGATGACGCTCTTCGTCGTGGGTCCGATGCTGTTGTTGTCAGGCATCACGTCGCCGTACGAATCGATGCCCGCATGGGTACAGGCCATCATGACGTTCTCTCCATTGCGCTACTATATCGACATCACCTACGGGGTGATGTTGAAGGGGGCGGGCTTGGAGTTGTTGTGGAGACCTGTCGGCGCCATGCTCCTGTTGGGCGGCATACTGTTCGGGAGTGGAATGTGGCGATTCCGACGGCAGTTCCAATGAGTGGACTGCCCCCGCTGGACCCCTGCCTCGTGTAACGATTGCTCATCGCGAGTCGTTCGCCACCGCTGCACCTTCAAGAAACCTCCTCCCGATATCCGGCCGTTGCTGCGGGGGACTCAAGCGGCGTCTGCAATTAACGCAGCAGCAGCTCGCTCTCACGACTGCCTGCTCCACGAGGTGACGATGCGTTTCGTCACCTGACGAGGCTTCGTCGCGAGCAGTTCGTCACTCGGAATCCGCAATGTCGCCGCCGTGCGAGATGAGCAGGATATTCTCTTGAAATATGAATGCGTTGGACGAGTCTATTCCAGGGGAATGCCGCGAGGAACAGCCTTTGCTGATACTGGTGAACAGCAACGCATTGAAGAATGGAAGGTGATCTATGAAGAAGGCGACGATGTGGCTCTGGTGGTACGGACTGTTGGCGGGCGTTCCTCTCGTGACCATGGGGCTGTTGTTGAAGGATCGAATGGCGGCTGCGGTTCCGCAGCGGGTGCGGAGCCACCGGCGATAATTCATTGTAAGGAGGTGCGGCATGTACAGCTTTTTCAAAACAGATGATTCCTGGGCGGGTTTGATTCTGCGGGTGGTGCTGGGGGGCGTGATCTTCGCGCATGGAGCCCAGAAATTATTGGGCTGGTATGGAGGGGGCGGGTTTGAGGGCACCATGGGATTCTTTACTCAAAAAATGGGCCTCCCCTGGCTGGTGGCGTTTCTCGTCATCATCGGGGAATCCATCGGCAGTTTGGGGTTGCTGGCAGGCTTGTTCACCAGGTTCACGGCGGCGAGTTTCATCGTGATCATGTTGGGCGCGATTATGACCGTGCATTTGCCACAAGGGTTCTTCATGAACTGGTTCGGACAGCAGACCGGTGAAGGGTTCGAATATCACCTGCTCGTGATTGGAATGAGCCTGGCGTTACTGGTCGTCGGCGGGGGCAAGTGGTCGCTCGATGGGGTGATTGCCCGCTGGTTCGGCGAGCGGGCGGCCGTCCCGGTGACGAAGGCGCGGGAGGCGAGCTTCGCGTTGCGCATGTTCTGAAGGCCATGGTGAGGCCGGGCACTGGCCCGGTCCCACTCGAGGACGAAAAGGTCCACGACCATGTTAAAGATTACGGTGTCGAATACAAGCCGGGGAACCACCTTCGACCTCTCCGGGCGCCTGGTCGGTCCCTGGGTTCAGGAGCTCCGGCGATGTTGGCTGATGGCCGGCGTCGGCGAACCGGCCCCATGCCATGTCGATCTCCGGGAAGTGACCTTCATCGATGAGGCGGGAACCACGCTCCTGTCTCAGATGTATCGCGGAGGGGTCACCATTCACGCGTCAGGCTGTCTGACGAGGGCCATCGTGCAGAGTTTAAACACGACAGGTGTTCACAATCACAACTAAGGAGTCATGCGATGAGACGCGTAATGGTTCTCCTCGGGTCAATGGTTCTCAGCTTGTCGATGGCGGCGCCCTATGGACACGCCGCAGAAGGCGGGGGAAAGAGCCCGGCGGATGTGTAAATCGGGCGGCGCCGAACAGATTGAAGGAGGTGCACCATGCCGGTTACGTTGATTACTGTGTTCTCAGTCCCGATCGCCAGGGAGGAGGAATTCGTAAAATGGTGGGCCGATATCAAAGACCATATCACCAAGGAACCGGGATTCATCAGTGGAAAATTCCATAAGAGCATCCAGTCGGACCGTAAATTCAACTATATCAACGTGGCAATCTGGCAGAACGACGATCTGTATTGGAAAGCCTATGAAAAGAGCGTTTCGCCCATGAAAATCAAGCTTGGAGAGCTAGGTGTTGAGATGACGCCTGCGCTCTATCGCGTGGCCTTCGAGTACTGAGCTCACACGCACCAGGTCATTCACCAATTTCACCAGGGAGGGCAGCATGAAGATGCACAAGACGGTTCGGGTCGCGATCGGGACGCTGGTTCTGGCCGGGGCGCTGGTCGGGGCCGGTTGTCATCGTCACCACACGCCGGCGGAGCGCGCGGATTGGATGACGAACAAGATCGCCAAACATTTGGATTTGGACGACCAGCAGAAGGCGAAGCTGATGGCCGTGAGGGACGAAATGGTGGCGGCTCGCGCGGAGTCTCAGCAGGAGCATAAGGCGATTATGGAGGACCTGATCGTCCAGGTGCAAAGCGACCGGCTGGACCAGGCCAAGCTGACTCAGCTGATGGACCGGCATCAAGCCGAACAACGGCGCGTGATGCAGCGCGTTTTGCCAAAAGTGACGGATTGGCATGCGACGCTTCGGCCGGAACAGAAGGCTGAAGCCGTGGAGCATATCCGGAAATGGATGGATCGCTATGGAGACCACTAGCCCGCGCTATTCATACCCGGTTCAATGTGCATGGATACGGCCGATGGGAAACAGAACTGTCAAGCAGTCGGGTACCACCGAAGAATGAAGTGTGCTGACCATGAACGCTGAGCGGTCGATGAACGACTCTCAGAACCTAACTAAGGAGGGTGTGATGCGATACATAAAAGGATTCTGTGCCATGTTGTTCACGGCGGGGCTGGTGTTTTCGGCCGGTTCTCTGTTCGCCGAAGTTGATGATGGATCTCACATCAAAATTACCTCGCCGAAGGATGGGGCCAAGGTGGGAGACACCTTCGAGCTGGCCTACGAACTCACGAAGGGTTCCAAAGCGGCTCATGGGCATGTGTATCTCGACGGCGAACCGCAGAAGAAGTTTCCCGGCACATTCAAAGGGCTCAGCAAGGGCAAGCATGAGATCAAAGTTCAAGCGGCGACCCACGATCACGACCATTTGTCCGCAACCGATACTATTACGGTCGAGGTGCAGTAGATCAGCGCTTGCATAGACCAGAGAGACACTCTACCGTGACAAGTTAGAACACAACACGGGAATCGGCATCCCGCGTGGGCTAGGCCGGCCTAGCAGGAAGAACGAGCGTTGTTTACATATTCATAAGGAGCAAGACCATGGCGACACCAGTGGCGATCAATGACCCGGCAAAAGCGAAAGAGTTCTTCGAGGCAAAAATGGCGTTTACCACCGGTCCGGTGGAACTGGAACGGATGATGAAGAATAAGGAAGTGAATGTTGTTGATGTCCGGGCGGCGGACGATTACGCCCAGGGGCATATTCCCGGTGCGGTGAATTTACCGAAGGATCAGTGGGCCTCTCTCAAAGGTCTGCGCAAGGACAAGCTGAACGTGCTCTACTGCTATTCACAGGTCTGCCATCTTGCCGCGACCGCTGCCGTGCAATTCGCCGCACAGGGCTATTCCATTATGGAATTGGATGGCGGCTGGCGTTGGTGGAAGGACGATGGGTTCGACGTGGAGAAGTGAGCAGGTCTTCGACCGAGTCACCAGCGCTTGCATGACATGATAGGTCGATAGCACCGGACGTGGGCGGTCTTTCCGAAAAGGATGGGCCGCGCCGCTCTCCTGTCACACACGTTCGATCCAGATGCGACGGCGGGTGGGCAGAGTATGTAGTGGCGGCGGGGAAGCCATGGCCGCTCTGACGGGCGTGCGGCCGATGATCGAGCGGTTTCCCCCGGCCCATGCGCAGGAAGCCTATCAGCACATGATGGGTGGCAAAGCGCGCTTCCGCGCCGTACTGACGATGAACTCGTAAATTTGGAGGTAGCATGAAACGGAATGCATCGGCAAAATGGCAGGGCGATCTCAAGACAGGTAAAGGGACGGTGTCGACGGACAGCGGCGTGTTAGCCGAGACGCCATATTCATTCAGCACCAGATTCGAGAATGGAAAGGGCACGAACCCGGAAGAATTGATCGCAGCCGCCCATGCCGGTTGCTTTACCATGGCCCTTTCGGGTCAGTTGGGCGCGGCGAATCTGGTCGCTGAGCACCTGGCGACCACCGCAACCGTCACGATGGAAAAACTGGAGGCAGGCTGGACAGTCACCGGCATCCATTTGGCCGTGAAGGGAAGAGTGCCTAAGGCCGATGCCGCCGCTTGGGACAAAGCGACCACGGCGGCGAAAACCGGCTGCCCGATTTCCCGTTTGCTGAATGCCACCATCACGATGGACGCCAGGTTGGAGAACTGACACGCATGACCGTTGTGCCTGATGGCGATTCGCTCGCCTTTTTATTCGACTTGGACGGCACGTTGGTCGACAGTGTGTACCAGCATGTGCTGGCCTGGCGCGAGGCGACTCAGGCGGCAGGGATTGAATTGCCGGTGTGGCGGATTCACCGGCAAATCGGGATGAGCGGCGGCCTCATGCTTCATGCGCTCTGGCGGGAAACCGGCCGACCGGTGACCAAGGACGAAGCGGAAGATATTCAACGGGTGCATGCTGAAGCCTTTGCCAGACAAGCTTCTTCACTCCGGGTGCTGCCCGGGGCACAAGAGCTCGTGGATGCTCTGACGGCAGCCCGGGTGCCCTATGCCATTGCTACGAGTGGCCGACTGCAAAGCGCGCAACATACCTTGAAGCTGCTCAAGCTTCCTTCCGGTACTCCCGTGGTGACTCGTGATCAAGTAAAGCGGGCGAAGCCTGACCCTGATGTGTTTCTGGCGGCTGCCGAGCAACTCCACGTCCCGATTGCCAGGTGCATTGTCGTCGGCGACAGCGTGTGGGATCTGCTGGCCGCTCGCCGGGCATCCGCGCTGGGCGTGGGTTTGCTGTCAGGGGGATATGGCCGGGAAGAACTGGAACGGGCCGGCGCCTATCGTACGTATCACGATCCGGCAGACTTGCTGCGCCATGTAGACGAATGTGGTGTCCGGCTTGGGTAGCGATTGATCTCGCGTGGCCACCGGCGTCATTCGTCTCACAGTGCTGAGACGGTGTTCGAGGTTGTGTGACCTGGTAAGCGTGAAGATGTGACACCCTCAGTGATGTACCATGGCGGTGGCTTGCCTCAAGGTTTTTTCCGCGCTCCACAAGGTCAGGACGACGGGTTTGTGAGGGGATGGCAGGAGGTGAACATCGATCTTGCCGCACAACGGTGATTCATCGGCGGAACGTTGCATCAGGGCATCAAGCCGGACAGTCAATTCACCTTCGTCAACGTGGAGGTCTGGGAAAGCTGGGATGTGGAGTGAACCGCTTAGGATCTCTGCGGCACGTCTATCCTATGAAATCGAAGTCAGAGCAATCAGGGATCGAGATGGTCACGGCTCTCTTCGATGTGCTGTGTGAATAGTGATGCAGGCCGGTACGCCTGGTTGCGAGGATCACCTGGAGAGAGAAAGGAATGATCATGCGTCGAATGAAGAACGAGAAGAGGTCCAGCCGACTCAACACGGTACTAGTGATTGATGTGGGCGGGACTCACGTGAAAGTGCTTGCCACCGGCAAACGCACGCCGCGAAAAATTCCATCCGGTCCCACTATGACCGCGCCAGCCATGGTCGAAGCGGTACGGCAGATCGCCGCCGATTGGTCCTATGATGTCATCGCGCTGGGCTATCCGGGCGCGGTGTTGCGAGGCCGGCCGGCTGCCGAACCCAAGAACTTGGGGGAGGGATGGGTGGCATTCGATTTCGAGAAGGCGTTCGGCTGCCCCGTCAAGGTGATCAATGACGCAGCCATGCAGGCCCTCGGCAGCTATGAAGGCGGGCGTATGCTGTTCTTGGGCCTGGGCACGGGCCTGGGCTCAGCCCTCATCACCGATGGCGTGCTGGTACCGATGGAGTTGGCGCATCTGCGATACCGGAAAGGTCGAACCTATGAGGACTATGTCGGGTTGCGCGGGCTCAAGCGCTACGGCAAGAAGAGATGGCGCCAAGACGTCAAGGGTGTGGTGACGGCGCTCAGACATGCGCTACAAGCCGACTACGTCGTGCTCGGCGGAGGCAATGCCGAAAAACTGAAGGGCCTGCCTGAACGCGTCCGCTTGGGCGACAATGCCCATGCTTTTCTCGGCGGGTTTCGCCTCTGGGAGGAAGCGTGGCAGGATGCGCGGCCTGCCTCCGTTGTGCAAAGCCGATGTGCGGAGAACACACAACGGGCTTGAGCCTGCCGAGTGGAGTCCCGGTTACGGGTGAAGAGGTCAGCGATGAACCCTCGACGAATCATCATCATCGGCGGCGGATTTGGCGGAGTCCAGTGCGCGAAGATCCTGCGCAGGAAACTGACGCCGGAGTCCTTCGAGATCGTGTTGTTCAGCCGGGAAAACAGCATGGTCTTTTATCCGTTGCTGGCTCAGGTGGCAGGAGCCACGATCAACCCCGGAGCTGTGACGGTGCCGCTGCGCCAAATGTTGTCGGGGGTTCGGTGCCGAACGGAAGAGGTAAGGCAGATCGACGTGGCTGCTTCCGAGGTGGAGTACGAAGGATACGATGGCCGTGTGAATCGCATGTCCTTTGACCATACAGTGATTGCCTGCGGAGCGTCGGTCAATCTCACGATGGTTCCGGGGATGGCCGACCATGCGTTTCCGCTGAAGTCGGTGGGCGACGCGATGGCCTTACGATTCCATGTGACCGACCAACTTGAGAAGGCCGAGGTCTGCGCCGATCCGGAGCGCCGACGCTGGTATTTGTCGTTCGTGGTGGTCGGCGGCGGGTTTACCGGAGTCGAAGCGGCGGGCGAAATCAACGATCTGGTGCGGGCCAGTGCCAAGTTTTATAAAAACTTCACGGCACGCGACCTCACTGTGACGCTGGTGCATAGCCGGGATCACATTCTGCCCGAGGTGAGCCTCACGCTCCGGGAATTTGCCAGGACGAAGATGGAGCAGGCCGGGATCCACATGGTGCTGAACGCGCACGCTACCCTGGCCACCGCTGAGGGCGTGGAGTTGGAAGACGGGCGGATGATCCGGGGTGGGACCATTGTCTGTACGATCGGCACGACCATGCCGCAGTTGGTGCAGCGGCTCGATGTGCCGAAGGAACGCGGCAAATTGCTCACCGATGTTGACATGCGCCTTCGCGGCATCTCGAACGTCTGGGCGATCGGTGACTGTGCCCACATCGTGAACGCCTACGATCACGGCGTGGCTCCCCCGACGGGCCAATTCGCCGAGCGCCAAGGGAGCCAGGCGGCTCACAACATCGTGGGTGTCCTGCACGGCCAGCAGACCAAACCGTTTTCTTTCAAACCGTTGGGACAATTGTGCGGCCTCGGGGAGCGGAACGCAGTGGCGGAAATTTTGGGCGTGCGTCTGTCGGGGTTTCCTGCCTGGTGGCTCTGGCGGACCGTGTATCTGTTGAAATCTCCCTCCTGGTCGCGCCGGATTAAGATCGCGTTCGATTGGACCTGGGAGCTGTTCTTCCCGCGAGATCTGGCCTACCCCAGGGCCGGCCGGACCGAACGGATCGGGAGGGCAACGTACCGTCCGGGGGATTACATCATGGTCGAGGGTGAGCCGGGCTTGAATTTTTACGTGGTCGAACGGGGGGAGGTCGAAATCCTGCGCGAACCACGCGGAGAGCCGACTCGGATCATGGCGGTGTTGGGACCAGGCGAGTTTTTCGGTGAAATGGCCTTGATCGACAACAGTCCGCGTATCGCGAGCGTTCGAGCACGCACGGCGGTTGAGGTGCTGGTGATGGGGAAGGAGGTCTTTTCGGACATTTCCGGGGCGCTCGCTCCGTTTCACAATCTCGTGGCCCAAGCCCTGAGATGGAGACGGCCGAGATCGAATCCCCGCCTCAGCCAGGCCTGGACGGTTCTGGAACAGCAACCGCTCTCGGTATTGATCGATGCGGTTCCGGCGCAGCGCCTCTCCCCCGACGACACATTTGAGGTCGCCGTTCGCACCTTTGATCAGCAGGCGGTCGAGTTCCTTTGCGTGCTGGATAACAATGGATGCTTGCAAGGCATTGTGACCAGAAACGAGTTGTTCGAAACCTTTGCGCAGGGGAAGTCACCGGCAACCCAGGTTCGTGATTTTATGCGAGCCCAACCCATCGCGGTCACTCCTGACCAGACGTGTCTGACAGCCGGTGATCTGATGAATAAGCATGACCTCGACTGGTTGCCGGTGATAGAGACTAAGGAAGGTCGCCGGCTCATCGGTGTCGTGCGGTCCGAAAAGCTGCTGTGTTACCTGATGCAACAGGCTCGAAGTGGCCCTGCTGTTCTGTGATGCCCCAGGCGTGTTTGTGTGAGGGCCGTGTGCCATTCCGACTGCCGGTCGCTGAGTCCGCAGGCCTGTTTTCCTGCGCCAGCGGCGGCGATCTCGAAAACTTGTCTGCGGTGGCATGGGAATGTGTCGCCAAGGCGAGGCCAGACTTCCCGACCTGAGCTGCCAATACCACGTGTTGAGTCACCCCCCCCTCGCACTGAAAACGGAGTCTCAGTCATGTGAAGCAGGTTCTCGCCCGGTTGTGTCATGGCTGGTAATCGTGCTCGAATGGTGCGCACATTGGTGCCAACAACCTGGACAGAAGGATCGTTCATGGAAAAACCGGCTGAGACGCAATATCCCATTCATGACGTGCTGCGGCGTCGCTGGAGCCCGCGGGCCTATTCGGAACGGATGGTGGAAACGGAGACATTGAAGAGTCTATTTGAAGCGGCACGCTGGGCGCCCTCTTCGAATAACGAACAGCCATGGCATTTCATTGTCGGGACGAAGGCCGATCCGTCTGCGTATGACCGGCTGTTTGCCTGTCTCAAGGATGGAAACAAGAAATGGGCGTTTCGGGCTCCGGTGCTGATGCTTTCTGTGGCGCGGCTGAACTTTGAAGATGAAGGCACGCCGAACCGGCACGCCTGGCATGATACGGGAATG
The DNA here is from genome assembly GCA_014055465.1 of Nitrospira sp. CR1.1. Taxonomy (NCBI): domain Bacteria; kingdom Pseudomonadati; phylum Nitrospirota; class Nitrospiria; order Nitrospirales; family Nitrospiraceae; genus Nitrospira; species Nitrospira sp. CR1.1. The sequence continues at coordinate 739,621 of WIAF01000001.1, forward strand.
GCCGCGCTCAGCGTATGTTTGCAGGCCACGTCGCTGGGATTGATCGCACACCAGATGGCGGGCTTCGACATCGAGAAGGCGCGCACCGATCTCGGAATCCCCGCCGGGTATGCGCCGGTGGCGATGATTGCGATCGGGTATCCCGGCGATGCGGCCGCACTGCCGGATGATCTGCGTGAACGAGAAGTGAAACCGCGGGAACGGAAGCCGGTGACGGAATTCGTTTCCTTTGGGGCGTGGAATCGTCCGCCCGAGTGGCCTATCAGATGATGGTGTCAGGTCACCCGCGCCGGAGGCGCAACATTTCGTTCCCGCCGCGCTGAAGCTCGTAGCTGACCCGTTCGATCGAAAGATGGTGGCCGTCTCGACGGAGTTGCTCACACACCGGCTCCACGTGCTGCGACCGCTCCGCCCGGAGCGCGAGCAATGGAAAGATCCTCACTTCCGGCGCGACCCGCAACATGGCTCGTATGGCATTGAGATGAAACGCGGCATCGAAATGGTCCGAGTACAAGAAGAGAAAGTGTGATGAGAGCGCGAGGTCGAAGCAATCTGTCTTGAACGGGAGTGCCGGCAAGAGGCCGCAGACATACCGTCTTGGGTTTCCTTTCCTGCTGTAGTCGGCCACGAATGTTTCCATCACGGTGATTCGGTTCCGTCGCAGATCCTCAGGGTCGCGATGGTGACCCCAGACCCAATTCTGCGGCGTTGCCCGTACCTGCTCGATGACGTGATCGAGGGTGGAGCAGAATTGCCGTTGGATCTCCGCTCCGGTGAATTGATACAGTGGGTCGATCGAGCAGACGCGACCGCCGGCGGCCGTGAGTTCCGCGTTGAAGCTGGACGGCCCAGCGGCGCAGTCCAGAATGTGCCGCCGGTGGTCCGCGGCGTCGAGCGAAAACATCGACGCATATTCATGTAGGGATCGTCCGAACGGTACGGTCTGCTCCAGGCGGATGCTCATGGGCGCACTGTATCAGACGTGGTGTAGACGAGACCATCAGCCTGCGAAGAGCGATCTGTGGATGAGCCGTCGTTGGTGTGTCGTCGGAGACAAGTGGAGGCGCGGGCATGGGGTCGTTGACGGGCAAAGTGGCCATTGTGACCGGATCGTCGAGCGGCATCGGCCGGGCGATCGCCGAACGATTGGCCCGGGATGGCGCGACCATCGTGGTCCACTATCATGTGCATGCCGACAAGGCCGAACAGGTCGCGGGGGGGATTCAGGCCAGCGGGGGGAGAGCCCTGGTGCGGCAGGCCGACATGAGCCGGGTGGCCGATGCGCAGCGCTTGGTGCGGGAGACGGTCAGGGAGTTGAGCCGTCTGGACATTCTGGTGAACAATGCCGGCCGGTTTCTTCCCCGGCCATTATTGGAGACGACCGAGGAGGAGTTCGACGCCATTCTTGCCCTGAATGCGAAGGGACCATACTTCGCGATGCAGGAAGCGGCGAGGGTCCTCAGTGACGGCGGCCGCATCGTGAATATTTCGTCGGCGCTCACCCACCTGAAATTCCCCGGTGCCACCGCTCACTTGGGGAGCAAAGCGGCGCTGGAACAGTACGGCAAAGGTCTCGCGCAAGAATTGGCTTCGCGAGGGATCACGGTCAACACCGTGCTCCCTGGTTTTACGGACACTGGAGTCTTGACGGAGCCCTATCGTCTGATGGGGGCGCAGATGTCGCCTGCGCAGCGGCTTGGACAGCCCTCTGATATCGCCGATGTGGTGGCCTTTCTGGTGAGCGAGCAGGCGCGGTGGTTGACCGGACAGGTGATCCAGGCTGGCGGCGGCCTCGTCATGTAACAGGACGCGCATCTGTCGATACTGCTCCATCAGTTGAATGAGATCCGTGGTGTAACCGGAATTTTTAGCATGGGGGAAGGAGGAAACATGGCGAGGCAGAACGTTTCGACCGGGGGACCCTGGGAAGGCAAAATCGGCTATTCGCGCGCGGTGCGCGTCGGCCAATCCGTGCAGGTCTCCGGCACGACTGCGATGACGGGATCGGGACTCGTGGGAAAGGATGATCCCTATGCGCAGACCATTCAGGCCTTGAAGACGATTGAAGCGGCGCTCGTGCAGGCCGGCGCATCGATCGCGGATGTGGTGCGAACGCGCATTTATATGGCCAATATCGATCAATGGCAGGAAGTCGGCCGCGCGCATGGCGAAATCTTCGGGGCGATCAGGCCTGCGACCACCATGGTGGAGGTGAAGCGCCTGATTGATCCGGACATGCTGGTTGAAATCGAGGCCGACGCCATCGTTGCCTGACCTGGTGCGGATATGCTCCGCCAGCGGCGTGCTCGCATGGCATGAACGTTCTACGGATCGGGCAAGGATGCGTCACCTTCGGGACATGGCCGGCTCCCCGTCCCGACGGTGTTCACAAACGCGGTGCTCATTCAGTTTCGCGCCGTGGACCTCGCTGCGGCCTTGCTGGACCGCCGTGTTGCGCATCCGGTTGGCCATGCTGACGCCGACAGCGCAGGTGGATGGCGCATGGAGGGGTGGATGAGCAGAGTGTCGCCGGACATTGCCCATCTGCGCAGGATCGATCCGGTGATGAAGCGCTTGATCAGAGAGGTCGGCGCCTACGCCCTGCCGCCTCCCGCAAGACGCTCCCCGTTCGAGTCGCTGGTCCGCGCCATCGCCTACCAACAACTGCATGCGAAGGCCGCGGAGCGTATCCTCGCACGTTTCATCGCCTTGTGTCCTGGCCGTCGGTTTCCGCAGCCGGCGGATGTGCTGGCGTTAGCGCCGGAGAGCATTCGAGGAGCGGGGTTCTCCCGCGCGAAGATTGCCGCGCTGCAGGATTTGGCTGCGAAGACGGTCGACGGCACACTGCCGACCGCGGCCGTCATTCGCCGGCTCGATGATGACGCCATTGTCGAACGGCTGGTGGCGGTGCGGGGTATCGGCCGGTGGACCGCCGAAATGTTGCTGATCTTTCAACTGGGCCGTCCTGATGTCTTGCCGGTCGATGACTTTGGCGTGCGGAACGGATTCCGGATCGCCTACAACCAACGGGCGATGCCGACGCCTCAAGAACTGTTACGATATGGAGAACGCTGGCGGCCGTATCGCACCGCCGCTGCCTGGTACCTCTGGCGAGCGGCGGAACGTGGAAAGAAACGAAGGAGCGGGAGATTACAAGAGGTGCCAGCATGAGAGCGGCCCTGATCGTGTTCGACAACATGACCAGCCTGGATTTCGTCGGTTTCTACGATCCGCTCACCAGGCTCAAGTCCATGCGGATTCGGTCGGATTTCGAATGGAACATTTGCGCCTTACAGGAATCCGTGACGGACGATCGCGGATTGCGCGTCGGAGCCGATGCGCAGAAAGAGCCGCTGGCCAGCTACGATCTTCTGTTCGTGCCGGGAGGTATCGGAACGCGGACGTTGCAGCAAGAACCCGACTTTATCGAGTGGCTGCAGACATTCGATGCGACCAGATTGAAAGTCTCGGTGTGCACGGGATCGCTGCTGCTCGGCGCAGCCGGGTATCTCAAAGGAAAACGTGCGACGACTCACCCGACCTCCCTCAAAGAATTAGAACCTTATTGTGCAGCGGTGGAAGCGGCAAGAATCGTCGATGAGGGCGATGTCATCACGGCAGGCGGAGTCTCGGCGTCCATCGATGCTGGATTGTATGTTGTCGAACGGTTGGCTGGTTCGGAGGCACGGAATCGCATTACAAGGCAGATGGATTATCCCTATCAGTGGCATCCGTGCATGTGATCGAGGCTCCCATGGCCAATAAGAGCAAACGATTGGATGTAAACGTCGCGGGCAATTTCTATGTCGATGCCACCTGCATCAATTGCGATGCCTGCCGCCAGCTGGCCCCTTCCAGCTTCGAGGAGGTCGGAGACTACTCTGCCGTCCTGCATCAACCGGTCAGCGACCAGGAGACCAGGGAGGCCTACCGCGCCCTCCTCGCCTGCCCGACCGGTTCGATCGGAACTGAACAGAGCGACAACATCCTGCTACAGGCGGCCAAGGCCGACTTCCCGCTACCAGTCGAAGGTGATGTGTACTATTGCGGGTTCAATTCAGAAACGTCCTTTGGCGCGAACAGCTTCTTTGTACAGCATCCGGAGGGGAACTGGTTGATCGATTCGCCGCGGTATCTCAAATCGCTGGTCGAGGCCTTCGACCGGATGGGAGGCGTTGCGCAGATCTTCCTGACGCATGAAGACGACGTGGCTGATGCTGCTCGATACGCGCAGCGATTCGGAGCGAAACGAATCATTCATCGCGAAGATGCGCATGCGATGCCCGATGCAGAAGTGATCATCGATGGTGGGCATGCCCAATCCTATGGCGACCTGTTTCACATCATTCCCGTCCCCGGCCATACCGCAGGCAGCCTCTGTCTACTGTACCGGAACCGGTTCTTGTTTACGGGGGATCACCTCTGGTGGGAGCCGGAGACCAACGAGTTGGCCTCTCCGCGGCAATTGGTCTGGGACTCGGAGGCGTTGCGTCGATCCATTGAAACCCTGGCAGCCTACCCGTTCGAATGGGTGCTGGCCGGTCATGGAGGGCGGATACACTTGTCTCAACACGCGATGCGTGCAGCGCTCGACGATTTGCTCCTTCGCAGACAACGAGTTTGACGCTGACGCTCAGGCCGTTGCGGAGATCGGCTCCAGTCCCGGGATCTTTACCATCCCCACCGCATCCTGAATCGCCGTCATGACGGCCGGCCTCGCAAATCCTTTGCGCCAAGCCAGGGCGATGCGCCGCTCGGGCACCGGTTTCGTGAACTTCAACACGGCCAGCCTCTTGTTCAGATGTCGGCTGGTGACGGCGCTGCAGGGCATCACAGTAATGCCGAGCCCTGACGCGACCATCTGCCGAATCGTCTCCAGCGAATTCCCCTGCAACCCTTCCGAATCCGATCGGCTTAGTTCCGGACAGGCCTCCAGCACTTGGTGCCTGAAACAATGACCTGCATGGGGCAGCAGGACGCGTTCACTGGTCATGGCCGAGGGATCGATTGTCCCCTTTTTTGCCAGCCGATGATCCGCGGGTACGACGGCCTTGAACGGTTCATCATACAGGGGCTGCACCAGGATGCCCGGCTCCTCAAACGGCAGGGCGATCATGATGACGTCCAGTTTTCCGCTCTTCAACATGGCCGTCAGATTCACCGTTAAATTCTCCTCGATCTCCAGCGGCATCTCCGGCGCCCGCTTGTGGAGCAGGGGTACGAGGTCGGGTAGCAGATACGGGCCTACCGTCGCAATGGCGCCGAGCCGCAACGCTCCTACCAGCTGATTCTTGCCCTGGGCCGCGAGCAGTTTGATGTGATCCACTTCCTCAAGCACCCGCTGAGCCTGGTGCACGATCTGTTCTCCCAGTGGCGTGAGCACCGCCTGATTTCTGCGCCGCTCAAAGATCGCCACGCCCAATTCACCCTCCAACTTCTTGATGGCCAGACTCAATGCCGGTTGCGTCACGAAAGTTCGCTCGGCCGCCCGGCCAAAATGCCGTTCCTGCGCAAGGGCGACAATGTATTGCAGCTCGGTGAGCGTCATGGACCGGAAAGCCTCAATGATAAGCTTATCTAATCGTCTGGTAATACACTATCAATTGGACTGATGATTCCGCAACCGGTATCGTGCCGTCAATCAGATCGTAACCATGCAACAAGGAGGCGACGTATGCGACAGGTCGTAGCCCTCATAGGGATCGGGTGTTTCATGGTCCCGTTGCAGGGATGTGCTGCGCCGGCAAAACACGCCGGTCATGAGACGGTGACTTTTGCGGAAGACCAAGGCAGGGCTCTGCCAGATGACGCATTCGCCAAGAAGGTCGGACAACACCTAGATCGACAGGACCGGCCCGGTACGACGTTGATGTTTCGATGATCACTGTGTGACTCGCATCGAAAGGGAAAGGAGAAGGAGGAGCCATGGGAACGAGAAGGATGAGATGGGTCGCGGGGATGGCGGCAAGTGTCATGGTCGGGGCGATGGGCCTGGCGGCCACGAAAGTCATGGGTGATTCGTCTGCGCCGCCCCCTGGAGGTTCTATCGTGATCACGCAGACGGTGCCGCTGGGATTGGAGGATCCTGCGGCCTACATTCCTGCCGATAATCCGCAGACAGCCAAGAAGATCGAGCTGGGGCGAATTCTGTTTTTTGATAAGCGGCTGTCCAAGACCAACACCGTGGCCTGCGCGAACTGCCACATGCCTGGATTAGCGTTCACCGACGGACAGGCCGTCTCTATGGGAATCAATCGACTGCAGGGTGGTCGCAGCGCCCCCACAGCCATCAACCGCGTCTATAGCAAGGTGCAATTTTGGGATGGGCGCGCCCAGACTCTGGAAGAACAATCGACGGGGCCGTTTATCAATCCGGTGGAACATGGCTTTCTCGACTATGATGAAATGACGGCGAAGCTGAAAAAGTTGAGCGGCTATCGCAAGCTGTTCCAGGAAGTGTTTCACGACGAGATTACGGAGCCGAACATCGGCAAGGCGATCGCGAGTTTCCAGCGGACGCTGGTCTCTGGCAATAGTCCTGCCGACCGGTTTGACGTCGGCGGCGATGAGCAAGCTTTGAGCGATTCGGCCAAGCGAGGCCTCGAATTGTTCCGCGGCAAAGCCCGCTGCACGCGTTGCCACTCCGGCTTCAACTTCTCAGACGAGAAATTTCACAATCTCGGCATCGGCTGGGATACCAACAGCGTGGACTTGGGGCGCTACATGGTGACCAAGAATCCCGAAGACATCGGAGCCTTCAAGACGCCGACCTTGCGGGAAATTTCGCGCACCGCGCCGTACATGCACGACGGACGATTCGGAACGCTGGAGGAGGTGGTGGCCTTCTATAACCGGGGAGGAATTCCTAATCCACATCAGGACAATACGATCATTCCGCTTGAACTCACTGAATCGGAACAGCAGGAGGTGGCGGCCTTCTTGCGATCCCTGAACGGCGAAGGCTGGCAGCAGGTGACGGCGCCTATCCAGTTCCCCCAGTAACGGAGGCGTCCGGGATGAGAAGGGCCCCGGTCTTCAGACCCCGGTCCTTCTCGTCGGACGACTGAGCCTGCTTGCAAATGCCTATCCGGTACGGGTAACAGAGAGGATGATCATGAACTCTGTGCCGTTGCCGGTACCCTTGTGATGATGACTGCCGTTTCCCGCTGGATCGACCGCAATATCCTGGAACTCGCCCGCGACTTCCAACTGTCCTATTTGCCCCCGCTCATGGTCTACATGGCTGCGGGTATTTCCGGGCTCACCGGCATCGTCGGCACATTCTTTGTGAAAGATTATCTGGGCTTGTCCGCCGCCTTTCTTGCGGCATTGGGATTTTGGGCCGGCATTCCCTGGGCGCTCAAAATGCCGTTCGGACATCTGGTTGATCTGCTGTGGCGATGGAAGAGCCTGCTCGTGTATGCCGGCGCGGGAGTGATTACCGCCAGTCTGTTGATCATGGTCGGTTTGATCGGTCATCGCGAGGCCATGATCGCCGTCATGCCGGCTGAAGTCTGGTACGTGCTGAGCGCGCTTCTGGCCCCGATCGGGTATGTGATTCAGGACACGGTCGCCGATGCCATGACGGTTGAGGCTGTTCCGAGGGTCGATGAGCGAGGCCTCCCTATCGACGAAGCCAGGCTGAAGCTGATGCACACGACCATGCAGACGCTGGGACGTGTGGCCATCATCAGCGGTGGGATTGTGGTGGCGCTCATCAATCTGTACCTGTTCATGGGTGTCGAGAATCTGCCGAAGGAACAAGTCGCGGAAATTTATCAGCAAGTCTATCTCCTGGCCCTGACCATACCGGCCGTATCGGTGCTCGGCGTGATTACCGCGTCGATTCTCCGCCTGCGAGCCAAACGGCGGTTTCTCAGCCAGGGCATGACCTCCGCCCAGGTTGCCGCGTTGCTGGATAGGCCAGCAGAACCGACCCAGCCTAATTGGTGGATTCTCGGAGGCAGCCTGCTGTTCGTCTTGTTTACCCTGACCGTGGGAATGGCGGATTTTCCGTTCAATGAAGAAATCGTCTTCGCGGGATCGATGGCCATCGTGTCGGTCTTGATGGTCCGCCTGACTCGCGAACTGGCTCCCGACGCCAGGCATGTGCTCGTCGGCACGGCGTTGGTGGTGTTCGTGTTTCGTGCGGTGCCGGGGCCCGGCGAAGGCGCGACCTGGTGGATGATCGACAAGCTGAAATTCGATCAGCAGTTTCTGTCGGTGTTGTCGCTCATCGGCAGCGCGTTGACGCTCGCGGGCATGTTTCTCTTTCGCCGGTTTATGGCGGAACGGTCTATTGCCTATGTCGTCGGGTTTTTGACGGTGGCAGCCTTTCTCCTCGGGCTTCCCATTGTCAGCATGTATTACGGACTTCACGAATGGACCGCGGCGCTGACCGGCGGCGTGGTGGATGCGCGCTTCATCGCATTGATCAATACCGCGCTGGAATCGCCGCTGGGACAAATCTCCATGATTCCCATGTTGGCCTGGATTGCGAACTCTGCGCCGGCTAATCTCAAGGCCACCTATTTTGCCGTGATGGCCTCCTTTACCAATCTTGCGTTGTCGCTCAGCCAGCTCGGGACGAAATATCTGAACGAGCTGTTTGTGGTGACTCGGGAGGTACGGGATCCGGTCACCAACGCGATTCAGACGCCCGACGATTACGGTCAGTTGGGAATGTTGCTGATCGTGCAAGCGGTGTTAGGTCTGGCGCTCCCCTTCGCGGCCATTCTCTTTGCGCGGTTCTCGCGTTTCCGGAGTGCCTGAGCGGGAGGACATCATCGGCTATGAATCCGTTTGACTTCTTGGCCGAGCATGGTTCGTCGGTGCTGTTCTGGGTGATCTTCGTCGAGCAGATTGGCTTCCCCCTTCCCGCCATTCCGCTCCTTGTTGCCGCTGGCGCTCTGGTTGGGGCTGGAAAAATGAGCCTTGCCACGGCCTTGTTGGTACCGGTTACCGCCTCTCTTCCACCGGACCTCGCCTGGTATTACCTGGGTCGTCGCAAGGGCGGAAAAGTGCTGGGGTTTCTCTGCCGCCTGTCGCTGGAACCGGATTCCTGCGTGCGGGATACGGAGACTGTGTTTCACCGGAACGGGCCTCGCGGATTGCTGCTGGCCAAATTCATCCCGGGTTTGAGCACCGTGGCGCCGCCGCTGGCTGGTATTGTCGGCATGCCTGCGGCGATGTTTGTCGTGTACGATATCGCCGGCACCTTGATCTGGGCGGCGGTCAGCGCCGGAGTTGGCGCGTTGTTCAGCGATCAGTTGGAACAGCTCGCCGGGCTGTTCGACCAGGCCGGCGGCCTGATGCTCGTCATCCTTCTCCTGGGTTTCGCCGGATTTCTCGCCTACAAGTTCTATCACCGGCAGAGGTTTTTGCGACATCTGCGCATGGCGAAAATTTCCGTGGATGAGCTCAAGCGGCGTATGGACGCCGGGGAGGCCATCAGTGTGGTTGATGTCCGGCATCCGCTGTCACTCGACCGTGATTCCGAGAGCATCCCGGGATCCATCAACTTTACCTTGGAAGAGATCGAGCATCGACATCACGAAATCCCGCGCGACCGCGATATCGTGCTGTACTGCGCCTGTCCGAACGAAGTCTCCAGCGCCAGAACGGCATTTTTGCTCAAGAAAAAGGGCATTCACCGGGTGCGGCCGCTGGAAGGAGGGCTGAATGCCTGGCGGGAACGCAACTTCCCCGTGGAGCGAAGGATGCATACCTGATCGGGTGAGTGAGTTCGTGGACTGTTCCGGCGAGGAAAGGGCGATGCCTATGGCAAGGCCGATGATTTCAGTGATCGCCGCAGGAGTGCTGCTCTGTGGCTGGGTGGAAGCAGGCGCATGGAGAGACTGGAAGACAGGCGCAGATGTAACCGGTATCCGGCAGGTGAAAAGTGCGTCGCGTCAGAAGACTGCAGGCGTGAAGTACAAGGTCGTCGGTGTGTTTCAGCGGGAGAAACAGTTTATCGGCGGCTCTGCCGTGGCCGATGTCACCGAGCAGGTAGAATTCGAATTTTTCTGGCCGCTGGAAGAAGGGGCGCAGCCCAAGGTGCTGCCGAATATTCCGACGAAAGTGGACAACCTTCGTGATGGTTCGGCGGTCTGCCCGGCGCCGGTGCTTAAGGGTACTTATGAACACTTCGATCTCAAGAGCATTACGGTGATCGGAACGATGTTCGGTTTGATCGGAGAGCGGAGAACCCCGGACATGGATGAATATGCCGGCGGAGGCGGCTGCAAGGGCACACGTCCCGTTCAGGGGCAGGTTCGCGAGGAGCAGGTACTGGTGACACTCCCGCCGGAGTTCCTCGCGGGTCAGTTATCGAAGGGGCAGGTCTTTACGCAACAGGACCAGGGATGGACCTGGACCTTTACGCCGATTCCGTGAGTTTCGAGGGGAAAGCCTAGGCTGCTCGTCCACATCGTGTCTCATCTGGTAGCTACTTGCTGTGGAACGCGCTTCTGGGACCATTTTGGTTCGATTGACTTCACAATGGAACAGGTGAATATGGCCATCAGGAGATTCCTCGCGATCGCGACATTGTGCTCTACTGCACCTGCCCGAATGAAGTCTCTAGCGCCAGGACGGCGTTTCTGTTGAATAAGACGGGCATCCATCGTGTGCGCCCGCTCGAAGGCGGGCTCGATGCCTGGGGAGAACGGCAGTATTCGGTGGAGCGCTGGGCAAGTAAAGGAATGTAAAGAAAATCAGCCAGTTCGGACCATTAGCATGCCAACCAGGATTCGTGACCCGGCGAAATGCTGAGCAAGAGAGTAGCCCGGTTGAGATTCTACTACTACCGCCTTGACGTTTACCACTAAACTCATTTATAAAATAAACCACTATATACAGCAGTTAATATGGAGGTAAGTATGCATGAAGTAGCGCTTCCTGAAGACTTGTTTGTTCGTTTGCAAAAACTAGCGGTGCCGCTTGTTGATAAGCCAGCCGATATCATTGAAAGACTTGTTAGCCATTACGAGAAGACGGGATCAGAAATATCAAAAGTCGATGAGAGAGTCGGTGCATCCACTGGTAGCAAACCAAGTTCGTTAGTTCGAGAAGCCAAAATTGCGGGACGGATTCCTCGTGAAAGAGGGGTGACGATTGAGATTGATGGTCATGTGATTCGGGCGGTTTCAGTTAAAGAGATGTATCAGGAGACGCTGAAGTATTTGCTAGACAAGGGATACTCCAAGCGCATTAAGGACCTCGTACCGTATAGCACGAGTGGCGTTCGTTATCTCATTGCTGATCGTCCCGTTCACCAGAAGGGCAATGGTTTCCGTGAACCAATCAAATGTGGTGGGTACTTTATGGAGGCTCACAAGGGCTATAAGACGGCTGTCAAGGATTTGAGCCGGTTTATCGAGAAAATGGGGCTAACGCTTAAGTATCTGGGTGCCTAGGTTGAATCAGAACGATGTAGGACACAACTGCCTGGCATCCCCTTGACCTGTGCGGTATTTTTTGCACCGTCAGTGCGACGAATTTTCGCGAGGAGTAGTGGGGCGGACATGATTGATCATGGCCAGGACGGCGGGGCTCGCGTGCTCGGGGTGGATGACGATGCCGGGGTGGCGATCAGCAAACACACGGAATACTTCATCGGCAAAACCTTGTCCCACGGATCGTACGTCACGAAAATCAAGGCGGATTTCTCTGAACTTCTCCAGATTGGCCAGCAAACGTTTCGCCTCCGACCGAGAGACATAATCACGCCGGAGTAGTTTCACGAACACCCTTGTTTTCTCGAACTGGAAGTCGTATTCCGCAGGGGCAAATTCGCCGAACACCTCCTCCAGTTTATGCTTGGCACTGCGGTGTACTGTGAAGTGGATGGTCGTTCCGGTCACATATCGTTGCTGGGACACGAAGACATCCTGCTTGGCGCGCTTCCACTCGATCTGAATGCGATGAGAGCGTATGGTAAAGTCATCACCGGCGCGGGAGGTAAAAAAGATTCCCTCCCCCGCATGGGCCTCGGGCATGGTGGTGGTTTTCCCTTTGAGGAGTTCGACCAGGGCCGTTTCTTCGTCCGGCAGATGGTGCTTGCTCGCGATTGAATGAAACACGCCGACACCGGCGTCGCGGATGTCGAAGCCGACCAAGCTCGGTGTCAGTGTAAAACGTATGGAGCAACGTTCCGCTTGTGAGTGATCGATCGCATTGTTCAGCATTTCCGTGAACGCATACCGAGCAATGGCCACCACATTCGGTCTCAGCACTCGCTCAAGACTCAGTTGAGCCGTAAGTTGCCTCCATACTCGATCCTCGTCGCAGTCCTGAATGGGAAGCTGGCGCGTGATCGTGATCGGCTTCTCGGCCTTTCCGGATACGCTATAGCGGGCTCCCCGTGTGGTTCCTGATCGGACGATCTGATGCGTTTCGAGCAGGCTTCGAAGATGCAGACTCATGGCCTGTCGACTGAGGCTGAGGTATTCGCGGAGTTCTCCTCCCGTGGCCGAGGATCTTCGTGAGAGAAACACCAGAATCTTTTGCTTGGTGTTCACTGGGGGACGGTGTCACATTGTCAATGTATTGTCAACGTACGGTTTATGAAATTGTCAATCTGTGTTGTGCGGGAACTGATGTCGGGTCATCGTGCGACCGGGGACCGGGACGAAATCCAATCAGCTGGCATCCCCTTGACCCGTGCGGTATGATGAGCATCTAGGACAAGAGCAGATGGCGTATAGCCAACGGCCGAGTCAGGGAGACCTTGAGGATGTTCAAAAAGGTCTTCTGGCAAGGCCGCAGCGATGCGAAGGTCCGAGGCGTACATGTCCCGTACGTCGAGGAGCGGAGTGAGTGAGAACGCAGTCAGAAGACCTTTTTCAACATCCGATCGAAAGGGGGCGACCGGTTTCGACGGGGATATTGACGCCATCGTCGCATGTCGAGATCTCGGGAACTCGTAAAATTCCGGGAAAAACGCAACTGCCAACCAAGAACTGGCACTCGCAGCCTAATTTAGGCTGAGACGTCGTTCCATCTGAGGCCCGCGGGGGTGGAATGGCGCGATGCAGCGGGCTGGTCCCACGCCGGTGCTCAGCGGCGGGGGGCGAGACAATACTGGGCTAGCGGCGATTCTAAGCCGGCCGATAGGCGTGGGTCGCTGCGAAGCTTAAAGAATCGGCTACACATGTAGACGCGATGTGCCGACGATCTTCGGACAGGGGTTCAACTCCCCTCGCCTCCACCAAACACCGCTCGCTCGTCCCGGAGCCACTTCAATGGTTCCGGGCGACGGGAGATACTCCCCCAGTGGTTTGTTTTCGATGCGCTGGCGGATCATTCATGAAGGGCTCGGAGACTCTCCGAGCCCTTTTGTATTTCTCGGGCGCGCAAGGCGGACGCGGTGCCGCGTGCAGACCTCTCGAACGCAGCCGCGTAACCAGCGATGCGCGCGATCGCCGTCCAACCGCGGATGCCAGAGCAGGGACACCGTACACTCCGGCGTCGAAACCGAAAGGGCAAAACTCACCATCTCGATCCGCAAGATGCCGGTATCAGAAAGGGCGCAAAGCATGGAAGCAAAGTTTTGGCATGACCGGTGGGCCAGCAATGAAATCGGCTTTCACAAGAGTGAAGCGAACCCGTTGTTGGTGAAATATCTCGACGAGCTGTCTCTTGCGAAAGGCAGCCGTATATTCCTGCCGCTCTGCGGCAAGACGCTCGATATTGGGTGGTTGTTGTCCTGTGGCTACCGAGTGGCCGGGGCGGAATTGAGCGCGGTGGCTATGAAGCAATTGTTCGCGGAACTCGGCGTGATGCCGACCATCACGAAGGTCGGCGCACTCGATCATTACCGTGCTCGGCAGCTCGATATCTTCGTGGGCGACATCTTCAAGGTCACGCCTGAGCTGCTGGGTCTGGTCGATGCCATCTATGACCGGGCGGCCTTGGTCGCCCTGCCCGAGGCGATGCGTGTTCGATACGCCGAGCATCTCATGACGTTGACTGGGCAGGCGCCACAACTGCTCATCTCCTTTGAGTACGACCAACAAGCGATGGAAGGTCCGCCCTTCTCGGTCAGTGAAGCGGAAGTCCGACAGCACTATGGAGAGCGGTATGACATCACCCTGCTAACCAGCCTCGATGTTCCAGGCGGCCTCAAAGGACGTTGCCCGGCCACGGAACGGGTGTACGTGCTGGCGAAAGGAAGGCGTTAGCTGTGGAACAGAAGCGGATCCTGTCAGTTCGTTGGATCCTCTCGGCCCTCTTGTTGTCCGCGCTGCTATCCTCGATCTCGAATGGGACGAGCATTGCGAACGTGAGCTTGCCGACCTTGGCGCAGGCGTATCTCCTGGCCATTACGACGCTGGTGGTCAGTGTCGGACGGCTCGGCGACATCACGGGGCGTCGGCGGCTGCTGTGCTTCCGGCTCTGGTGTATCCCTCGGGTTCACCTCTTCCCATTTGAAAGGCTACCGCCGCTCTGCTACAAGAGCACCCGCCAGAGCCGCTGGGCCACAGCCTGAGCGGTAATAGGCTAAACCAGGAGGATCGGAGAAATGGGTGACGATTTGCTTCAGTATCTTGGTCCGTTGGCGGCATTGGCCGGTGTGTGGGAGGGCGATAAGGGCGACGATGTGGCGCCGTCGGATGATCGCGGCACGGAATGCAACAAGTTCCGTGAGCGGATGACGTTCGAACCGTTCGGCCCCGTCAATAATCATGAACAGCAGCTCTACGGGCTTCGTTATGCGACCGTGGCCTGGCGCTTGGGCGAGGACGCGCCGTTTCACGAAGAGACCGGTTACTGGCTCTGGGATGCGGCGGCGAAGCAGGTGTTGCGTTGTTTCATTGTTCCGCGAGGTGTCACGGTGCTCGCCGGTGGAACCGTGGAGCCGGACGCCACGTCGTTTCAGATTTCGGCGGAGGCCGGATCGGATACGTATGGCATCTGTTCAAATAAGTTTCTGGATCGGGAGTTCAAGACCGTCCGGTATGAACTCGCGGTGACCGTGCACGGCCCGGACAGTTTCAGCTACCACGAAGACACGCAACTGAAGATGATGGGGCGGAACGACCTGTTCCACCACACCGACGCCAATCGGGTCACACGAGTCAAATAACGCAGATAGGCTTCCACGCGAAAATACTGAGTCCCAAGCTTGTAAGTGAGCTCGGGGAACGTGGTAGAGTAACTGGGGAGATTCGAAAGAGTAAGAGCAGACCGCTCAGATTCTGAGAGTCTGAAGTACAATCGTTTTCAGGAAGGAGGCGCGATATGCGAAGAACGTGGGTGGCGGTGGTGGGATTGATGTTGGTCACGGGTTGCGCAGGGTTGCCGCAAACCTCAAGAACGGCGCTCATTCATGAAGTCAAATTTGAAAACAGTCTGACGCCGGCGGATCTGACCGTGCACGTCGGTGACGAAATCCGTTGGGTGAACCACCGGACGCTCCCTGTGCTCATTGATATCCCCGGCCTGAATGCAGAGATGTTGTCCTGCGATCGGGGTTTCTCGGGCACGATGGGAGGGGTGAATGAGTTGAAAGAATTAGAGCCGAGCAAAAGCGCAAGCTTGTGCTTTAGCAAGCCGATTGTCATTAGCTACAACGCGCGCATGCGATCGGCCGATCCGGGCGGTATGAAGATCGAGCCGGGCACCATCCGGGTCGTCGGCCCTGCCCAATAGTCTGCGCTTACACGGCTGACGCCGAGTTACGCTCCTCTTCGCCCCGGGGCTTGTCGCACGGCTCCGGGGTGCGAGATCCTCAGACCAAAGATTTCGATTGTGCCGGGCCGAGGCGCCCATCAGGTTGCACAGGCATGGGTGTCAGAGGACTGTCGTCCAGGAAGGACTGACGGCGAAGGCGGCATTGATCAGGCCGACATGGGAATAGGCTTGGGGAAAATTGCCGAGCTGGGTGCGAGTCTCCGGAACGAAATGTTCGGAGAAGAGCCCGAGATGGTTCGCGCCGGTGAGAACCTGCGCCATGATCTGTTGCGCCTCTGCCATCCGCCCGAGCCGTGCCAGGCCTTGCACGACCCAGAATGAGCAAATGACGAAGCTGGATTGCGGCCGTCCGAAATCATCAGTCCGAAGATAGCGAAAATAAAACCCGGTTTCTTTGCCGCCGTTCTGCACGGCTAATGCGCGTGCGATGCTCTGCATCGTCGATTCGCACACATCCCGATTGGGAAACCCGAGGATCGCCGCTTGCGCCAGGGAGGCATCGTAGGTGTCGTCTTTGGGGCCGTTGCGGAGCGAGCCGTCTTTGGTCGCGTTCAGCAACGCCTGCGCGGCGCGCGCCCTGGCGGCATCCAAATCGAGCGTCAACGACGGCAAAAATCCCGCCTTGTGCATGCGGTGCGCCCGGTCGAGCCCCGCCCAGCACATCAGGTTCGAAAACGAATGTTCCTGCCACCCGTTGCGAATCTCCCACAGCCCTGCGTCCGGTTGGGCAATGGTGCGATCGCAGAGTCGGGCCAGGTTGGCCACGAGTTGTTCCTGGTCTTTGGTCCGCAGATCGTAGAAACGATTATCGGAGAAGATCGGGGTCAGCGCGAGGACCAGTTCGCCGTAGACATCGTTTTGGATATGTTCGGCGGCCTGATTATGGTTGCGCACCGGCGCGCTGCCGCAGAAGCCGGCCCAGTTCCGGTGTTCGGTTTCCGGCAGCGGGAGATCCTGGCTGAGCGTATAGACCGGCGCCAGCCGTTCCCGAGAATGTTCATGGGTGTAGGCGATATTGAGGAGAAATTTGAGAAACCCTTCCATCTCTTCGAAGTGCCCGAGATTGTGGAAGGCGGTCAGAGAGAAATAGGCGTCGCGCAGCCAGCAATAGCGATAGTCCCAGTTCCGCGGACCGCCCGGCTCCTCGGGGAGGCTGGTGGTCAAGGCCGCGAGGATGGCGCCGGTGTCTTCATAGCAGTGAAGTTTCAGGGCCAGGGCGGATCGGATGACTTCTTCCTGGTGCAGCACCGGAATCGAACAATGCTTCACCCACATGCGCCAGTAGCGGGTCGTCTGGTCCAGGAATTCATGGCTGACTTTGGCGAGGTCGTCCTCGATGCCCAGGCCCCAGGTCAGGGCGAAATAGGTCTTCTCGGTCAAGGCGAAGGGGCGCTCTTCGTAAAGATATGTCAGGGGCATGTTGGTCAGGAGTCTGAGGTATTCCCCGCGGATGTCGTATCGGACATGGCTGTTGCCGCGCATGCCGCGCGCATACTCTTTCCCCCACCCCGCGATCGGTCGACAGCTGACGCGGATGGAGGGCGTGCCCGCCAGCGGTTCCACGATGCGAAAGAGCGCTGCGGGGCGGTAGAGACGGCCGTACTGTTCGAATCGGGGACAGAAATCCGTGATTCTGAAGGTGTCGCTGTTGGCCGTGGAGACCTCCGTCACCAGGATGTTCGTATTGGGCAGGTAGCGCTGCGTTGTCTTGACTTGAGCGGAGCTGGTAGGGCTTGATATGGAGAAATGCCCACCTTCTGGATCCAGCATTCGTCCGAAGACCGGATCACTGTCCGGTCTGGGCAGGCAGAGCCAGTCCACTGACCCGCTTTCATGGATGTGCGCGGAGACGTGGCAGTTGCCGATCAGTCCGTAGGGGTACATGCCCCAGACCATAAGAGATTTTGATTTCAAAGTAAACTGCGGGAGAAAAAATGAGACTATCCCTCCGGTTTATCCTGCCCCTGTTGCTGGTCCTTGGCGTCGTGGCCTACAGCGTGGTGCCATTAGTGGATTCCCTCACGCTGAAGTGGTTCACGCGCGACCTGGAAAGCCGGTCTAAGTTGCTGGCCAGCACGATGGAAGTGCCGCTGGCCGATCTCGTGGCTTCCCGCTCGCGCACGAAGATTTTTGCCTACTTCCATAAAGTGATTCAGGATGAACGGTTGTATGCGCTGGGTTTCTGCGATACGCAGCAGCGCCTCCTCTACCAGACGCTGACCTACCCGGATCAATTGTCCTGCGAAAGCCTGGCTCACCTGGCGCCCGGTTCCTCGGAAGTGGTGGATTTCGCGCAGGGCCCTCTGCACGTGGTGGTGGCGACGATACAGTCGGCCGGCAAGGTTCAGGGCCGTTTGATGCTGATTCACGATATGAGTTTTGCGCACCAGCGCAGCACCGACACCAAGTGGTATATCTTCTATTTGTTCGTCGGCCTGGCCGGAGTGATTTCGGCCGTTACCGTGCTTGTGGCGCAACTCAGTTGGCGAGGATGGGTGGCCGGTGTCAGGGCCATACTGACCAACACCGGGTTGCCGGTCGAAGCCCATCATGCCCATTCGCCGGAACTGCATCCGGTGGCGCAGGATCTCCATGCCCTGGTGCGGGAATTAGAAGCCGACCGCCGGATGCGCGATGAAAGCCAGATCACCTGGAGTCCTGCCAGCCTGAAGACGATTCTCCATGAACATTTGTCGGGCGATGAGATTCTCATCGTGTCGAATCGACAACCCTACATCCACAACCGGCGGGGACAAAAAGTCGAGGTGCAGGTGCCTGCCAGTGGGTTGGTCTCAGCCCTTGAGCCGGTGATGCGAGCCTGCTCGGGCGTGTGGATCGCTCACGGGAACGGATCTGCCGACAAGGAGGTGGTGGACAGCCGGGATCATGTTCGGGTGCCGCCCGACCATCCGTCGTACGATATTCGCCGGATTTGGCTGTCGCCGGATGAGGAATCCGGGTTTTACTATGGCTTCTCCAACGAAGGGCTCTGGCCACTGTGCCACAATGCGCATGTGCGCCCCACGTTTCGAACCTCAGACTGGGAGCAATATGTCGCGGTCAACGAGCGGTTCGCCGCGGCGGTGGTCGAAGAGGCCAAGACCGATGATCCGGTCATCCTTGTGCAGGACTACCATTTCGCGCTGCTGCCGAAGATGGTCCGGGAGAAATTGCCGAACGCCACGATCATCATGTTCTGGCATATTCCCTGGCCCAATTCGGAGAGCTACGGCATTTGCCCCTGGCGTCAGGAAATTCTGGAGGGATTGCTCGGCAGCAGCATTGTCGGATTCCATACCCGTGAACATGGCAACCATTTCCTGGCCTGTATCGATCGCAATCTTGAGGCGCGTATTGATCGCGACAGCTCCACGGTGTCGTATGGAGGCCGGCTCACGGCCGTGAAGCCCTACCCGATTTCCATCGAGTGGCCGTCGCGTTGGTTGGAGAATCAACGGCCGGTGCCGGACTGCCGGGTGCATATTCGCGAGCGTCATGCGATGGGGCCTGACCGGCTGGTAGGAATCGGTGTCGATCGATTGGACTACACGAAGGGCATCATGGAGCGGTTTCTTGCCGTCGAACGATTGTTTGAGCTGCAGCCGGAATGGGTCGGCAAGTTTTCCTTCGTCCAGATCGCGGCGCCGAGCCGGACCATCATCGATCAGTACCAACATTTTCACGATCAGGTCTATGCACTGGCTGAGCGCATCAATAAGCGCTTTGGCCGTGAGGGATATGAACCGATCGTGTTGAAAGTGAAACATCACGAGCCGCCGGATGTCTATGAGTACTACCGGGCGTCCGAGCTCTGTTTTGTGACCAGCTTGCATGACGGCATGAACCTGGTGGCGAAAGAGTTCATCGCGGCGCGTGACGACGAGCAGGGAGTGCTGATCCTGAGCCAGTTCACGGGAGCCGCGCAGGAATTGCCCGAGGCGCTGGTGGTCAATCCGTACGATATCGACCAGTGTGCGGCGGCGTTGCACATGGCGTTGTCGATGACGCCGAAGGAACAGCGCGCGCGCATGCGGAGCATGCGTGGATTGATCCAGGAATTTAATGTGTACCGGTGGGCGGGACGCATGCTTATGGATGCGGCCAGGATGCGCCGTCGCATTCGCGTGATGAAGCAAGTGGGGCAAGCCTCGGGACAGGGGCGGTAGTCACGCCGATGCAAGACATCCTCAACGCTACAGGGAAGCGTCTTCTTGACCGGCTGGCTAGCCAGGGGGGCTCCCTGTTCGCCTTCGATTTTGACGGCACGCTGGCGCGCATCGTTCAGGATCGGCATATTGCCGGTCTGACGGAATCCGCGCGCCAGGCGCTGCATGCCTTGGCCGTCGTCGCGCCGACAGCGATCATTTCCGGACGTTCCCTTGCAGACCTCAGTCCCCGCGTGAAGGGAGTGTCTGCCCATCTCATTGGCAATCATGGTCTGGAAGGCTTGCACGCGTCGGAACGCGTGATGCAGCAGGCGCAGGACTGTTGTCGCGCGTGGTTGAAGGCCGTGACCACAGATGATCGAGACCTGACGCGGGCCGGCGTGGTGGTGGAAGATAAGGTGTATTCCCTGACCTTTCACTATCGGCAGGTCTGTTCGCCGGCGGCCGCGCGGGAGGCGATTTTTCATGCCGTGTCTACGCTGCTCCCGGCGCCCCGCCTGGTCATGGGAAAAGCCGTGGTGAATGCCATTCCCTCCGGCAATCTGCACAAGGGGACGGCCATGCTGGAGCTGATGCATCAACTCCGGACATCCGCAGCCCTCTATGTCGGAGATGACGATACGGATGAGGATGTCTTTTCACTGCCGGACGAGCGGATCGTGTCGGTGCGTGTGGGGAAAAAGGCGGCGACCGCCGCGCAATGGTACCTCACGCGGCAGTCGCAGATCGGGCAGTTGCTGCGGTATATCACTGAGGCGCGCGCCCGGGCGGTATCGGCCTAACCGGGTGTTGAAAAAGTCCGCCAGCTGCGTTCTCGCATCGTTCAGAGGCTCAACCTACGATCAGAGTACGCTTCCCTCTTCGCTCGCTGCGGCCTTGCTGGACGGCCTTTTTGACCACCTGCAAGCGCTTCTCGTGGTCTCGCGATCTCAAGCACGGCTGCGTAGCTGTCGAAATTGTTTTTCAACAGCCTGCTAGGCTTCTTGCGCCGCGACCCCTTTCTTGTACAGTCCATACACGTAGACGGGAATATGAAGCTCTGTCAGGGCCTGTTGGAGCAAGGGATACACGTGCTCCCATTCCAGCCCGCCCACTCCCGTGGCCAGACGAGGCAGCGCCAGGCTCTTCACCTGATGTGCCTGCAGTTCCTTTTTCAGCGCCTGCAGCGCATGATTGACGTTGGGCAGGGTGGCCTTGCCGGGACGGTCGTGGTCACTGGCCGGCGGCTCCTGCGTAAAGAGATTGATAATGACGGGAGAGTTCGGGCCTTTCCACGACCAGGCGCCGCCTGGTTTGGGATTGTAGGTCTGGCAGTAATGGCGAAAATCTTTGTACATGCCCGGCCACTGCTCGCGAAGCGACAAGGCCAAGCCCTGCTTGAAATTGTCATGTGGAGCAACACCGTGCGCGATCGCGCCGGCAGTGGATAACAGAATGTCTCCGCTTACTTCCTTGAGCATGACCGCTGCCTCCTTGATAGAGTAAAAGCACTGTGTATCACATAAGGCTGCGCCCTCCTCAATCAATGGAGCGGCAGAAAGAAATTTTTGCGTGCCGGGGAATGCGACGTGTTTGATCGCCGATTGAATTGCCTGGTCAGCGGTTCCGGCTGTTGCGGGAGAATTTTTGCGGGAGGTACGACATGAATAGGTATCGCATCAAGCCACGTTGCCGTCCGGCCCTCAAACGGTTCGATCCCGACGACACCGGGTCCTACAAAAAGAATGAGGCCGGGAAAGCTAACGCCAAATCTGCGACGGCCGGCCTCATCGCGAAGCTCGATCAGTTGCAGGAACGCCTCTACGCCAACCGTACGCGGGCATTGCTGATCATCCTGCAAGGCATGGACACGAGCGGAAAGGACGGCACGATCAAGCATGTCATGTCCGGCGTGAACCCGCAGGGATGCCGCGTGGCCTCCTTTAAGGCGCCGACCGAAAAGGAACTTGAGCAGGATTTTCTGTGGCGGATCCACCAGGAAGTGCCGCCCAAGGGGTACATCGGAATTTTCAACCGGTCTCAGTATGAAGACGTGTTGATCACGCGGGTGCACGGTCTGGTCTCGAAGAGCGTCGTCACCCGGCGATTCAATCAGATCAATGAATTCGAAGAGCTCTTGGTCGAAGACGGCACGGCGATTATCAAATTGTTCCTGCACATTTCCAAAGACGAGCAAAAGGAGCGTCTCACTGAACGCATCTGTGACCCCGAGAAGCGCTGGAAATTCAGCGAGGGTGATCTGGAAGAGCGGAAACTCTGGGACGGCTACATGACGGCGTTCGAAGATGTCATGGCTGCGACCAGCACTGAGCGGGCTCCCTGGTACATTGTGCCTGCGAATCGCAAATGGTATCGGAATCTGGTTGTCGCGGAGCTCGTGGTGCAGGCGCTCAGTGCGATGAATCTGTCGACTCCTCCGGCTCCCAGAGGGGTGAATTTTGATGAACTGACTATTGACTGATGCCGGTATGCCCAGAAGTCATCTGGCATCGCCGGTAGACCTCGGCTACACTGAAACGCCTGAGTCGTGGGGTGCCCTTAACCAGGAGCGTTGAGTATGCGAATGAAACCGGCTCTTTTCGTTGGTCTGGTCCTGAGCCTGACGTCCCTTCCCGCTCGCGCAGGAGATTTTGAAGGCGTGCTCCATATGAAAACCAGCCATGTGGAGACCGGTGCCTCAAGCACCATGGATTGGTATCTCAAAGGCGACAGGGGGCGTGTGGAAATGTCGCGGACGGATGGCCAGATGCAGGTCATGCTATTTGACGGCAAGACCAGGACCATGCAGATGGCGATGCCGGGACAGAAATCGTATATGGAAATCAGTCTCGAGGGAGAGCGCGGTGAGCCCCTCAAGGAAGCCCTTGAAGGGCAACGCGTTGAACGCACCGGCAAGACCGACAGCATTGCGGGGTATCGCTGTGAGGTATGGCGGATCACTGACAAGGAGCAGCATCGCGTGAAGAGCGATCTCTGCGTGGCAAAAGGATTCGGGAAGGCCGCCACGTTCTGGATCGATCCGAAGGTAGCGCGGCGATCCTCCCAGCCCGGTTGGGTCAAGCAGCTGGTTGAAGAAGGCGGCTTCGGTCTTCGGAGCATCCACTATGATGCGGCGGGTAAGGAATCCATTCGCATGGAAGTGACGGGCATCGACAAGAAAAATCTGGACTCGAGCCTGTTCGCCTTTCCCGCCGACTGGGCGAAGCAAGACCTGTCGGGTATGCAGGAGCGGCTGAAGGCCATGCGAGAGCGGAAGAGGGAAGGCGGGGCGGATGTCTCGAAGATGATCGAGGACATGAAGACGCGCAAAGCTGCGCGAGGCAAGAGCGCCGAGGCTCCCGGAGGCGACGAGCCGCCGCCGGATCTGAAAGAGCTGATGAAGCAGTTGGGCGAGGCAATGAAGAAACAGCAGCCGCCATCGCAGGGCGGACAATAGTCCGATGCGTCTGTGTCGAAAAGGGCGGAACGTGCGTGCTGTCATGGCGGGCCTGTTGGGAGGCCTGCTGCTGGCCGGCATCGCCACGGCGGGCGATTTCGAGGGCATCATTGTCTTGAGCGAAACGAGCGAAGGGACGACCGTTCAGCGGCGATGGTTCCTGAAGGGCGACAGGCTGCGCTTTGAAGAAACCGGCCCGGATGCGGAGAACAACGCCATGATTTTCGACGCCAAGAAGAAAGTGATGTACAGCCTTCTGCACGACGAGCGGATGTATCTGGAGATTTCCACCGCAGAAAGTTCGAAGGGCGCGCCGGAGGCTATTGATGACATCGTGGTCATGAAGACCGGCGCTAGCGACAAAGCGGCTGGATATACGTGCGAGATCTATCGAACCAACGACAAGTCCGATGGCAGTACCGGCGAGGTCTGCATGGCGAGAGGGATCAGCAACGCCGCCCTGTCCGGAATGATGAGCGCGCAGGCGGGGGGTGCTTCGCTGCTCCCGGTCTGGATGCAGGAGATGTTTAAGGATGGAGGGTTCCCGATCAAGGGCGTGGACCGCAATGGCCAGGGAAAGGAAGAAGCGCGCTGGGAAGCCGTGACTATCGAAAAGAAACACCTCGAGGACAAATTGTTTGTCCCGCCCGCCGGCTATCACAAACAGGATATGACCGTCATCACGCCGGAGTCTGCCAGTGACCCGAAACCGGGTCCCTCCATGAGAGGACGGTAGGCGGCGCGCGATCCGATGAAGGATGGGGCTAGGCATTCCCCCTGTTGACAAGATTTTTCGAGGAGCGTAGATAGGATTTGCGGCCCGAATTTCCATTGTCCCGAGTGGAAGACCGGACAGACCGCGCGGCTGTCATCTAGATCTTCCACACATTCCCTAACCAGAGAGGAGGGTGGACGATGACCGATATTACGCCACCTGGCCTGTACGGCCTGTCGAGCTGAAGGCGTAAGTCTCGTCGGTTTGCCAACCGGTTCTCCATCACATATGCCACACGGCATTCCACGATGCGCAAAACGCGCGTCCAGGCTTCATGCCTCCGAGTGGAGAACGTGGTTGACCATTGTGAAGCGTCACAGGTCGGTGTGTCGGCTAGTCCGCCGGCGAGATGCTTCCGCCGTTGATCAACTCGGCTGGTCTCGGAAGGGCCGCGACATACACAGGGTGGTCGGCGTCCTAAGCGCCGCACGCGGGCTCCCGTTAGACACGGGGGCCCGTGTTGTATCGGGCGAAATGGACAGGTGGAATGAGGAAACATGACTAGGGCCAATTTTTCTGTTGACAGAGTTTTCTAAGGAGCGTAAGAGGGAAATCGTAAGTTTCGAGGGCTGTGTTAACCGTGACGAGGCGATGAACAGTGCGCGCCTGTTCGGGGGACCTCGCCACTCCTCAACCGGGGAGGTTCACGCATGGAAGAACTTACGCCGCCGGACTACAACGGCCCGCAGAGTTGAAGGCGGGCTGATCGTCGGTCGTGTTGACCGATCCTTCACTGGCTTGTGTCTCTTGACACTATCCGATCAAAGGATAATAGCCATTTCGAAAAGAAGGATTGAGGGCAAACACGAGGCACACCAGAATCCTGGGAAAAAACTTCCCCCGACGAACATCCTGTATCCTATCCTCTCAAACGGGTCTTGTGAGTCCAAACAACCTATTGTGACTGTAGGCGTCCCAAGCGCCGACCACGGGCGACCTCCCACCGTAGTGTAGGGTCGCCCGTGGCATTTTCATCCCTGATCGTGTTTGTTGGTCTGGCATCCCTTCCCTCGGCCTACACACCGACCCATCTACATCGAGTTTTCATGGTGCCGCGGAGATAGCCTAGATGTGTCCCCTTCATCCGGGTGGCGTCCGACGCGTTCTTCCGGATGGTGGTCGCTTGACGGAGGACAACGCGCCATGTCGGCGGTCTGCCGGTGGTCAACGAACGGCTGCGCCCGGTTTGTCACTGTCGGTCGATGGTGTGGTCAGATGCGGTCCGGAAAGTCTGACACAATTCCGTCTACGCCCAAGTCACACATGCGCCGGATATCCTTCGGATCGTTGACGGTATAGGCAAAGACCTGCCGACCGAGGTCGTGATAAGTCTGGAGCAGTGCGGGTGTGATCGTCGAATAGTGCAGTCCGACGTGAGAGGCATGAAGGGCAACCACCTCGGCAACGGGGTCCTGTGGGAGATGGCGATGGTGCAGCACCATGATCTGTGCTGCCGGATCAGCCTGTCGCACGCGATGGAGTTCCGCAATCAGAAACGAGGCATAGATGAGCGAATTGGAAAAGCCGACGCGTTTCACAATCGCGCAGGCCTCGTTGCCGATACCCTCTACTTTCAATTCGAGAATGACTCCGATGGCCCGTCCGGAGATATCCAGCGCTTCTTCTAGCGTGGGAATACGCTGCCAATTGCCCGCGTCCAGCCGTTGAACCTGCTCCAGCGACATCTCGGCGAGACTGCCGGATTTGTTGGTGGTGCGATCGATCGTCTCATCGTGCAGCAAGACGAGATGGCCGTCGCTGGTTTCGCGCAGGTCGATCTCAACGAAATCTGCGTGAAATGATCGAGCTTTCCAAATGGCGGCCAGAGTATTTTCAGGAGCGTGGCCGGCGGCTCCGCGATGACCGATGCGAAGGACGGAAGGGATAGCGACCTCGCGTGAGAAGGTCTGAAGCGATCTCCCCGCTGTACCCCACTGGGCTCGGGGAGGGGCTTTCTTTTCGAGCCGCACTTCCCTACCATATTTCGCGTATCTCTGCAAAGAGTTGTCAAGTAGCCTGGTTGTTGTGTGGCGTTGGCGAGGGAGGAAGACGGATGCCGACTCAGTTCAATCCGGATTATCCAACAAGATTGGGAGGCCGTGAGGGAGGCGCCGTGACGAGCGCTCTATTACCAGTATTTATTGAGCCTTCATATTGATCCTCCCCCCTCTTCCTAGATTTACTTAATCGCCTCGGTTACACTGTCGTCGGGTTCCGTACACCTCCTTCGATTCGTGGCCATACTCCGAAGCGTTTGCGATGACCGCTAAGCTCACGCAGAAACTCTTTGCGCTCCTGTTGCTCCTGGTGCCCCTGTCTCTATGGGCCGCATCGGACCTGGATTATCAAAATCGTGGAGATCGTTTCGAAGGCGTCAGGCCAAGGCCGGTCTCCGGCTACGATATCGAAGTCATCTCCGCCCTGGTGGATTATCACGAGCCGGCTGAGCAACTGCCCGACCAGCTTCGGGTCGCATTCTACCTCCAAGGTCAGGCTCCCGTTCATCTGACTGTCCGGGAACAGGATTACCGGCTGTACTATTGGCTCGACAGGGTGAAACCGGCGAAGGACTGGCAGGCCAAGTCGGTCAATGAGTTTACATGGCCGACCGGTGCGGTGTTGCGGCAGTTGGATCAGAAACTCAACCTGTACGAGTTGGGCGTGCTGATTCGCCTTCGAAAGGACACGCCTGCCTCGGTCGAGGACATTGCGCCGGCCATCCTTTACCATGCGCGGCCGCCCGAGAAGGTCGGCGGCTATCTCTTCACCATGAAGACCAACGGAGATGCGCGGCTTTCCTGCAAGGTCTATCGGGAAGGAGAACCGGCCGAACTCATGGCGCAAACCTTTCGCCGAAATCCCGGCGGCCGCCCGTTCACTGTCCGATGGGATGCGGGAGGCGCGCAGGAAGGGTACTATCGCCTGGTCTGTAACGGCTATTTTCTCGACACGAGCCAGCCCCTGCAGCAGACCGTGCGGTTCTTTCACAGGTCTGCGGTCCGATAGCGGGCGATGGACGCTTGATTACCGCCCATGAGCGACATCTTCATCAGCTATTCGAGCAAAGACCGTCCTTGGGTCGAACAGTTCGCCAAAACGCTGGGATCGTACGGCTGGTCCGTGTGGTGGGATCGCAACATTCCCACCGGGGGGTCGTTTAACGCAGTGATCAGACAGGAACTCAGAGCGGCCAAGTGCGCGATTGTCGTGTGGTCCAAACATTCTGTCGATTCTGAGTGGGTCCAAGCGGAAGCCGATGAGGCCAAGAAACAGGACAAGTACCTCCCCGTCAGGATCGATGAGAGTGAAATCCCGCTTGGCTTTACCCAGCGGACGTTTCAATCGCTTGTGGATTGGCAGGAGGGTGTCGATCACCCAGGATTTGCACAACTCCTCAAAGACATTGAACGGCTGGTTAAGAGTTCGCCACAGAGAATTGCAATTGGCTCCAAGTACTGGTGGCAGCGGGTCTCTCCCCTCTGGCTGGTGAGCCTGCCGCCTGTGCTGGCGGGAGTGATTGTGATCGGGCTCATGTTCTGGCCCATTGCCGCGCGGGTCCAGGTGGAGTTGACGACGGAGCGGGTGGAGTTTGAGGTTGGGGCGATGGAGCAAGGCAAGACGACCTTGGGCGAACTTGATGTCCGCTCGATCGCAATCGAGAAATTTGCCACTCTTACTTTTGAGCCGGAATCCGTCGAAGTGGCCGATCCGTCGCAATATCAGGTCAAGACCGATGACTTTCCTGCCGCAGCCTGGAAGACCCTCAGCGTCGCGA
The DNA here is from genome assembly GCA_014055465.1 of Nitrospira sp. CR1.1. Classification (NCBI taxonomy): domain Bacteria; kingdom Pseudomonadati; phylum Nitrospirota; class Nitrospiria; order Nitrospirales; family Nitrospiraceae; genus Nitrospira; species Nitrospira sp. CR1.1. The sequence goes on from WIAF01000001.1 coordinate 767,469, forward strand.
GTTCGAAAGTCATACTGGCTGCCAAGGACCAGACGCGACATCCGAGGATGACGGTGGAAGGACAGAACGGCGATGGTCAGGGGACCATCCACCTCGACTCCATGGTCGTGGCGGATGGAACGCGCGTCACGTTGGAAACACGCGGTGGCAAGAACGAGGGGCTGACGGTGAAAGTTGCGGGGCAGGAGAACATCAACCTGTCATTGCACGAGCCATTCAAGGTGATCGCGGACCATGTGGAGCTGCGAGGCGTTGCCGATCCCCTCTTTCAGAGGAATGACGAACTCACCTATCGAGTCACCTTGCCGGAACGGGCCCCCTGGATCGAGATCGTTGTGCAACCGGATGGTCTGGTTCTTTCGCCGACCCTCGCCTCCGGTCAATCCGCGACGCCGATCTTCAAGACGATCCCGGTCAGGACGTTGGACTTCACCAGACAGGATTCATCCGGTGAGCGGGTCAGTGCGCTGACCGGGCAAGGCACGATTACGTTTCCGGATTATCCGCATCTCGGGAGCGTCCCACTCAAAGTAGATGAAGCCATCGGCTTGGAGCGGCTGGACAAATTCACGATCGAGCGCGTCACCCTGCCTCCTGAAGGCAACGGAATGGCAGTGGTCGGCTATGGCATGGCCAAGCAGATCCGCACGAAAACGGGCCAGCTTCCGATTCAGCGGCACCGCCTCACCGCGTTCGACGCCCTGTGGCACAACGCGAGACTGGCGGTATTCTTCACGATCGTGGCTGCGGTCTTCACGACCAGCCTGGGCGCCTATCGACTCTGGAAGGAGTTCAAAAGGTGACGGTGCGAATCAGGTTCGTGGCCTACCTGATTGTGCTCCTTGGGGTGACCCAAGGTGACCTCGTCGGTGCTCAGAACATCGCGCAGCTGCAATCCGGCGTGGTCAAGATCACCGCCAAGCCACCGAGCGGAACGGCGAACATCGGCACCGGGTTTATCGTTCGGTTGGAAACCAATGTTGCCTATATCGTCACAGCGGCCCATGTGGTCGCCGGAGACGCACAGCCCAAAGTGGAGTTCTTCACTAAGCGAAACATGCCTGTGACGGCGGAGGTGCTGGGGTTGGAAGGCGACGATGAGGTGAGGGGCTTGGCCCTGCTGGTGGTGAGAGGAGCTGAAAATTTGCCGACTGGTGTCACAGCACTGGCTCTTGCAGGAGCCGCGCGCCTCTCGGGAGGAGAAGACATCCTCGTGATCGGATTCCCTCGCAATGCTGGCCCCTGGGCCTTGATCAAGGGCAATATCTCCTCGCGGCAAGGACGCGATATCTACTTTTCTCCCTCTGTTGATTCAGGCCATTCAGGAGGGCCGGTCTTTCAAGGCGGCAAAGTGGTCGCCGTGGTCGGCGCCGGGAGCCAGTCGGTTGGTCGCGGGATTACGGTAAGGAGCGCCCAGGATTATATCGAGGGATTTGGCATCACGGCGCAAGAAGGCACAGGCACAGCATCGGCAGGTGTCGAACCCTCGCCCCCGCCAACCACAACAGCCAAACTGGAACCGCGTCAAATGGGTCCAGATCGCGAGATCATCAGCAAGGATGGTGCGCCGATGGTGCTGATCCAGGCCGGAAGCTTCATGATGGGCAACACGAAGGACGAGGTGGATCGCGCGATTCGTGAGTGCGTCAAGGAACTCGAGAAGGATGAGAAGACTTGCGAAGGTTGGTACAACCCCGAACTGCCCCGGCATAAGGTCCAGGTGGATGCATTCTATCTCGATAAGCACGAGGTGACCAATCGGCTCTTTCAACAGTTCGTCCAAAAAACGGGCTATCGGACGACGGCTGAACAGGAAGGGAGTGCGCAAGCGTTCCTCGAAGGCAAGGGTTGGCAGGAGGTGAAGGGAGCGAACTGGCGTCAGCCGGAGGGAGGGCAGACGGTGTTTGTGTCCAACCGTGAGGAACACCCCGTTGTGTCCGTCTCGTGGGAGGATGGGGACGCCTACTGCCGATGGGCGAAGAAACGTCTGCCCACGGAGGCAGAGTTCGAATATGCCATGCGAGCAGGGACCACGACACGCTACTGGTGGGGGAACGGCAGTCCGGGCTCGCGACGGGTGGAGAATATCGCGGACGAAGCTGCCAAGAATTTGCTGAAGGCGATCATGATCGGCTACGACGATGGTTCTGTGCGCACCGCCCCAGTCGGGTCGTACGAGGCAAATCTGTGGGGCCTGCATGATATGAGCGGAAACGTGGCAGAATGGACAGCTGATTGGTATGCGGACGACTATTACGCCAAGAGCTCGGAGCGGAATCCAAAAGGGCCCTCAAGCGGCCAGTATCGCGTGATCCGTGGCGGGTCTTGGTACTTTGCACCACTCCTCGTACGCTCCGCTGGCCGGAACTGGCTTACTCCGGCGTACCGGGACGGCGGTATCGGGTTTCGGTGTGCCCAGGACGTTCTGAACTAACCCTTTACCCTCTGTCCCTGTTACCTTTTCTCTTTTCCGTGTCCCTTCTTCATGGACAAGGCATGGTAAGGAAATCGTTCACGCATCTCGATGAGCAATGAACCGCCCGGCCCTGTTCCGGCAGCTGTCACGAAGGCGTATGACATCCTCCTGTGGCTGATCGGGCATGTGGGCAAGTTTCCGCGCTCTCACCGGTTTGTGCTCGGTGAGCGGATCGAAACGCGTATGTTGTCGATTCTCGAGTTTCTGGTTCGGGCTGCCTATGCCCGTGAAAAACGCGGGTACCTTGAGCAGGCCAACGCGGACCTTCAAATCTTGCGCCTGCTCGTCCGGCTCGGCAAGGATCTCGGATTTACGAGCGAGAAGCAGTATGAGTTCATCTCCCGCGAGCTGGTCGAGCTGGGGCGGCAGATCGGGGGTTGGACGAAGGCGCAGCCGGGGTGAGTCATGGGCGCGTTGTATGCGCGGATCACAACCTTCTCGAATCTGCTGGAGGCAGCCCGGCTGGCGAGCCGGGGAAAGCGCTTTCGTCCAAACGTCTCAGCCTTTGCGTTGAACTTGGAAGAAGAGCTTCATACCTTGCAGCAAGAGCTGATCGCTCGGACCTATCGGCCTGGTGCCTATCGAACCTTCTTCGTGTATGAGAAGAAACCTCGCCTGATCAGCGCCGCGCCCTTCCGGGACCGTGTCGTGCATCATGCCCTCTGCAGCGTGATCGAGCCGCTCTTTGAACGCGGCTTCCTCTACGATTCCTATGCCTGCCGCAAAGGAAAAGGCGCACACGCGGCCGTTGAAAGGGCGTCGTGTTATGCACGACGGTTCCGCTATGTGCTCAAATGCGATGTGGAGAAGTATTTCCCGAGCATTGACCATGCCATTTTGCGGGATTTGGTTCGGAAGCGGATCTGGGACGAAGACGTCTTGTGGCTGGTTCGCGCGATTCTTGACGGGAGCAATCCCCAGCCGCAGGTGACTCATTATTTTTCGGGCGACGATCTCTTTACACCCTATGAGCGACGGCGAGGAATCCCAATCGGGAATCAAACGAGTCAATTTTTTGCCAACGTGTATCTCGACGGTCTCGATCATTATGTGAAGGAGACCCTGCGTATGCCCGGCTATGTGCGATACGTGGATGATTTGCTGGTCTTTCACAACGAGAAGCCTGTACTCCATGAAATGCTGACCGCCATCAGGACTTATTGCGAGGACCTGAGGCTGCGGCTTCATCCACATAAGTGCTTTGTGACGCCGGTCTCGTGCGGCTTCACCTTCTTAGGGTATCGGCTCTTCCCCACTCATCGCCGAGTGGACGCGGCCAATGTCCGACGTTTCAAAAGACGGTTGCGTCGGTACCGTATCGCCGTTCAGACTGGTCAGATGGCGTTCGCTAAAGCCTGTGACTGCGTGCGGAGCTGGATCGCCCATGCCGAACATGCAGACACGGCCATGCTGCGGCGGAAGATTCTGATGGACGAGTCCATAGGAGCGACATTTCTCAGAAGCGTCGCGAATTGGCGGAGTGTGAAGACTCCGCCGACGGGGTTGGTCAACAAAGGTGATCCGTGGCGGGTCTTGGAACAATGAACCAATCAACGTACGATCCGCGAACCGGAACAGGAATACACCGACGAACCGAAACGACAATATCGGGTTTCGGTGTGCCCAAGACGCCCACCCGACGGTCGGAGTCCGAATCTTCATGGGGAAGGTTCGGAGCGCGCCGTTGGGCGTCCAGACCGATCCTGGGCTGGTTAGATCAACTGCTGGCCAGCCGAAGAACGCACCACCTGTCTCTCGGGCCGGCCAAGTGATCCGATCACTGGTCCAGGGCCGGTCCGAGGTCGGGCGGATAGCTTCTTGTCATGGAGCGGCAACGGTTATAGCTCACCTGGAAAAGCCATGTGGAGCTTCCATTGGTAAGTTTTGATGTCGCCATCGGCGAGGGCAAGAAGACGGAGGGCAAGGTCACGCGGTTGATTCATGCAACGCTTTGCCTTCTTTCAATGCCCAGTACAGCATATGGCCGGGCAAATGGCTCCATTTTCTGAGTTCGGCTTCGGACGGCTTGTTCGTTTTGTTGCTGCGACACCATGACTTGCTCCACCTATGGAGCCAAGCGTAGCATGAAACCGGCTTCTGTCACATCAAGAGGGCACGCGAAGAAAGATCGATCGGGCTTTTGATTGGAGCTCTCTACCCATGACGGTCGATGGCTGATGAGCTGGGAACTATCCCCATGAAGGCTCTTGGGAAGAAACAGTCCTTGCTCTTTCTCGATCCACCTTGGTTGTGGATTGCCGTCTTCTTCCTTCTGTTGTTGCTGCCGTCGGCAATCCTGTCTCCCGGTTCGCTGTCGGCCCAGGACATCACGCAGGTCAAGAAGGGTGTCGTGAAGATCACGGCTCAGGCCGAGGGGCAGCAACCCAAGGTCGGCACCGGCATCATCATACGTTTGGAAAAAGACGCCGCCTACATCGTGACGGCATCCCATGTCATTCAAGGTGATCCAAAACCCCAAATCACCTTCTTTCCGCAACCTCAGCAGCCATTCACTGCCCAAATTATTGGGATCGAAAGTAAGAACCCTAACGGACTTGCATCGTTGCGAGTTTCCGGAGCGATCCCAGAAGGTCTGGTGGCACTGACGCTTGATCAGACGAACCCGATCATCGGGGGAGAACCGGTGATGTTGATTGGCTTCCCGCGGATGCTGGCCCCCTGGGCTGTCTCGACAGGAAGCCTCAGCGGTCTCAAGGGACTAGCCCTCACATTTCAGGCGCTTGTCGAGGAAGGTCATTCTGGTGCTCCTCTCCTGCTCAACGGCAAGGTCGTCGGGGTTGTGACCGACGCCAGGGAGCGAATGGGCTATGCAGTTCCATCATCGATCCTCGATGTGGCATTGAGGGGATGGCAGATCAGGCCTGAAGGCACGGTAACCAAGGAGATCACCGGCCAGGACGGTGCGCCGATGGTATTGATTCACGCGGGGCGTCTTCCCACGAAAATCGTGACCTTCTACGGCAATGGGACCGTCGAAGAGGTTGATGCTCCGCTCTTCAGTCTGTATGTAGCGGATGAGTTCTATATTGATCGACAGCTCGTGACAATAACGCGTTTCAGGCAATTTCTGGAAACCACCGGTCATCGTCTCAGAGGACTATATTGGGAACAGCGTGACTGGCCAGCCGATCAAAACCAAGCAATTGACATGGTGTCCTGGCACGATGCCGTTGCCTACTGCACGTGGGCACGCAAACGATTGCCGTCCGAAGACGAATGGGAAAAGGCGGCGCATGACACAAAGGGACGCATCCTTGATCCCACGGTGGCCGAATGGACATCCAGCGCTTACAACGAATCGAGATTTTCTCCCAGCGAGCCGAACAATCAGCGCCAGAGAACCATCCGGGGGGGGCTGAGTGCGTTCAATCTCAAAGTGAAAGAAGGATCCCATATTGACTACCAGATTCGGATGCATGCTATGGCGGACAATGCTGAAGCTGGTGCCGGTTTCCGCTGCGTCGGGGATACGGCATCGGTCCACTGAGTCTGAATATGGGAGATTGGATGAGTTCATGATGCGAAAGAGACTGGGATGCTCTTTTGCTATCGGCAGCCGAACGGGGGCTTCGCTATGCGGCGCTATTTGATTGTGACAATGACATTACTCCTTGGAATGACGGCAAGACCGGTTGCGGCCGAAAATGAGCCGGACCTACGTGCTGGTGTCGTGAAGATCGTATCAACGTTTGAAGGCAAGCATCGAACAGGCACCGGCTTCATCGTGAAAACAGATGGGACGAGTGTTTTTATCGTCACTGCCGCGCACGTTGTCGAGGGTGATCCCATGCCGAAGATTGAGTTTTTCACCAGGCAGAACACAATCGTCGGCGCCGCGGTTCTCAAACAGGACCTCCGCTACGATCTCGCTCTGGTCAAGGCCGAACTGACCCAGCAACTTCTCGTGCTGAAACTAGAAAGGGCTGCCATCGCCAAATTAGGTGATGAAGTGCTAACGATTGGCTTTCCACAAGGAGGCGGTGGTTGGTCGATAAGCCACGCAGATCTCGCCGGACGGGAGGGCGCAGACCTCATTCTCTCAGGAGGAGCGATTGATGAGGGGAGCTCCGGGGGACCGTTGATTAAGGGCAGTCAAGTGATTGGAGTGGTGCAAGGTGTTCAGGGAAAATTTGCGCGGGCAATGCCTACCTCCGTGGTTGTCGGGATGCTGGAGGGATGGGGAATCGCGCTGGAGTCAGAACCTGCCAAGCCCGCTAGCGGGGATCTTCAGCGAGCAACTGACGCTCTAACCGGATCGATCGATTACTCAAACTTCGAGCAAGCCAAAAAAGCGGCTGAACGAGGTGATTCCAGGGCGATGTACAAACTCGCAGAGATGTATGCCGATGGCAAAGTGGTGCCGGAAAACTTCAGCGAGGCCGCAAAATGGTTACGGCGGAGTGCGGATGCTGGATATCCCGACGCACATATTGGGATGGGCTCCATTTCGCTGATCAAAGCCGCCGGTTTTGCTCGCGATGATGAAAGTGCAGTCCACTTTGCGTCCGATGAGTCAAAATCTGAAGAGATTACTAGCCTTATTTCCCATCCAGAAAAAATTCAGATTGGCAATCAGGCTGACCTTAAGGATGCGGTCAACTGGTTTCGCAGGGGTGCTGAGCAGGGAAATGACGAGAAGGCACAGTTGATACTTGGCACAATGCTGCTTACCGGCGTCGGCGTCCAAAAGGATCTCTCACAAGCCGCCAGAATGTTTCAGCTCGCTTCCACAAAAATGCCAGCCGCACAAGCGATCCTTGGACAATTTTATTTTGAGGGCACAGGCGTCAAGCAAGATTTCCATGAGGCGGCGCGGCGTCTGCGAGAAGCGGCCGAAAAAGGTGTAGACATAAGCTTTTGGATGCTTGGGTACTTGTATATGGAAGGTCTTGGTGTCGTCCAAGATCCTGCGGAAGCTGCCAAATGGTTTCGGAAGGGACTCGCGCAGGGTGATTCTGCAGCAAAGGCCTACCTCGGTATGCTGCATTTTATTGGTAAGGGCGTGCCGCAGGATTTCTCCAAGGCCTACAAGCTGGCTAGGGAAGCAGCTGAGCAAGGTAACCAGGTAGGACAGTACCTTATCGGCATGATATTTTTTTCCGGCAAAGGGGTGGCCCAGAATTCCGGTGAGTCTCTCAAGTGGATGCAAGCGGCAGCTCGTCAGGGCGAATCCCATGCGCAGCAATTCTTGCGGGAGCGGGGGCAGAACTGGTGACCAACGACAGTTTATGGCTCATTGATGGGTGAATCCTCCCCGGAAGGACTTTTTCGTTTAGCGGTTTGCGAATAATGCACATATCTAACAAGCATTGCGTGCCCCGAGGCACCGGCCGGTAGTTGGTCTGGTCTCGGAGGTTCGTCAACCCACGCTGGTTTCGTTCTATGCCTCAGCTCTATAATATCGATCTGCCTTGAGGATGTAGATTCCGCTCACCGAAAGGAGGCTGCCATGCTTGTTCAAGAAGTGATGTCCACCGGTGTGGTGACGGCTAGGCGCAATGAATCAGTCCGTTCCGTGGTGACCAAGATGCTCAGCCGCCATTGCGGCGCCATCCCGGTGGTGGAGGATGGCGACGTGTTGATCGGCATGGTGACGCTGCGCGATGTGTTGATTCCGCTCTATCCGAACTACGGAGAGTATATTCATGACAACGTGCACAGCCGTGATTTTGTGGAGATGGAGGATGGTTATGCCGATGTCCTCTCGCAGCGCGTCGAAGAGGTGATGAGCTTGAATCCGCTGACAGTATCCCCGCGCACTCCGGTGTTGGAGGCCGCGTCTTACATGGGTGTCAAGAATTTTCGCCGGATTCCGGTCGTCGACAAAGGGGCATTGGTGGGAATGGTCAGCGTGGGTGATATCAATCGCGGTCTGTTTTTCGAGCGAGGACATGCGGTGATGAGCCAGTACCGGGTTGCGCAACCATCCGGACGGTAAGGCGGTTGCGGGATACAACGGGCGGCCCGTAGAATGGCTTTTCTTACAAGGGCGGATGGTGAGATTCGTCTGCAAAGGAGCTGCTATGAGTTTAGCCGACAATACATGTATTCCCTGCCGGGGCGGGGTTCCTCCCCTCCCGGCCGATCGTATACAAGCCCTGTTGCCGGAGCTCGGCCGAGGGTGGACCTTGAGTAAGGAAGGGCATCTTGAGCGGCTCTATACCTTCAAAGATTTTGCGCAATCCCTGGCCTTTGCCAATAAAGTTGGCGCGGTGGCTGAAGCTGAAGGGCATCATCCGGATCTGTATGTGGCCTGGGGCAAGTGCAAGGTGGAGATCTGGACGCACAAGATTAACGGCCTCACCGAGAGCGATTTTTATCTCGCCGCCAAGGCCGATCGTGAGTTTGAACCATTTCGGGCGGGGGCCTAACCCGGAGAAGTCATGGCGCATCTACTGCGACAGCCGATCCTCTCGCTCGGCGGGGGCGTTCTCGCTCGGCCTCCTCGACGGATTGCGGTGAATACGCCTGCGTCGTCCTCTCTGCGGGCGCCCGCGGCGAGCTTCGGTCTCGACTGTCTCGTGACGATGTCCATGACTTATCCGGGTTTGACCCCCGCCTTGTGCCGGCTGGATTGGGGATCGTATGAGTAACTCACAGGCGCAGGTCGCGCTCGTCAACATGCCCTTCAGTTTTTCGAAGTACCCGTCCATTCAATTAGGCACGCTCTCGGCGTTATTGAAAGCCAAAGGCGTCGCGGTCGATTGCCACCACCTCAATGTGCGGTTTGCCCACAAGATCGGAATCCCTCTCTACGAATCGATTTGTGAAAAACGGGCGTTGTTCGGCGAATGGCTGTTCTCCTACCTGCTCTTTCGAGACAATCCCAAGCGGGCGGAGTATCCGCGCGTGTTTAAGCCGGTGTTCGAGCAGATTGCCCAGGAAAGCGGTCAGCCGGTGTCGTTTTTCGAGGACATGGCCGCGCGCACGGCGCCGCAATTCCTGACCGCCGCGATGACGGGTATTGATTGGGGCCAATACAAACTCGTCGGGTTCACGTCCACCTTCGATCAAAATGTCGCCAGCCTCACGATGGCCAAGTTGATCAAGGACCTGTACCCGGACGTGAAGATCGTGTTCGGCGGCGCCAATTTCGACGGTGAGATGGGGTTGGAATATTTTCGGGCATTTCCGTTCATCGACTATGTCGTCGTCGGCGAAGGAGAAGTCACTGTTCCGGCCTTGGTCGACTACGTATTGCGTGGCTCAATGGGGTCCTGCCCGAAAGGCGTCATCTACCGGGCAAACGGTGAGGTCCGGCTCGAGCCGAATACGGCTCTCTTCACCGGATTTTCGGAAACCGGCCCGCCTGACTACGACGACTATTACCATTTGTTGGCCGAACTCGGGACCGAGGCGTCGCGCGGGCTGGACCGCATTCTGTTGTACGAAGGATCCCGCGGCTGCTGGTGGGGCGAGAAGCACCATTGCACCTTTTGCGGGCTGAATGCGCAGAGCATGAAGTTCCGGGCGAAATCGCCGGAACAGGTCGCGCAGGAGATGGGGTATCTCTCGAGCCGCTACGATACGACCCGCTTCCGGCTAGTGGATAACATCATCGACATGAAATATGTCGATAATCTGTTCGGCCGGTTTGCTGCCGAGCATTGCGATCTGGATGTGTTTATCGAGACCAAAAGCAATTTGCAGAAGAGCCAAATCCGGACGCTGGCCGTTGGGGGCGTGAAGTGCATGCAGCCCGGCCTGGAAAGCCTCAGCCTCTCGCAGCTCAAAGCGATGGATAAGGGCGTGACGCCCATGCAGAACATTATCTGCCTCAAATGGAGTTGTTATTACCGGGTCGCGGTCTCCTGGAATATTCTGCTCGGCTTTCCGGGTGAAACGAATGAAGACTATCGCCGGCAGATCGACCTCCTGCCGTCCCTGTTCCATTTGCACGCGCCGGAGGCGACCGGGAAATTCTGGCTGCAACGGTTCAGTCCCTACTTTACGCGACCGCATGAGTACGGAGTGCGCATCACCGGTCCGGGGACAGCCTATGAGTATGTGTATGGTGCGGCGCGCGTTGATTTGGAGAAAATCGCCTACGATTTCGAGTATGAGCTCGACAACTGGCCGGTGGATCCGCAAGTCTATCAGGAATTGGTTGGCTTGGTGGAGGAGTGGCAGCGGCGGGCGCGCAGCAACGACCGGCCGTTCTTGTATTTCTCCAAGGCCATGGACTACGTCACGATCTATGACGGGCGTGATCCGCAGATGCCGACGAGACGACGATACGACTGGCCTGCGGCGGGTATTATCGAGGCATGCAATGAGGCCGCGAAGGGTCGCGACCAGATTCGCGCGGCATTGAGTGATGCGAAGCGGGACATTGCTTATTCAGAGGACGAGCTGACTGAGGCGCTGACCGTCCTGACGAGCCGTCGCATTCTGTACGAAGAGCGCGGGAAGTATTTCACGCTGGCGATCCCCGAGCATCCCTACTACTGAGCGGGCGCATCCGCCTCCATCGTTCTCCCCTCCCCTACATCGATAACTTCTCTGCGACGTTGCGCATCTGGACGCCGTGCACCAGCGAGGCGCCGCCGCGGATGGCGCAGGCCACGTGGACGGCTTCCGTCATTTCTTCGATGTTCGATCCCTTTTCCAGGCAGGCTTGAGTATAGGCATCGATGCAGTAAGGGCATTGCACGGCTTGGGCCACACCAAGCGCAATCAGCGCCTTCTCGCGTTCCGTGAGTGCCCCGTCGGCAAAAACGGCGCTGTAATAACTCATGAACTTTTCCCACAAGACCGGGTTCCCTTTGCCCATCTCTCCGAATTTCCCGAGATCCTTCGAATGGTAATAGCAATCCATGGATCACCTCGCTGGTTGAGTGGTCTGATCAATGCTCGCGCGTGAACCGAGGGGCAGATTTCCGAACGATAGGTGCTGGCGAATGGTGGTTACGCGTTTCCTGGCGGTGTCGGTTCGGCCTCATTGAGGGCCTGGGAGAAGCGATGCCCCACGATGGTGGTGACCTTGTTCATGAGCTCGCCGAGTTCCTTCCATTCATCCGCGCTGAGATCGGCTTTGATCTGAGGATGAAGCGCCCATTCGGCGTTGACGAGTTGTCCCTTGCGCGAGACATGCACGTGCAGGAGCTCGACATCCCACACATCTTGGGTGTTCGCGGAAGGGACGGTTGGTTTCTGCGGAGGGATTTGGCTTGCCATGCTGCGTGCACTCCTTTGACCGTACATATGAAGGGCATAATACCGCATCAAATATCGCACTGTACATGGCACGGCCGACGGGAACGCTGATCCGCACTGGCTGCGGTGAGACCAATCTGCGTGGAGTGAGGAGGTTACGGCTTGTCGGAGCGTTGATGAATCACGTCGAGCAGCTGATTGTGAATGCGGCCGTTGGTGGCGACGAGTTCCTGCCCGTAGAGTGAGAAGGTGTCTTTCTCAAAGCCGGATACCAGTCCGCCCGCCTCACGCACGATGACGATTCCTGCCGCCATATCCCAGGGGCTGAGTTTCACTTCCCAATATCCGTCAAAGCGCCCCGACGCGACGTAACAGAGATCCAATGCGGCTGAGCCGGTGCGGCGCACGCCCTGGGCGCGCAGTGAAATGCGGGAGAAATGGTCCAGATTATTGTTCGTCGTTTCGCGGATGTCATACGCAAATCCGGTGACAAGCAAGGAATGATCGAGTGACTCACTGCTGGACACGCGAAGGCGTGCACCGTTGACGTAGGCCCCTTCTCCGGCCACCCCCGTGAACAGCTCCCTGCGCGTCGGGTCCAGGACGACCCCCACGATACAGTCGCCATGATATTCCAGCCCGATCGAGACCGAATAAAACGGGAAGCCATGCGCGAAGTTAGTCGTGCCGTCGAGCGGATCAATGATCCATTGGTACGGCGACTCGGTGGCCCCGTCCCGCCCGCGTTCCTCGGCTAGAATCCGGTGGGTGGGATGGGCCGAAAGAATCGTGCGGACGATACTCTCCTCGGCCTGCCGATCCGCATCGGTGACGAGATTGATCGCCGCCTTGTGATCGATCCTGAAGCCCGATCGGGCGTGGTCAAGCAGTACGGCACCGGCTGCTTCAGCAGCGTGAACGGCCGTGGCGAGATAACGGGCGCACTCTTCAGATGAGAGGACAAGCGGAGTATGCATCTGCGCCGTATCTTAGCATGAGTCATGGGAAGCGAGTTAAAAAGCCTGGGTCGTTTATTGAGTAGCACTGTAAGATATTGAAAAACAACGAAAGTGAAAAAGCTTGTTCTTGCAGAACAAGGCTTGGCTAGGCATTGAGTGCATTCTGCTTGCATAGGCGAGAAGCGCGAACAAATAGTTGCTATCAGTTACTTGACAGATTTTAATTCACTTGCTATAAAGCAAGTATGCTTTATTGAGGACTTGCTTGTGGAAGAATTGACCGACATCCTGGTGGGTCTGGAACAACGGATCAGCGCCTACCGGAATCGCTATCAGGAACTTGAGAAAAAGCGGCGTCGGCTCGACGATGAAATCGCGATGATCAAGAAATACTTGGAACTCGCCGAAACGCTGTATCGTGTGGAAGCAGACAAGGCCAAGTTGGCCAGCCTCTCCAGCCAAATTATTACCGACGAAAAAGGCATTCGGCCGCTTCCTGTGACGGATGTCACGGATCAGTCGCGTGAGATCTTGCTCGGCAAAAGCAAGTATGTCGGCAAGAGTGTGCCGGAAGCGGCCTATCAGATTCTCAAAGAAGCCAGCCGTCCGATGCATGCGAAGGAGCTCTTGCAACGTCTCTTGGAGGGCGGATTGCAGATTAAGGGGAAGACGCCGCTGACCTCCGTGGCGACGTCATTGAAGCGAGATAAGCGTTTCCAAAAAGTCGGACCTAATACGTTTGCGGTGACGACCCAGCAGGAATTAACAGCGGTAGTGTGAGTGGGCCGAAGAAGTTCATATCAACTTTAATGTGTGAAGGGAGGTGAGACTCTTGGCAACGAAGAAGGCAGCGAAGAAACCAGCGAAGAAGGCAGCGAAGAAGAAGTAAGTCCCTACCAGGATTTACACGCCGGGGGTAAGGCCACTTGCCCCCGGCGTTTTTTTATGCCCGAAAATGAAAACGCCGCATTCACCGCCTGTACCTGGCGGGTTGCAAGCGATGCGCGAGCATGAGCTGGGCGGAGCAGTTTAAATCGCGAGAGAAGGCGCGGGGCGAAGCAGTCCGAGGGAGGAGCGCGATTCTGGCACAGCAACCGCATGTTCCCCGGTGATCAGCGCCCACTTGTCGCGCTGAAGGAGGATTTTTTCGACGAGCTTCGTATGCATGGCATGGCCTGAACGTTCAGCCACAATGTGGCCGATGAACGGGAAGCCGAGCAGGGCGATGTCACCGATCAAGTCCAGCACTTTATGCCGGACAAATTCGTTCGAGAAGCGCAGGCCGGATTCATTCACGACGCCCTCCTTGGACAGCACGATGGTATTATCCAAAGTGCCGCCTTTTCCAAGTCCCCTGGACCACAGCGCTTCGACTTCGTGGAGAAAGCCAAACGTGCGCGCCTGCGCGATGTCCTGCTCAAACGCCTGCGCGGAGCAGGTGTAGGTGTAGGACTGGGTTTGGATCAGAGGGTGATCGTAATGGATAGAATACGTAATTTTCGGCGTTGACGAGGGCTCGATCCTCACCCGTTTCGATCCGTCCACCACTTCGATGGGCTGCATAATCTTGACATAGGATTGCCGCCGGGTTTGGGGAATGACGCCGGCCGCACGGATTAAGCGGACGAACGGGCTTGAACTTCCATCGAGCACGGGCACTTCCCCCGCATTCACCTCTGCGTAGACGTTGTCGACTTCCATGCCGACCAGAGCGGCGAGAAGGTGTTCGATCGTCTTGACCTGATGGCCGTTGACGCTGATGGCTGTGCAGAGTTCCGTCGGAACCTTATTGGTGATCGAGGCAGAGATGAGTGTTTCTTCCGATCCGCGCCGATAAATGAAGGCGATGCCGGTGTTCGGAGGAGCCGGGCGAAGAGTCAGTGTGACCGGCTGGCCGGAATGGAGCCCGACGCCTGAGCATGAAACTGGTGAGCCGATCGTTTGCTGAAACCGCACGGTGCCTCCTTCGTAAAATTCATGGCTAAACAAAGCAATGCTTGTGCCAATCCATTAAGTGCATGTAAGTCGTTGAAATTAAAATGATGTGCAGGTATTTTTCTCAGTAAGAGCTGTTGCTAAAAAAGCACAATTGTATCTTTTGCTGAAAGGGGGAAACCACGAAAGTAAAGGATTTTCAATGAGTTACTAGTCGCGGTCTATGGAACGATGCACGACAAAGCCAGCAAAGGAGGCCAGGATACCTCCTGGGAGATCAGGCCTGTTTTGCTGGATAAGCGCTCCGGTTACGGTCTTGGCTCTAATTCAATGAGCCCTTTCCGAATCGCCAAAATCGCCGCTTGCGTGCGGTCATACACCTGAAGTTTATGAAAAATATTCCGGACGTGGTTCTTCACGGTCTTTTCGCTGAGGTCCAGGCTGTTCGCGATTTCCTTATTGGTCTTTCCGTCTGCGACCAAACGCAGGACGGTGATTTCCCGTTCGGTCAGGTCGTGTTCAACCCAAGCCGGCTTTTTTCCCTTTTTCTGAGACATCAGGGAGAACTCGGCCAGGATCTTGCTGGCGACTGAAGGATGAATGAGCGATTCCCCTCGATAAATGGCCCGGATGGCCGCCACAATCTGAGAAGACTCGGAGTCTTTGAGCAAGTATCCCGTTGCCCCGGCCCGTACGAGATCGAAGATATATTGCTGCTCCTCATACATGGTCAGCGCGACGATCCCCATGTGAGGGAATTCGCGTTTGATTTGCCTGGTCGCTTCAATGCCGCCCATGCGCGGCATGCTGACATCCATGAGGATCACGTCCGGCATCAGGGTCTTGGTTTTTTCCACCGCTTCCACGCCGTCCTGCGCTTCGCCAACGACATTGATGTCGTCCTTGGTCTTCAAGATGGCTGCCAGGCCTTCACGAACTACGCGGTGGTCATCAGCGATCAGGACCTTAATCTTTTCCATGGCGAATCGTCTCCTTGTCGGCTAGCGGGATCCGCAGCACGATTCGCGTGCCGCGCCCCTTCTTTGAATCGATCGTGGCCTCTCCGCCCACCAGTCGTGCTCGTTCCAGGATGCCACGAATGCCGAAGTGATCCCACTTTTCAGGATCGCGGAGCACGGCGTCCATGTCGAACCCGATCCCGTTATCAGAAATAGTCACTTGCAACAAGTCCAGCCGAATGTCGAGTTGAACCGACACTCGACGGGCTTTGGCGTGCTTCTGCACGTTGCTCAACGCTTCTTGGACGATCCGGAATAAAAAAATCTTCGTGCGCGGAAAGAGGATCGTCTCGTCTCCGGTCACGGAAAACGCGGTCTTGATATGGTACTGAGTTTCGTATGACTTCAGATAGTTAGTCAGTGCCGGAATGAGCTCCATTTTGTCGTACTGGAGTGGCCGTAGATTGAAAATCACCTGCCGGGCTTCTTGAATGGCCAGCTTCAGTTGCGCTTTGGACTCCCGGATGGTGGCCAGGCTGGCTTGAGGATTCTTGCGCAGCAGCTCTTGCGAGAGTTCCAGTTTGAAATTGACGCCGGCGAGGCTCTGCACCAGGCCGTCGTGAATTTCGCAGGCGATGCGTGTTCGCTCTTCTGTTACGGCTGCGCCGGTCTCCTTGACGTACAAGCGGTACAACGACTGGTATTTGTTCAACGCTTTTTCAATGTCGGCCGTGGCTCGGATGCGAGCTTCGATCAGCTGCCACATGAATTTGGCGCTGGCGCCTCCGATCACCGAGACGCCCATGCGGCGTATGTCTTGGAGGTATTCGCCGACTTCGGGATTGCCCGACACATCGATCACCAGGTCGACAGGCCCCATTTTCAGCAGTTGCCGGTAATTGCGCGTCACGCGGATATGCAGGCGTTTGGCAAGCCCGAGGCCCGGTGCTTCCGGGCTGGTATCGGCGACGCCGACGATCCGCACCAACGGGTCGTTGGCGAAAATCTCCATCAAAGCCGTGCCCCCGCGGCCTGCGCCGATGATGACGACGTGCGTCGCCCCCGGCGCTCGCCGTTTGGCGGGGCGTAGCGTTGTTCGTCGTTCTCGCGATGTTGTGCGGGTTGCCATGTCTGTCAGCAATGCCGAAGGGCGGCGCTTCTCCTCTGTTCGCGCCCATCCTGTCCGGGCCTATAGCAAGCGGACTCTGATCCGGAACAGCGAGGAGAAGGGGAGGGCCTAACGCTCCCGGCGCTGCTGGGCCAGGGATTTGATTTCATCCATGAACTGATCGATGTCTTTAAACTCTCGGTACACCGAGGCGAATCGAACGTAGGCCACCTGATCGAGTTGAGAAAGTTCTTTCATGACCTCTTCGCCGACGGCGGTGCTGACGATTTCGGTTTCGCCCATATCCTGGATGCGTTTTTCGATGCGATCGGTGACGGTTTCGATGGTCGCGGTGCTGATCGGCCGCTTTTCACAGGCCTTTTTGAGGCCGGATACGATTTTGCTCCGATCGAACGGTTCCCGGCGTCCGTCTTTTTTCACGACGGCGGGCATGGTCTCTTCAACACGTTCGTAGGTAGTGTACCGGCGTTTGCACGAGAGGCATTCACGCCGGCGGCGGATGACCTCGCCTTCTTTGGCCATCCGCGAATCAACGACTTTGTCTTCGACATCGTCGCAGAAAGGACATTTCACGGGCGGCCGTCCTGCCTAAGCGGGAGACGAATCGTAGGCATGAAAGATAGGGAAACGGTTGCACAATGTTTTGGCCTGCGCCCGTACCTCGGCCTGCACCTGGCTGTCCTGGGGATGCTGCAACACGCGATCGATCAACGCCACAATTTCGCGCATCTCCGCCTCGCGCATACCGCGCGTGGAAACAATGGGGCTGCCGATGCGGATGCCGCTGGCGACGGCCGGCGGCTTCTCGTCGTAGGGGATGGCGTTTTTGTTGACGATGATCCCGGCGGCGTCCAGGGCGGCGTCGGCTTCTTTGCCCGTAATGCCTTTGTTGGTCAGGTTCACTAACATCAAATGCGTATCAGTCCCTCCTGACACGATCTTGTAGCCACGGTCGACCAGTCCTTGCGCCAACGTGCGGGCATTGGCCAGCACTTGTTGTTGGTAGCGCTTGAAGGCCGGAGACATCGCCTCCTTGAAGGCGACGGCTTTAGCGGCAATCACATGCATGAGCGGGCCTCCTTGCAGGCCCGGGAAGATGATCTTATCGACGGCTTTGGCATGTTCGGCTCTACACATCGTCACGCCGCCGCGAGGGCCGCGCAGCGTTTTATGGGTCGTTGTCGTCACAAAGTCGGCATAGGGGACGGGATTGGGATGCAATCCGGCCGCGATCAATCCGGCGATGTGCGCGATATCGACCAACAGATAGGCGCCGACCGACTTGGCGATGTCTTGGAACGTGGCGAAGTCGAGCGTACGGGCGTAGGCGCTGGCGCCGACGACCACCATGCGCGGGCGGCATTCTTCGGCGAGCTTGCGGACCGCTGCGTAGTCGATCGTTTCGGTCTGACGATCGACGCCGTATGAAAAGGCGCGGAAAATGATGCCGGAGAAGTTCACTTTGCTGCCGTGCGTGAGGTGCCCCCCCTGAGCGAGATCCAATCCGAGGATCGTGTCACCGGGCTTGAGCACCGCGAGATACGCCGCCATGTTGGCCTGCGATCCCGAATGCGGCTGCACGTTGACATGTTCGGCCCCGAAGATCTGTTTGGCGCGCTCGATGGCGAGGCTTTCGACCGTATCGACATGCTGGCACCCGCCATAATAGCGTTTGCCGGGGTATCCTTCGGCGTATTTGTTGGTCATCACGCTTCCCTGGGCGGCCAGGACAGCGGGACTGGCAAAATTCTCCGATGCGATCAGCAGCAGCTTGTCGCGCTGCCGCTGTTCTTCGGCGACGATGGCCTCATACGTTTCGGGGTCGGTCGATTTCAACGCATCCAACGAACCGATCAAGTCCTGCATGCTTCCTCCGGGCGTGGTCTCTGGCCTGTGGCGACCACGCAGATCGCTTGAGCTAGGCCGTGGGAGCGGCTTCCTCGGCTGCTTCCGTCTCTTCCTGTTTCTTGACCACATGGACCGCAATCGTGGCGGTCACCTCGCGCGGCAGCTTGATGGCAATCGCGAAGGTGCCCAGTTCCTTGATCGGCTGGGCCAGCTGGATCTTGCGACGATCTACGGTGAATCCCTGTTCGGCCAGACCTTCCGCGATATCCTTGGCGGTCACAGATCCGAACATTTTGTCATCCTTGCCGACTTGCGCGGGAAGGGTCAGCGAGACCGCGGAGATCTTCTTGCCGTGCGCTTCGATGTCCTGCTTTTCTTTCTTGGCCTTTTCCGCTGCGGCGCGCTTGGCATGTTCGAATTCTTTGATGTTCCGGCTATTGGCTTCGACGGCCTTCTTGCGGGGCAAGAGATAGTTCCGGGCAAATCCACTGGAGACGTCTAACAGGTCGCCGAGGTCGCCCACGCCTTCGAGTGTTTCTTGGAGAATCACCTTCATACTGCAACTCCTTCTGTTGGAAAGGGAAAAAGCATACTGGCGGGCTGGGCAAAAGTCAATTGATCCGGAGCCTCCGCCGGGGTTTTCTTCACGGCCTTGAAAGCGAGGAGCAAGCATCCGCTTCCGATGGATTTCCGCTCTGCGGCCGCTGGTGCGGTGGTGCGCGGCACTCGGACTCTCGGCACCCTGCTGGACAGGGTCTTTCCCGACTCTTTAAGATACGCTCCCTGTTTCACGGCCCGACCTGTCGCGGATGTGCCCCGACAAAATGCAGGAGCAAGACCCATCATGACCGCCATACCTGGTACGCTGCCGGATCTGCTCGATCAACTGGCTGCCACGCTCGAACGTGACGCCGCGCAGAGTGCGGACCAGGGGCGGGATCAGGCGATTGCGCTCGTACGCGGGCGGTTGCTCCAGACGATCGGGAACCTGCATCTGTATGAGTTCTTCCTTCCGCCTGATGTGCGCATGGGCGCCGATCTCGCGGCAACCCTGTTGCTGGGCGAGGAGGCGGAGCCAACCGAGGGCCTGGTGTTGTTCCAGGAGGGCGAGCGTCTGGTGCTCCAGTTGTTCGATGCGATCGGCGAGGTGGTCCCGCACGCCACGCTGGTGCCGGATTCCAGCGGATTGAGCCTTACGATCAGTCGTCGATTGGCCGAGATGAGCAAGGCGGGTACCTCTTATACGCTGGGTCCGGCGGAACGCCTGCTTCCCATTCTCGAAGCAGGACAATCCGGGGACCGCGCCGCATTAGAGGCCGTGACCCCGACTTCGGTGTTGACGCCTCTTTGGCAGGAGGAGGCGACAGCGCGCCGGCAGAAGGTGGCGACGTTGGTCGTGGAGTTGATTCGAGCCAACAAGCGTCTTCTCCTCGTCACTCCTGATCACCAGAGCGCCGATATCATCACCCTTGTCGTGGCGCGAGCCATGAAGGCAGCCGGGCTGACCTTCAAGAGCTGGCTGAGCCGGTACGAAGTGGCGACGAGCAAGGAGAGCGCGGGCATTCCCCTTCCGGATTTGGGATTTGAGGCTCAGATGCATCAGTTCTATGCCAAGTCCCGGTCCGACAAGGCGGCGCTCCGCAAGAAATATGATCGGTTTCGAGAGCTCACGCCGATCCTCGCCTACAAGGCCCAAAAACAAAAAGATTTAGACGAGGTGCGCCTCCTGGAATGGCGCCTGGTGACCCAGTTGAGCGACTATCAGGCGAAGATCAAAGACATTGACGCCACGCTGGCGCAATATGAGCAACTGCCGATTTGGACACGTCTGTCCATGCAGGCGATGGGAAAAAACGTCGATTCGTTGCGCGAATACAAAGTGATTTACGAGCGGTATAGCGCCGGCCTTCGCAAGGAGGTCGATATCGCCAAGCAGCGGATCGAGGAGCTGATACCCGAAGCGACGGTTCCCAAAGAGCTCAAGCCGGAATTTGCCGAGCTCAAAGAGGACGTCATTCATTTGGGCGGCACGAAAAAAATCCGGGAGCTCCTGGCGGCGGAAGAAAATACGAACCGCCAGGCGTTCGTGCAGAACCGGCGGGTAATCATCACGACCGCGGCGCGAGTGGCGGCGGATCCATTGTTTCGCAAGGTTCGGTTCGATGTGTTGATTGCGGAGGAGGCTCCTCGTATCCCAAGCCCCTTTCTCTTGGCGGCGGCGGGACTGGTACGAGAACGCATTGTGCTCAGCGGCGACCTGCGCGACGTGACCCCGCACGGCGCCTGGAATCTTGAAGGCGGCCGCTCGCGATGGGGATGACTCATAACAGTCGGTCCCGTAGAGATTTTCCGTGGGCTCACCTTGACGGGTTGGAAACGATCAGCGATAATCCCCCCCTCTATTCTCCATGCCGAAGTGGCGGAACTGGCAGACGCACTGGTTTCAGGTACCAGCGCCCGTAAGGGTATCCGGGTTCAACTCCCGGCTTCGGCACCATACCCCCTATGACAGTAGGAACCCGCGCTGTCCTATTCAATGGTTGCGACTGCCTCTCTCCACCGCGTGACTCCTAGCGCCTCTGAACGATTCTGGCTCGATCGCCCGGTTCCCCCCGAAGTGACTGAGGCGCTTGGGGCGGGCATTGTCCTGGACATTGGTTGCGGCTCACTCAAGCAACTCGGGACGGTCGGCGTCGATCAACGAGCCTTGCCCGGCGTTGATGTCGTCTGTGATTTCGAGCGGGGGCTGCCGTTCAAGACGGATAGTGTGAGAGCGGCGTATTCGATTCATTCCGTGGAGCATATGCGCGATTTGATCACCTTTATGGTGGAACTCTATCGCGTATGCGCCCCCAGAGCGCGCGTGTATATCAAGACCCCCTACTACACTTCACGCAAAGCGTTCATCGACCCGACGCATGTGCGGTTTATGACGGAAGAAAGTTTCGAATATTTTAAGTCGCCCAATTATTATGGGTTGCCGACCAACTTTCGGACAGTTGCGATGGAGTTTGGAATGCGAAAGCCGTTCAAGTATCTGCCGGCCTATGTCCAAAAACGCTGTCGACGGTACTTCTGGAATGTGTGCGAGGAGATGACGGTGATTCTGGAGGCGGTCAAACCGTAGCAGATGGCTGAGCCCGTCGTGAGCATCGTGATCCCGCTCTATAATGCGCGGGATGTCATTCAGGAGACGATCCGGAGCGCCTTGGCGCAGACCTATCGGGAGTACGAGATCATCATCATCGACGACGGCTCGACGGACGGGTCGGGAGATCTTGTGGTCCAATTCGGGGATCGCGTTCGCTATCTCCCGCAGCCCAACGGTGGCGTGGCCCAGGCGAGAAATCACGGCATCGCCGCCGCGCGCGGGCGGTACATCGCGTTGCTGGACCATGATGACTTGTGGGATCCTGAGAAGCTCGCGAAGCAAGTGACGATATTGGACGCCCAGCCGGCGATCGGCATGGTGGTGACGGACGTGGCCCATCTGGATCGAGCTGGGCGCCCGATGCATGAAATCGGGCCGGCCTCTCAGCCGCAGCATGAATTCGCGCGACTCTTCGTGCAGGGCTTTGTCCCGACACCGTCGGCCACGCTCATTCGCAAGGCCGTGCTCGAGAGCGTGGGCGGATTCGACGAACAGTTCAACTCCGCCGGTATGGACGATCATGAATTGTGGACCAGGATCGCCGCCGCGACCACCATCGCCGGGATTCCCGAGCCCCTGACCTATCACCGCAATCGCGACATCAAGCCCCCCGGCATTGCCCTCGGTCACCGGCCCCTCCTGATTGAGAAATTGATGAGACGAGTTGGGGCAGATACCGAGAAGCGCCGCTACCTTCAACGTGAACGCGCCTTCTACCTGGCAGACCAGGGAAAACATCTCATCAAGGACGGGCGGGCTCGTGAAGGGCGGATCCTCCTGCTGCATGGATTCCTGTTGAGTCTTGGCGAAGGAAAGAGTGCGAAGGCTGCGTGGCGTTGTCTCATGCGGTTGGTGCGATCGATCTGAACGTGCGAGGTCGATGATCTTTTCCCAAACGCGAATCGTACTGGGAATTCTTGCGGCGGCGGTGATGTTGTTGCCGTTCGCGGAAGGTCTGCTCAAGAACGGATTGCTCGCCATTCCGCTACTAATGCCGGTCATCTGGTTTCTTGGGGCCTCGCGCACGCGCGCGTATGCAGACCGGGCACTGCTCCTGCTGGTCAGCCTCTCCCTTTCCCTGACGGTCTGCGACCTGGTCCTGCGGCCGCTGATCGGTTCTCGCCTTCATTATTCGCCGATGAATCGCCACCAGTGCCGCTTGCCGGTTTTACCGATTCTGGGTCGATGGGATGCAATGGTCGATTTTTCAGGCTCGATCTACGGCGACTTGGCGGCGATGATCGGAGATCCGGCGTTCCGTGAGCCCCGCACGATCGAATTTCGCACCGATGCTCAGGGATTCCGCAACGATGCGATACCGACTCCCGTGGAGGCGCTTGTCCTGGGTGATTCTTTCGCGGCAGGCGCGGGTATCACGCAACATGGCACGTTCGCCCATGCCTTGGCGGTTCGCCATGGGTTGTCCGTCTATAATTTGGCCTATCCCGGAGGGCCCTATGATCAATATGTGAATTTTTCCATCGAAACGCCCAAGTTGCTCGTGGCTCCGGGAGCGGAGCTTATTTGGACGTTGTTCACGGGAAACGATTTGGATGATGCGGGAGGGGAGACGTGGGATCTTGCGGCGCTGCCATGGCGAAACGGTGTGTCGGCCGCATTGGTGGAATACCGGACCTTTCGCAATCGTTCTCCGTTGAGACAGTTGTGGGAGGCCTTGCAGAGCCGGTGGAGTGGAGGCGCGAGGCAGGTGACCGTGGGATCCTTGCCCGATGGCCGTCCCATGCTCTTTTATAATCCTCACGAAGTGTGGGGCGAGCGGACCCCGGTTGAGGTGGAGCAGCACCCCAACTTTCCCAAGCTCCGTCGGACCTTGCAAGCGATGAAGGAAGCGACTGACCGGATGGGGCTCCGCACAACGATCGTGATTCTGCCGACCAAGGGTGAGGTCTATCGGTGGGTGCTGGCTCCCCGCTCTCCCGACGACGGCTCGCGATCCTCCGGTTTCGCGCAAGCCGTGATCGCGGCCTGCCAGCAGATTTCCCTCCGCTGCTGGGACAGTAAGCCCTATTTAGTCGAGGAAGCCAAGCGGCTGTTTTCCACCTCCCGCGAATTGTTGTGGTGGCGTGATGACACGCATCTCAACGATCGGGGACATCGAGCCGTGGCCTCGTTCGTGGAGCAGGAAATCTGGAAGAAGGCCGGATCTGGCCTGTGGTGAGTGTATCGGAGTCATGCACGGTCGCGCGTAACGTCCCTGGTCCAAGGGGTGGCCATCAGAGTGAGTGCGGGCAGATGTGTTCAGGCACCGATCTGAGCCACTGACGGTTACTCGCAAGCCGGGCTACGCCTTTACCGCGAACGGATCGATCACGGGCCGCCGGCTCATTCGAGCAAGAAATTCCGGATCGACAACCTGCCGGATGGCGCGGAATACTTCGACGCCACTGATCATCCTCCCGTCTTTCCACTGCGCGTGAAGGACTGCGCTGAGCTCTGACACAGGAATGCCGCTGGCGGCCACATGATAGTCGAGGGAGGAAAAATCACATATGCGGAGCCGCCGTTTCCGGTCGAGTCGGTTCACGAAGGCCGTCTCGCGGGAGCATAAAGGGCTGGCTCCGTCCTATGAAGGGGTGAGCAGGTCCCGAACAGAGCAGGATTGCCTTCATTACCCGGGAATAGGAAATCCTCGGGTGACGCGCTCCAACGTCTCATCCAACTCGCCGAAGGTCTCCAGGAGAGCAACGCCTGAGTCTGTGAAGTGCTGACGCATAGCCAGCGCTCCCCGGCCACCGGCCAGAATTTTTGAGACCGGCGCCACGTCTTGAATCAGCGCCTGAACCAGATCGGTCGCCAGAGAATCCGAAAGAGCGATGGTGATGGAGAGGATGGTCAGGTCCGGCGCCACTTCGCGACAGAGTCTACTCAGCGAGAGTACCGGCACATTCGCCCCAAGATAATACACCCGGCAGCCCCGAACCCGGCAGCGATACGCCACCGCCAGCGCGGCGAGGTCATGTTCTTCTCCCGGAGGACACGCGATGACCACAGTGGTTCCGTATTCAGCGACCGGCAGCTGGTTCATGGCTGCATAGAGTTTTTGTTTGATTTGGCCGGTGACGTAATGCTCGACGGCGACGCTGATGCGCCCGCTATGCCAGAGGTGTCCCACTCGTTCCTGAAGCGGAAGTAGAATTCCATGGAGCGCCTCCTCGAATGGCACCACGGCCACGGCGCCGTTCAGTCTTTTCTCAAACATCACGCGATCGAGTGGTTCCAGCGCCAACAATAATTCCCGCAACAGCCGATCGAAGGTGTTGTCCACGACGGCAGTACGTGGCGCGGCGGCTCGCAGGCGGGTGATCAATTCTTCCCGACCCAACCGCGCGAGATCGCCAATCGAGGCTCCGGCATCCAGTTGCTGCTTCACATACCGCAACAACGCGACATCGTCGTCGGAATAGTTGCGATATCGGTTCGCGCCTCGGGTTGGTTTTAAGAGATCAAATCGTCGTTCCCACACCCGAATCACGTCACGGCTCAGGCCGGTAAGCTTCGCAACTCTATGAATTCTATGAGTATTCATTGCTGAAGGTAAGTATATGTTCAATGTCTAATGTTTGTCAAATATTATCAATAATAACTATTGACACATTGGACAAAAAGGTTTAAACATTAGACATAGTAGATGCAAACATTGGACATAAATAAGCAGGAGTGACCATGGCAAGCACGAACGCATTGCAACGACAGGCAGAGCAAAACGAGAGGCCGATCGATCGTTCGAGTGTTTCGCAGGAGTCGAATTGCACCAGGTGCGGCGGGCTGATGGTTCGTGACTTCTGCACGGATCTTCTTAGCGGCCAAGACGGGCTCGATTGTCCCACACGGCGCTGCGTGCAATGCGGTGACGTGGTCGACCCGGTCATTCGCTGGAATCGTCATCTGCAGCAAGCTGGCGCAGGCCGGGAGATGAACACGCTGAACCAGGCATTGCACAGACAACCCTGTGTGTAGCGGCCGTCATGATCATACGAGTCGACTGTTCACAACCAAGGAGGTTTCACATGCGGAGTCATAGTAGGGTTCAGATGGGAATAGGAGTACTGCTCGTGGCGGGAGCGACATCTTTGGCCATTACAGCAGATGCCAGCACCGAGAACAAGGACATGGTGCTGGTTCCCAAGGGTGAATTCACCATGGGCAGCCATGAACATTCCGATGAGGTGCGGCACCAAGTGGTGCTCGATGCCTACCTGATCGACAAGTTTGAAGCCTCCAATGCGCGCTACAAGGAATTTATGCGAGCCACAGGCCACCCGGCCCCGGCCTATTGGGATGATCCTCGCCTGAGCAAGCCTGAACAGCCTGTGGTGGGAGTCAGCTGGACGGATGCCAACGCGTTCTGCAAGTGGGACGGCAAGCGATTGCTCACTGAAGCGGAATGGGAAAAAGCCGCGAAGGGGCCGGAAGGCGATAACCACTATCCCTGGGGGCATCATCTCGATCCGAAGAAAGCCAACTACGGGCAAAACGTGGGCCGCACCATGCCGGTCGATTCCTATCCTGAGGGCGTGAGTGGGTACGGCGTCTACAATATGGCCGGTAACGTCTTTGAGTGGGTGGACGACTGGTACGACCCCAAGTACTACAAGAACAGCAACGCGCTGAACCCGAAGGGCGCGGACAAGGGCTACAACTTTGCCAATCAAGGTCCGGTCAAAGTTTTGCGTGGCGGGTCATGGCTCGCACCTGAAACCTCATTGCATACCAGCCATCGATTCTGGAATCAGCCGGAGAATAACTCTTACGGCGTTGGGCTTGGCTTCCGGTGCGCCAAGTCGGTGACCGCGGTGTCAGAGGAAGCGGCCCAGGCCGGACGTGATGCCTTCATTCAGGCACTTGTTGGCATGGGTGCGGAGAAGAACTCGGATGCGATGGCCTCCATCGAGAAGGCCCTGGCTGCGGATCCGAACAATAAAGAATATCTGGCAACACGTGAGCTCATTCAGAAGACGATGAAGAAGTAATGTCTGGCCGCGGAGGAGGTGGGATGACCACCTCCCTGTCGGACCTTCAGCTAGAGGAGGTGCGGCATGACGGTAATGAGGACTGTAGTCAGGACAGGACTAATCATGGGGATCTTCGCGGTGGCTCCTGTCGCTCAGGCGCACGAGGCCGAGATTCCGAAAGCTATGGTGTACGTGGGACAAGGCCCGTCCATCATGGGGCTGGATAGAACGGAGACGGCCACACCGACGCGTCGTCTTTCCCTGTACGACAAGCGAATGAGCATGCCGTGGTCGGCGGAGGCCTTCCACGATGAAGGACCTGCGCACACGGTATTCTTGGACTCCTACCTGATCGATACGTACGAGGTGTCGAATAAAGACTACGGCGAATTCATCACAGCGACCGGCCATCCGGCTCCGGCCTACTGGGACGATCCGCGATTGAACAAGCCTCAACAGCCTGTGGTTGGCGTCAATTGGATCGACGCGAACACATACTGTGAGTATCGCGGAAAGCGTCTCCCGACGGAGGCAGAGTGGGAGAAGGCGGCTCGTGGTCCCCACGGCAATCTTTACCCATGGGGCAATGATTTCGACTCGAATAAAGCGAACTATGATCGGCACCACAACGCGACCTTGCCGGTGGACGCCCATCCTGAGGGCGCCAGCTACTACGGCGTGTACAACATGGCGGGCAATGTCTTCGAATGGGTCGGCGACTGGTATGACCCGAAGTACTACGGGAGACTCGAAACCATGGTGAATCCCACCGGTCCGGAAAAACCCTTGTGGCTTGGAGGTACCGGGACCTATGTGGATCGGCTGACGGTTGGCGAGAAGCGTGTGATTCGCGGCGGCTCCTGGATTGCGCCGGAAGGCACGATCCGCTCGACGCACCGTTTCTGGAATCACCCGCTCAACAACAGCTATGGCGTTGGGCTTGGCTTCCGGTGCGCCAAGACGGCGCCAGTGGACTGGGAGCGGCCTATTCGAGATAGCTATATCACGGCATTGGTTGAGATGGGCCGGGAACGTTTTGCCGAGGCGCAGCAGGCAGTGGCTCGCGGACTGGCCATGGATCCCGTGAATGTCGAACTGTTGGAGTTGCGACCCCTCATCGAACAATCGATGAAACGTCCGTGATGTCAGACGGAAGACTCTCGCACCCGAGAGTTTCTTGCGACGGAGGGAGAGGTATGAGGTACAGGACAATCATCACAATCATGAGTGGCTTGGCGGCACTGCTGTCCGCAATGGAACTTCAGGCAGGTCCGATTGACGTCAGCCTCCATACCCATCCGGAGAAGGTGCAACTGGTCCATGAGGCGGAACATAGCGTGGATCATGCCTGGGAGGTCTACCATCGCGCGGCGCTCGGAGGAACCGTGGCGTCACCTGATCTGCAAGCACAAATCGAACAACATTTGCATGAAGCGAGAACCCTCGTGACCCAAGCGCAGGAAGCGGCCGACCGTGGCGACGCCGGTGCGGTGGAGAAGCTCGTCGAGCAGATCAAGACCCACACGGAACGGGCGATAGAGGGGAGTAAGGAGCAGAAGAAATGACACAAGGTGTGACCAGGAGTCGTACCAGATGGGGATATGCGGGCCTGTTGGCGGCCAGCTGTACATTCGCGCTGTCCCCTCTGTTTGCGGCGCCGGCTGTGAGGGAACTGGATCCGGTTCTCATGGTGACCATCCCGGCCGGGCCGTTCTTGATGGGCACGCAGAGCCCAAAAGGGAGGGCCGATGAATGGCCTCAACGGTCGGTTCATGTCGATGCGTTCGCCATCGATCAGGTGGAAGTGACCAATGAGCGCTATATGACGTTTGTCGCCACCACCGGCCACCGAAGCCCGCCCAACCCCTATGGGACCGGCCTCCTGGTGTCGGCCAAGGGAATCGAACAACTGCCGGTCGTGCAGGTCACATGGTATGACGCCAAGGCCTATTGCGCCTGGGCCAAGAAACGACTGCCCACGGAAGCGGAGTGGGAGAAAGCCGCGCGTGGCACCGATGGCCGGACCTTTCCCTGGGGAGAGGACGCACCGACTCCGAAGCGAGCCAACTACGATCGCGAGTGGGTAGAGGAGAAGACGCTTCACGCTGTGGGGTCCTTGCCGGGCGGCGATTCCCCGTACGGCATCAAGGACATGGCGGGTAATGCGCGGGAATGGGTGCAGGATTGGTACGACCCGGATTATTACGCGAACGCCCCGACGCAGAATCCGCAGGGTCCGGACAAGGGTATTGTCCGCGTGATTCGCGGAGGGTCCTGGCACAGTCCCCACTCCGATATCACCGCAACGGCGCGCGGGCGCGGAGGCTTCGCGCTTCAGACACATGGGACCGGGTTCCGATGCGTGCGGAACATCGATGATCAGCACCATCTGGATGCATCTCAGGATGAGCCGAAGGTCAGGTGAGCGATAGGTTCATGGGGGTCAGTTGTTACGAATCGCGTTGCGATGGTGATGGAGGTACCGCGACTCCGCACGCGGCCTCCCGTTGAGGCGGATGGGTTCTTCTTTTGGAGACACCCGTCCCCTCAGCGAACCATCAGGCGAATATAGGAGCGGACGACTTCATCAGGCGCGGGTGAAAGGAGACAGGTATGACGCAGGGAATCATCGTGAGCATTGCGGCCTCTGTGGCGGCTGCTAGCGCAGTGTTGTATGCGCGGTTACGGTGTCCAGCCTACGTCATGGTGAGGCGATAGAGCCGAGAGCAGCCTCGTGTCCGCTAGTGTCACGAGCGGCCACGTAGGTCGTAGCGGAATGCCAACACACCAGCGAAAGGTACGGTGCGGACGATTATTTTTTATCGAAGTCGGGGGTTCCAATGGATACACATGGGACACCAGAATCATTTATGCCTCCCCGGCCGGGCAGCCAAGCCTGTCCCCGCTGCGGAGGGTTATTGTTGACGCAACATTATATTGATCTCCTGGATGATACAGGCCAAATCGATATTACGGCGTGGCATTGCGCCCAGTGTGGAGAAGTGCTCGACCCGGTCATCCTCAAAAATCGGCATAGTCCACCGCCGAATTTGCTGTATGGTACGAAAGAGCGGAAGTTCAGTCAGCGTGTGACGGCGAGTCCGAATGGCGGCGTTTCGAGGAAGTCGGATCGCGAAGCGGTGACGGACAAGGGGAAAGACTCGGCGGCCGGCGCCGATCGTCGCTCGTAATGCACGTCAGCTGCAGTGGAGGACAGTCCGATGAACATTGTCGTGACCGGAGGGACAGGCTTTATCGGCCATGCGTTGGTGGAAGAGTTGGCGCGCGCGGGTCACGAGGTCGTGGTCTTGAGCCGTAAGCCACGTCCACTCGCCCAGTCGTCGGTACGGTACATGGAGTGGGATGCGCATTCAGTCGGACCATGGCAGGCAGAGGTCTCCGCAGCGGATGTGGTGGTCAACCTGGCCGGCGAGCCGATCGCGGAAGGACGATGGACGAATGCCCGCAAGCGGGTCCTTGTCGAGAGTCGCGTTCTTGCAACGAGACTGTTGGCGGATGCAGTGGCAGTCAGGCCCCGGCCTCTTCCTGTGATGGTGAGCGCATCCGGCATCGGATACTACGGACCCCAGGACGACCGGCTATTGGACGAACGGTCTCCGCCCGGCGACGGGTTTCTCGCTCAATTGTCCGCGGCCTGGGAGGCAGAAGCATTACGGGTTGGTCAGTTCGGCACACGTGTGGTGCTTATGCGAACTGGGATGGTTTTAGAGCGCAATGGCGGGGCACTGCCGAAAATGATGCTGCCGTTTCACTTGTTTGCGGGGGGACCGGTTTTGCCAGGCACGCAGTGGGTGTCTTGGATTCATCGGGCGGATCTCATCGGCTTGATTCAATGGGCGATCGATTCGCCGGATCTTTCCGGGCCCGTGAACGCCGTTGCGCCTGAGCCGGTCACGATGAACGCATTCTGCGACATTCTGGGGAAGGTGCTTCATCGACCTTCGTGGCTCCCGGTTCCGGGGCTGGCATTGCGTGTGGCGCTAGGAGAGCTGGGGACATTGATGACGACCGGGCAACGTGTCGCTGCGGCCAAGGCTCAAGCCGAAGGCTATACATTTCGTTATCCGACTCTGGAACCGGCCCTGCGGGCAATTGTGGCGAAGGAAAACCAGGCATGAGCCTCATTGAACCCATCACGCAGTATCTGCATGGTCTGGCTGTAGCAATACTCGTCGGCAAGGTGGTGCTGTTGTCGTTTGTCGTGGCTCCGGTTCTTGCGAAGCAATTGGCGCCGGAGCAATTCGGGAACGTCGTTCGGCAATTATTCCCCGCCTATTATCTGCTTGGAATGGGCGCGGCTGTTGGTGGTTTGGTGTCGGTGACCGCACTCCTGGTCACTCGTGGGTCCAGCCCGGCCCTGTCGGCGGCGGCCGCCATCTGGCTGATGATTTTCCTGGCGGAATCCTATTGCCGGTCGCCACTGACCCCGCAGAGCAATGCGATGAGAGACCGGCTGAAGGAGCAGGAACGTCAGGGCTGCGTCGATCCGGTCTTGAACGCGTCGTGGGAGCGATTGCATCAACGCTCGCTCTATTTGAATTCGCTGGTGCTCTTTGGAGGGCTGTGGCTGGTGGGTCTGGCCCATTAAGAGCGATTGTCACGGAGGGAGAGACATGGTGCAACAACACACACAGACAGTGACGTGGGTAACCGTTGGTTTGATGAGCCTCTGTCTAGGTCAGTGGTCTGATGGAACAGGCTTAGCCTGGGCTGCGGAGAGACAGGAGAAGTCTGGAACTGCGGGAGGATCCTACGAGCGGGAGGTCACGATTCCGGATGGCGTCATCGGGGTGTCGTTGCACGTCGGGGCGGAACGAGTCGGTGACACCGCCGTGTTGTACATCGCACACGTGTTACCGGATGGGCCGGCGGAGAAGGCCGGACTTAAGTCGGGGGATCAAATCGCCACGGTTGACGGCGCGGCTGTGACCGGTAAGACGTATGAGCAGGTAGCGTTGATGGTCAGGGGCGAGCCCGGGACAGTGGTCTCGCTTGGGATACATGCAGAGAGCGCTGTGCGGGCAGTGGTGGTGACGCGAGTCTCCGGTCAGACGTTGTATAAAGGTCAAATGGGGTCACATGCCGACCCTGCCAAATAGGTGATGTGTGAGACGAACCATTGCCCTTCTTGGATGTTTAATCATGTTCTTGGGAGTGTTCCTCGCTGAGGTGCATGCGCATCCCGCGCAAGGATCGACTATGCCGGTGGTCGAGAAAACCGGGCTGTATCTGCTCGCAGGGGACTATCGCCGCGCGCTGGAGAGTTGCGAGCAGGTGATACAGGCGCGCCCATCGGTTGAGGCCTATGTTCGTTTGACCTATGTGTATCAGGCCATCGATGCGTATCTCGAACAGTTGTCCAAGAACGAGAGCTGGATGGCGGTCGAACAGCTCTACCTGAATCTGGCTAATCGCCATACCGAGGATCTTGTCGATCCCCCTGGCGGCCTTGCGCGCATGGCCAAAGAAATGATCCAAACCAGCGTTCGCCAACAGTCTGATGTCACCGCCGCAATGGCCGTGCGGTTGAATAAGGAGGCCTCCGATCGTCTCTGGCAGGAACAGACTCAGTGGCGGAACGCGCACCCCACCACGTGGTGGCGGGCGTTTCCCGATGCGTGGATGCGATAACGATAGAGACGCCAGGCGCAAGGGTGACAGGGAAGGAGGTCGGAAACGTGATCCAGCGAACGACTCAGCGGGGGATCGACATTAAACTGTTCGGAGCACTGTTTGTGCTGGTGGGCTTACTCGATATGCTCATCATTGAATGGTTCCCCGCCTATGCCCTGAAATTGTTCGGCGTGACGATTGCCGGTCCGATGGCCTATGTTGTGAAATTGCATTCGCCGGCCGCGCACTTTTTGATCGGGTATGGGTTTGTGTTTTTGCGTCCGTGGGCCTGGGGATTGGCCATGGCCTACGGAGGATTCGGCCTCATCAGTGAACTCATGAACCAATGGCAATTTGGGTTCCATCAGCTTCGCACGGGATTTATGGTCACGACCGCCTTGTTCCTGTGCTATGTGGCCTGGCGGCGGGTTCTATTTGCTGATCCGTTGCCGCCCACGACGCGACTCGCCTCTCCGTCTCCCGGGGTTCACTCATGAAGGGCCTGGTCTGGTTTCGCCGTGATCTGCGGCTCCATGACAACCCGGCCCTGTCGGCAGCCTGCAAGGAATGCACAGAGATCGTGCCGCTCTTCGTCTTCGACGAGCCGTTGTTGCGCGGTCATGTCTTTGGGTCTGTCTGCGTGGGGTTTATGCTGGGCTGCCTCGAGGAACTGCGCCGTTCGCTGGCGAAGCAGGGGGTGACGCTCGTTTGGCGAAGGGGTGAGTCGATCGACACGGTGCTGCGTGCGGTGCACGAATGTGCCGTCGATGCCGTCTATTGGAACCGTGATTACGAACCCTCGGCCGTCGCCCGTGATCGTACGGTCCAACAGCGGCTGGTTCAGGAGGGGCGGTTGGTCAAGACTTTCAAAGACCACGTGGTATTCGAAGCCGAAGAGGTGCGAGGGTTGACCGGAGATCCGTTTCAACGGTACAGCGCGTATCGCGATCGTTGGTGGACCCAATGGAGGTCTGCCACGCCGCCACTGCTTCCGGTTCCTTCCTTCCCCTCGCCGTCTCCAGCACCGGAGGTATCGATCTGGCCCACTGCACAGGACTTGGGGTACCAGACGGTGCCGATGTGGATTGAGCCTGGTGAACAAGCGGCACGAGCCAGGTTGCAATGGTTTTTGAAAGGGCCTGTCCATAGTTATGTCAGCGGCAGAAATCTTCCAGCGCAAGACGGGACCTCAAAACTCTCTCCTCATTTGCGTTTCGGAACGATCTCCACGCGTACGATGGTGCATGCGGCGTTGCGTACCCTCTCGAAAGGCGGTCAGGTGTCCCGCCCCGATGTGTTCACCTGGATGGACGAGCTGGTCTGGCGGGAATTTTTTCAGCAAGTGTTGATGGCCTTTCCACATGTGGCCGAAGGGCCGTTCAAGGTCAAGCCGGCACTTCCCGCCCCTCGTCCCGCGGGACCTGAGCGCGATCGGTTATTTGCCGCCTGGTGTGAGGGCCGCACTGGCTACCCGATTGTGGATGCCGGCATGCGCCAATTAAATCAAACGGGCTGGATGCACAATCGCGTGCGCATGGTGGTGGCCTCCTTTCTGGTGAAGGACCTTCGGGTGGACTGGCAGAGCGGCGAACGGTATTTTCTGCAGCACCTCGTGGACGGAGATCTGGCGGCAAACAACGGCAACTGGCAGTGGTGTGCCTCCACGGGAACGGATGCGATGCAGGGGTATCGAATCTTCAACCCGACCCTGCAAAGTGAAAAGTTCGATCCCGAAGGGGGGTATATACGACGCTACGTGCCGGAATTGAGTTCCGTGCCGGCGGCGTGGATTCATGAGCCGCAGCTCATGCCGCAGGAAGAACAGATCCGTGTCGCGTGCCGCATCGGATCGGACTACCCGGAACCTATTGTGAACCATCGGCAAGCCCGGCAGGAGTATTTGGATCTCGGCAAACAGAAGGTGTCGACGTGACGACCACGGCAGTCCGTCTCGGTATCAGCCGTTGTTTACTCGGCGAGGAAGTCCGTTTCGATGGCGGTCACAAGCGGGATGCGTTCTTGACCGATGTGCTGGGGCGTCATGTGGAGTGGGTGCCGGTGTGTCCGGAGGTCGAGGCTGGATTGGGCACGCCAAGGGAAGCCATGCGACTGGTCGGAAGCCCGCAACAACCACGATTGATCGCTCTCAAGAGCGGACAGGATCATACACGAGCCTTGGAGGTCCTGGCGGCCAGGCGCCTCGAGGATCTCGCCGGCTCGGACTTGTCAGGATTTGTGTTTAAAAAAGATTCGCCCAGTTGCGGAGTGGAACGGGTTCGCACCTACAACGAACACGGCATGCCGGGCCGCAAGGGAGTAGGGCTGTTCGCGCGAGCGTTTCTCGGCCGCTTTCCGCTCATTCCAGTGGAAGAAGAAGGACGGCTCTGCGATCCGCTGCTGCGGGAGAATTTTATCGAACGCGTGTTCTGCTATCGGCGCTGGAAAAATCTTCTGGACAACGGGGCCACGCGGCAGGCGGTGGTGCGGTTTCATACCGTCCATAAATACCTGTTGCTGGCGCATAGCGCGCCGCACTATCGACAGCTTGGCCGTTTGGTGGCGCACGCGAGCGAGTATCGCCCCAAAGATCTGGCCCTTCAGTATGGGGAGTTGTTCATGCAGGCGTTGGCGGTGAAGGCGACGGTTCGGAAACACGTCAATGTGTTGCACCACATCCTCGGGCATTTCAAGGAGCGGCTTCCCACGAAAGAAAAAGCGGAGTTGCTGGGCGTGATTGGAGATTACCATCAGAGACTCACACCATTGATCGTCCCGCTCACCTTGATCAAACACTATGTGCAGCTTTTCGATGTCGAGTATATTCGCGAGCAAGTGTATCTGAATCCGCATCCCAAGGAGCTGATGCTCAGGAATCACGTCTAGAAAGGATGCCATGCCGCATGTTGTCGTGGAAGGGAGACGCTGCGTGACGCGGTCGTGATCGAGCAAGGGATATGGAAAGTCGAATCTGCGGGAGTTCTTAGATATAAGGGAATTGAAGTAAACGTCGATTCATCAGACACTCAATGGAAGGAATGAGGCGATGGCAACAGTGCGGAGAGGTGTGATTTTGGTGGGCCACGGCGGGATTCCCAGGGGTTGTCCTCAAGACCTCGTGACGAAACTCAAACGGCTTGAGGCACAGCGGCGGGCGGCGAAACAGCCAGCGTCGGCTGAAGAGATGGAATTGGACATCAAGATCCGCCAATGGCCGAGGAACGCGGAGACCGATCCCTACCAGGCAGGACTCGAGGCGGTAGCGGCGCAATTGCGTGCGAAGCTGGGTGAGGTATTGTTTGCGGTGGCCTATAACGAATTTTGTGCGCCGACGTTGGAGGAATCAGTCGAGCAACTCGCGAAGCAGGGGGCGACTCACATTACCGTGGCGACGACGATGTTTACGCCAGGCGGGTCGCATTCGGAAGTGGAGATTCCGGAAATTCTTGAGCACCTTCGGCCGCAGTATCCTGGGGTTGAGCTTCGGTATGCCTGGCCGTTCGACCTTGGCCTGGTCGCCGGGACGCTGGCTGAACAGGTCCGGCGATTCTCTTGATAGAGGCTTCATCACGTCGCGTGGTCTGGTGAACGTGGCGGACGGAGACCACATGGCGAAACATCCCTCGCGCCGGTGAATCACCGATTTCATCTGCTTCGCAACCGGTGTAGAATCGCCCTCGGTTGGGGAGGGCCCGCAAAGCCATGGTGGCTTGATGAACCGGCCCTCAGGGGAGCACAAGGGCTGTCATGCTGCAAGACGAACTTATCGCCGCGTTTCACAAGACGCAGTCGTTCAAATGGGATCCGAACGGCGGCTTCAAGCTCGCCTCGGGGTTGCTCAGTCCGTTTTATGTCGATTGCCGGACGTTGATGGCGTTTCCTCACGCCCGCCACCTGGTTGCCAAAAAGGCCTGGGAGGTGATCGGGGATTTGCAGATTGATTGTCTCGGTGGACTGGAGATCGGTGCGATCTCAATCGCCACCTCGATCTCGGATTATGCCTATTCAGCGGCTCCGAGCCGCGAGTGGCGCACCTTTTTTGTGCGAAAGCAGGCCAAGGACCATGGGCTCGGTCGACTAGTTGAAGGGGTTGTGCGAACGGGGGATCGCGCCTTAATCGTTGATGATGTGTTGACGTCCGGTGGATCTGTCGTGAAAGCGATCGCCGCGGCTCGTGAAGCCGGATTGAAGGTGACCGACGCGCTCGTCATCGTCGATCGGAAAGAGCAGGAGGGCCGTGCCCGAGTCGAACAGACCGGGGTGCGAGTCATGAGCCTCTTAACGATTGATGATCTGATGAAGGGAGGTCCGAGTCCTCGTTAACTATTTACACTGGAACTGAATGCCCCAACGCCGCTCTTCCACGATGTCGTTCGATCCCGCGACAGGACTGGCCTGACGGAGCCGACCCTTCGTTTCTCCTTCCCGGACGATCGAATACCCTCCCGGGCATTTCTGCTCCATGAGATGCACCGCTTCCTTTCGAAACGACGACAGCAGGTTACCTTGTTCGGCTCGATAGGGGTACACGACCACACCTCCGTCGGCGCTGTCCTTCACCAGAAGGGCGCCCTCCCCGCAACTTGCGAGAAGAAAGAGCGGTATGGCAAGGACTGTCCGGCTTGACCAGCTTTTCATCGGGCTTTTATCATACAGCATGTGTCACAGACCTATTCAGGGTTGCAAAAAGGAGAGATGGCCATGAGATATGTTCCTTCTATCATGTGCGCGCTCTTTCTGTGCGGTCTTCTTCTCGATGGCCCTCCCTCGGCCGTCGCGTATCATTCCTATGTGTTGAGCGTGCAGCAGCTACGGGCCGGTCTCGTGAAGGCGCCGTCGACGAGTGCTAAAGGTTTTCTCCTGGTCGATGTGCGTTCCGCTGAAGAGCATGCGTCCGGCATGATTCCCGGCACCGATCTGAACATCGACTTTCGTGAGATGAAAGCTCGACATCGGGAGCTGGGGGCGAAGTTGGAGGATCATATCGTCGTCTACTGCCAGTCCGGCCATCGCAGCAATATTGCGGCGGAGACTCTGGCGGATTTGGGTTACACGCATGTCTACAATGTCGTGGGAAGCATGAATGCCTGGACGGAGGCCGGGTTTCCCGTCTCCCCAGGGCGTTAGCTCAGCGTCCGCGAGGAGACTGTGGGGCCGGAGCCGGTGCACTCCGCGCAGGAGTGCGGGGGCTGATGCCGATCACCGTGGGCAGAGGAATATGTATGCCCATGGTGCCCGTCAGAAGCGGTCGCCATCCAGTCTGCGCCGTGGTTTCCTGAGCGGCGTGAAGCAAGTCGGGGCTGGCAATGACATCGGAAGACGCGCCTCCATCCATGGCCATGGCCTGCTGAAGAGCGGGTAGCTGCCGATGTAAACAGTCGGCGAGGTGGTGAAGCGACACGACATCCACCGTCTTGATCACGAGAATAGCTCCCTGCCCGTCCTCCGCCACCACGGTTTGAAACGCGCGTTTTCCGCTATCCCGCACCCGAAGTTTGCCGGTTCGATCGAATAACATCAGCGACTGTGCGGCTTCCCGGTACAGCGGAGGATCTTCGGTGAATCCCTCGAAGGCGAGATCCAGCACGCGCGCCTTCCGAAGCGTTCCATCGGTGGGCTCGGCGGCGAACAGTCCCTGCCAGGAATGATGCTTCTTGCTGCCGAGCGAACGCCCGTCTTTCAAAAGGACGCCCAAGTACGAATAGTCTTCGCGAAACAATCCCGCGTTGAACAACACATAGGCATCCGTCCGCTGCTGCCAGTCGTGTATGGAGATCGGCGCGCGCAGCCCTTCATCGCGATAGTGGTAGATGGAAAAACGATAACGTTCCGGGTCGACCTGCAGCATCAGCAGCGACGGAACCTGAGGGCAGGCGTCGATGGGGTTCCACAGCGCCACCTGCATACCGGCGGTCAATCGTTCCCACGGGACCGGTTCCGCGGAAGCCGCTGCTGCCTGAAACCATTCTCCATGCCAGAGTGACAGGAGGCAGGCACTGACCAGAATCAACCGGCGAAGGAATCGTGGCGAGTATCGGCTCTGGTCGATCATCGAAACACGTGGTCGTTCATGTCTATCGGCAGGCCCTGGGGCATGGAGCGCTTCGCGCGACTTCAGTATAAAAAGGATGGGCACAGGGGTCAATTCCGTCGGGGATATCGGTCAGATCAAAACCTCTCTTCAGGAGGCGCGCGCGGTGCGTGGGGCTTGGTCAGGCGGAGAGAACGGGTGTTGGGTCTGCCCCAACGCCGGCGAGGATGAGTCGAGGAGTGCGCGCACGGTGCGCAGCAGAATGTCCGGAGTGAACGGTTTTTGTAAAAACGTGGTCCGATGGGGATCCATGCCGCTATTCACGCAAATATCGTCCAGGTATCCGGACATGAACAGAACCCGCAAGTTTGGTTTGATGACAGAGAGGTGTTGCGCGAGTTCCCGGCCGTTCATGCCCGGCATCACCACATCAGTCAGCAACAGATCGACGTGATAGCTTTGTTGCGTGGCGGTCAGACAAGCTTCCACGCCATTCTTTGCTTCAATCACGTGATACCCTGTTTTGACTAATTCATGACGAATCAAGTCGCGCACGCCGCCGTCGTCTTCGACAAGGAGAATGGTTTCCGATCCCTCCCGCGGCCGGCCGTGGGGTTTCTCGGCGCGAGTGGCAGACGTTTGCGGATTGACGCGCGGGAAATACAGATCGAAGGTGGTGCCGTGTCCGACCTGGCTCCAGACATCGATTCCGCCCCCGCAGGTGGTGACGATACCGAATACGGTCGACAGCCCGAGTCCGGTACCCTTGTGTTCTTCCTTCGTCGTAAAAAACGGCTCAAATAAGTGGGCGAGAACTTCGGCGTCCATGCCGGAGCCGGTGTCGGTGACCGTCAGTTTGACATAGTGTCCCAACGGCAATGGGTGGAGATGGTGCATCGGGGTACGCGCGAGTTCCGTCTGCGATGTTTCGATGGCCAGCAAACCTCCGTTGGGCATTGCATCCCGGGCGTTCACGACCAGATTCATGAGAACCTGTTCCAGTTGCCCGGGACCCACTTTGACATGACCATGATGGGGGTCTGGCCGGATGACCAATTGGATATCTTCGCCGATGAGGCGGCGGAGCATGCCCTCCACATTGCCAAGGAGTGAGTTCACCGGCAGCACCTGCGGCTCTGCCGGCTGTTTACGGCTGAACGCCATGAGTTGACGAATCAAATTCGCAGCCCTCTCGCCGGCTTTCTGCATCTCTTCAATCTTCGAGCGGATGGGGTTGCCGGCGGGCAGGTCTCCCAGGAGGACCTGGCTATGGCCCATGATGACCGTCAGGAGATTATTGAAGTCGTGGGCGAGCCCTCCGGCGAGGCGGCCGACGGCCTCCATTTTCTGCGCTTGGCGAAACTGTTTTTCGCTCATGCGCAACGCGTCTTCAGCCCGTCTGCGTTCAAGGCGCTCGTCAAGTTCGCGCAGGGTCCGTTTGATGGACGGCGCCAGCCTGCCCAGACGCTGCTTGAAGATATAGTCGGTGGCTCCCCGCTGCATCATGTCGATGGCAAATTCTTCGCCCTGTGTCGCGGAGACAAAAAGGAATGGGAGGTCCGGGTGCAAGGTCCGAGCGAGGCCGAGGGCGGAGGCCCCGTCGAAGCCGGGGACCGCAGTGTCGGCAAGAATGAGGCTGAAGCCTTCCTGGCGGAGGGCCGCCAGGAACTCCTCACGCGTCTGGACGCGCGTTGATTGGCACAGAATGCCGGCCTCGCGGAGCGTGGAGTTAATCAGTTCCGCGTCCGCCGTGTTACTCTCAAGATGGATGAAGCGCAGGGGCTGAGTCATCGTCTGTATCGAGATCGGAGGTTAGGCGGACCGGCCGGCTACCCGGCTTGCCCCTTCGGGCGGCGGTTCGTTGATCATGCCCCAAAACACGCCCAGTTCTTTGACCGCCTTCAGGAACTGATGAAACTCCACCGGCTTGACGACATAGGCATTGGCGCCAAGGGCATAACTTTCCGCCAGGTCCCGTTCTTCGCGGGAGGATGTGAGCATGACGACGGGGATGGATCTCAGCGCGGCGTCATGCTTAATTGTGCGCAAGACCTCCAGGCCGTCGACCTTGGGCATTTTTAAATCGAGCAGCACCACGGCGGGATTGCCTTGGAGACGTGTTTTGAAATGGCCCCGGCAATAGAGGTAGTCCAAGACTTCCGCGCCGTCATGGCAGAGAATGACCTTGTCGGCCAAATGGTGCTCTTCCATGGCCGCGAGCGCCAGTTCGGCGTCGCGCGGATTGTCTTCAGCGAGTAAAATGGGTTTAGAAACGGTCATGCCAAGGGCCTCACTCTCGGGAGGCTGACGTAAAAGGTGGCGCCTTCGTCGAGCGCACCCTCCGCCCAGGTTTTTCCCCCGTGCCGGTGAATAATTCGTCTGACATTGGCGAGCCCGATGCCTGTTCCTTCGAACTCATCCGCTCGATGGAGCCGTTGAAAGACACCAAAGAGTTTGTTGGCGTACCGCATATCGAATCCTACCCCATTATCGCGGACGAATAACACCGCTTCATTCGGCCCGTTGTCCAGACTTCCGATTTCAATCGTCGCCCGCGGCCTGGTCCCGGTGAATTTAATGGCATTCGCAATCAGATTCACAAATACCTGCCGCAACATGGCCGCGTCTCCCGTGACCTCGGGGAGTTGAGCGATTGTCCATGAGATGGCGCGATCTTGCAAGTCATGTCGAAGATCGTGCCGCAGGGCGGCAATTAATTGGTTCAAATTGACCGTCCCGCGCAACATTTCCTGCCGTCCCATGCGCGAAAACACCAGGAGATCGTCGATGAGTTGGCCCATTCGGGTGGCGGATTCCGAAATCGTCTGTAAGTAGCGTTTCGCCTTGTCATCGAGAGAGATCGAAGCGGCCTTTCCGAGGAGCGACGCATAGCCGTGAATATGCCGGAGCGGGGCGCGCAAATCGTGCGACACCGAATAGCTGAACGCCTCCAGCTCCTTGTTGGCGGCTTCAAGGAGTTCGCCCCGGCGGTGGAGCTCGTCCGCAATTCGGCGACGCTCGGTAATATCATGCCGGATCAAGTAATACACGGCCGCGAGGAGCACGAACAGCAAGAGGGCCCCGGTGGTCAACAGAATGATACTGGAGCGAGTGGTGGCCGTCGATTCAATGACCCGTTGCGCGAGTGCTTTGGTTTCTTCCTGATCCATCTGAGCTTGCAGCCGCCTGGCAGAATCGAGTGCGGTCTTGGCAACCCCCGTGAGTGCCATTCCTCGCACCGAGTCAAAGCCCGTCTTGGCGCGCAGTTCGATGGCGGCGCGTTCTTCCTGCAATTGCTGAGTGATCAAATGCTCGAGATCGCTCACATGCGCGCGCTGTGTACTGTCTGGATCAGTGAGTTCCCGTAGATAGCGGACATATTCCGGCGCGCGTTCCCGCAGGCTGCTGTAGGCGGCCAGGTAGCTCTCGTCTCCGGTGACGAGGAACCGCCGGTGGCCATTCTCCGCATCGTCTATGGCTTCTCCGGTTGCAGCGAGAAATTGAGTGAACTCGTGACTCCGTTGGTCCAAGTGGCCATTGCGAATGAGCACGGTCATGTTGCGGTATGAAATGGCGGAAATGACCAGGATGCCGGCAAAGACGAGCCCGAACCCGGCCAGGACGCGCTGTTCGATTGATCGCCTCTGAAACGTCTGAACCAGCGGCGTGAGGAGCGACGCTCGGCCCGGATTCTGCTCGGCCTGCGGCGAGGCAGGAAAGGGGGTGTCGAGCCCCACGTCTGCGGGTTGGTGGCGGTTCGGTTCGTCCATGCCCAAAGTGAACGCCCTGAAGATTATGTGGACTGGAGCCCGGGAAAGCGCGTCAAGGATTTGGGTGCAGCCGGAAGACCACAAGCCTATTGTAACAGAAGGTATTGATTAGCGAAGAGAATTGATGGAAACCGCGAGCCGGTACTTCGAACGGATCCTTAGCCCCCGAACGGTGTGACTGGCGGAGTAATGGACGCGGCAGGTCCGACGAAATTGGAAAACATCAGCGTGGCTGCCACAGCCCAGTCGAGGAAGGGTTGCGGATAGATACCGATCACGAGCGTTCCGGCCAATCCAACATAAATGACCGCTCGCAAAGGGCCCGTGGTCCTGATGGGAGAGGAGTCGAGCGGCTCGTTGATGTACATCTTTTTGACGACGATCAGATAGTAGTACATCGAGACGACGATGTTGACGAGGCCGACGGTAATCAGAATGTAGAGGCCTTCTTTGATGGCGGCGACAAAAATGTAGAGTTTCCCGATAAAGCCGGCGAGTGGAGGGACCCCTGCCAGGGAGAGCAGAAAAATTAACATGGCAAATGCCAGAAAGGGTGAGCGCCGGTTGAGTCCTCGATAGTCGTCGATCTCATCACTGCCCACCGAATTGCTGATCGCCATGATGACTGCGAAGGCTCCAAGGTTCGCGAAGAGATAGGTCAAGAGGTAGAACAGGATCGAGTCTGTGCCCATTTTGGTTCCTGCGGCCAGACCGATCAGCACGTTTCCGACCTGGGCGATACCGGAATAGGCCAACAGACGTTTAATGTTTCGTTGGGCGATAGCCACGATATTGCCGTAGGTCATCGACAGAATCGATGCGGCGACGATAAGCAAGGCCCATGCAGGCTTGAACATTGCCAAGGCCACGAGGAACAACCGAAGCAGGATGGCGAAGGCCGCGACTTTCGGTGCGATGGATAGGAAGGCGGTCACAGGGGTCGGCGCGCCATGATAGGTATCCGGAATCCATGAGTGGAAGGGCACGGCGCCGATTTTGAATCCCAACGCCGCAAAGATCAGCAGGAAGCCGA
Organism: Nitrospira sp. CR1.1; assembly: GCA_014055465.1. Lineage (NCBI taxonomy): Bacteria > Pseudomonadati > Nitrospirota > Nitrospiria > Nitrospirales > Nitrospiraceae > Nitrospira > Nitrospira sp. CR1.1. The sequence continues at coordinate 810,541 of WIAF01000001.1, forward strand.
TAACCAATCCCGTGGTCGGGGCCGCGCCGGTCATGTCGGAAAAGACGAGCTTGCCTGTTTCGCCGTACACGAGGCTGATACCGTACGCAAGTAATCCCGCCGCAAAGACGCCCAGGATGAAGAACTTGAGGCCTGCCTCGTTGGAGGCCATGTCGTCACGGAGATAGGAGACCAGGACGTAAAAGCCGAAAGTCGCGAACTCGAGGGTGACAAAGAGGGATAAGAGGTCGTTGGCCGAGGCCATGAACATCATGCCCAAGGCCGACATCGCGACGAGGAAGTAATATTCGCCTCGAAAAAGGGAAAACCGATGGACATAGTCGATTGAGAGGAGAATGACCAGGATGGTCGCCAACAGGATCATGACTTTGAAAAAGATCGCCATTCGATCCACGACGAACATCTTCCCGAACAAAGTGCCGGTGATGCCGGTCATGTCGAACCATGCGAGGCAGGCCAGGGTGACGATCACTCCAAAGATGGTCAGGTAGGCCAATTGTTCCTGCACGATGCGTTTGAACGAAAAATCGACGGCCAGGACCACGCACAGCCAGAGCGTAAGGAACAGTTCGGGAAGCAAGAGGAGGAGATCGCTGGCTGAAAGCGTCAGGGAAAAGGTCATCGCGGGGTCACCTTCGCAATCGCCTCACGGGAAGCTGACACGGCCATGGTGGGCGAGCTGGCTTGTGGATTGTTCATCGGAAGCTCTGCGACCGGGACCACTTTGGTGATACGGGCGATCAGCGGGTCGACTCCTGACCTGACCACGGAGTAGAGATGTCCCGGGAAAATGCCGAAGCTGATGCTGACCGTGATCATAATGAGCAGGGGCATGCGGTCGACAACCGCCACGGCATCGTGCGAGTGGCTGTACTTTTCCGCCATCGAGCCATAGAAGAGGCCGCGCATCATCTTGAAGAGATAGGCCATGGTCAACACGATTCCGAGCACCGCCACGACGACCTGGAAGGGATATTTATTCCAACTGCCGACGATGATCATCACTTCGGCGATGAAGTTGACAGTGCCGGGCATTCCGATCGAGGCCATACATCCGATGACAAAGGCTGCCGATATAAATGGCATCCTGTTGGACAGGCCTCCCAAGGACGGGATGTCGCGGGTGTGAGTTTGATCGTAGACCCAGCCGGCCATGGCGAATAGCATGCCGGTGGCCATAGCATGCGCGAACATGTAGATCACGGCTCCGCTGAGACTGATGTAGTCCAACGCCGCCATGCCCAGGAAGACATAACCCATGTGGCTGGAGCTCGAATAGCCGATGACGTATTTGGTGTCCTTCGCATAGTACGCAACCAGGCCGCCATAAATAATGCTGAAGATGCACAGCACCGCGGCGATGGGCATGAGTTCCCGAGTCGTCTCGGGAAGAATTTCAAATGCGACACGGATAATCGAAAAGTGGCCGAGTTTCATCAGCACGCCGGCATGCAACATGCTGGTGGCGGCCGGTGCGGCGGCATGACCGACCGGAGACCAGGAGTGCAACGGCCAAATCGGGGCGATCGACGCGAAGCCGAAGAAAATCAGCAGCCAGATGAGCGTGGCCAACGGTCCTGAGAAATGCGCTTTCTCGCGCAAAATGAGGATGTCGAAGGTGTTCAGCCCGGAGAATTTGTAAATGAGCAGAATGCCCATCAAGGCGGCCACGGCAAAGGCGGAAAGAAACAGGACGAGTTTCATCGCCGCGTATTCTTTGCTGTTCGCGCCGAAGTTGAAAATGAAGCCGACGGAGTCCCGTTGTTTCAGACCTTCAGGGTCCGTCATTTCGAGGTATTTTTTGGTATGGCTGCCCCACATGCCCAAGAGCAGATACATGGGGATGACGGACATTTCATAGAAGAAGTACAGGAAGAATAAGTCGAGCGACATGAAGACGCCGATCGTCGCCGCGGCGAGAATCAAGATCCAGATATAGAACTCTTTCATCCGGTCCTTGATATGCCAGGAGACGAATATGCCGGCGAATAAGAGGATGCCTGATGCGAGCACCAATGGGGTGCCGATGCCGTCTACGCCGAGATGCAGTGAAATGCCCAGCTGACGGGACCATTCAATGCGCTGGATGAACTGGTATCCGCCTTTCACGGAATCGTAGGCGTAGAAGAGATACACGGATGCGGCCAATGAGACGAAGGCGGACCCGGCTGCGATGCCGCGTACCAGCGAGACTTGCCGGTTTGAGACGAAAATGAGCGCGAGGGCCCCGAGAAACGGGGCGAATAAAATGATGAGCAGCGTGTATTCAGCCATGATCTTACTTCGCCGGCCCGTGGATAACGGTGTCTACTGAGGCTATTTTCGTGCGATCAAGCCGGTCGACAAGGGCTTGAATCGATCCATTCATCATCCTCAGGAATGGTGATGGATACAGGCCGATCCACAAAATCATGATTGAGAGCGACAGCGCAATGGTGATTTCTCGCATGTGGAGATCTTTGACGGCCGCCGACACGTTTTTACTAAGGGGCCCCAGCATGGCGCGTTCGTAATACCACAGAAAATAGGCGGCTCCGAAGATCACGCCGAGCACCGCCACAGCCCCAAACCACCATTTCGCCTTAAAGGCGCCCAGAAGGATTAAGAATTCCCCGACAAAACCGTTGGTCCCTGGCAATCCGATAGAGGCCATGCCGATCAAAAGGAGGAAGGTGGCAAGGAGCGGAGCCTGTTTCGCGAAACCTCCGAAGGAGGATAAGCGCGAACTTTGCTGACGAGTTGATAAGAACCCAGCCATGAAAAAGAGACCAGCCGTACTGAAGCCCAGGTTAATCATCGTCAGGAGGCTGCCCTGGAGGCCTTGAAAGTTCAAGGCAAACAATCCCACCACCACAAAGCCGAGATGGCTGATGCTGCTAAATGCGAGCAATCGTTTGAAATCCGATTGCACCAGCGCCACGACTGCCCCATAGAGAATGGCTGTCAGTGCCAAGACCATGACGATGGACACGACCCCTTCGCTTTTTGATGCATCGGGTAACAATGGGAAGGTGAAGCGAAGGAACCCGTAGGTGCCCAGCTTCATGCCGGCCAACATGACGGCCATTCCGATCGGACCTTCCACGAGGGCATCAGGGAGCCAGGTGTGGAAGGGAAAGACGGGCGCCTTGAAGGCAAATCCCATAAACATGAGCCAGAAAATGAGAATCTGCTGCGAGACAGGGATGGGAACCGACAACAACTCCAAGAGGTCGAAAGAATAGGCGTGGTCCAGGTGATGGGTCACGGCCCACTGGTGATAGTTGATGTCCAGCAAGGCAATGCCGACGAGCATGAAGACGCTGCCCAATAGCGTATAGAGAACGTACTTGAGCGCGGCGTAATGCCGGTCCGGTCCGCCACCCCAGAGCTTGATGAGAAAGTAGCTCGGGATGAGCATGAGTTCCCAGAAGACGAAAAAGAGGATCAAATCGATGGAGACAAAAATCCCGATGGTGGTGGTTTCGAGCGCTAGCAGGGCCATGAAGTAGAGCCGCACCTGGTTGCGCACCGTATCCCAGGAATAGATGACGACCAACACGGTGAGGAATGCTGTCAGACCCACAAAGAGCACACTGATTCCGTCGACAGCCAGGTGGTACCCGATTCCGAGCGCCGGAAGCCACCGCGCATGTTCTGCAAACTGCATGGCCGCGGAATCAGGGACAAACCGCACGAGGACGATGCACGCGAGAGCCAGTTCCACGAGGGCAATGCCCAAGGTCGTGGATTTGAGCAGGTCCTCGTCGTCGATGAGCCAGAGGACTGCCGCCCCGACCAGGGGGAGAAAAATCAGGTACGACAGAATAGGAAACCCGAAACTGAACTCTTCAAGCATCGTAAGTCCAAAAAGGTCTGACGCGTTAGCGTGCTGAATACCCGGTAGACCCGCCTCCGGTCCAGATCAACAAGATGAGGTGCACGAGAATGAAGAGTCCCGCCACGATGATGGCTGCGTACTGGTGAACCATGCCGGTCTGTAGGCGTCTCCAAGAGCGGGCCAACAGATGGTTTGCATAACCGATAACATTCAATCCTGCGTAGACGACGTGCTTCTCGGTCCAGGTAATGGCTGCCGAACTGGCATCCGTGCCGCGGTCAATAGAGCGGACGAGTCCGTCGATGATGGTCCGGTCAAACCAATCGCAGAACCTCCCCAACTGCTTCGTGGGTTCTACAAACAGCCGGTCGTAGAGCTCGTCGACATAATATTTGTTGAGCAGCGTGGTATACACGCCTGGCATGCGGTCGGCCAGCGCCGCTGCCGCGACCGATGGCCCGCTGTAAAAGTAATGTGCGAGTCCCCACCCAAGCAGCGCAATGACCGTCGCCGTTCCCATCAGCCCGAGTATCAATGCCGGCGGGGTGGCGTGCTCTTCCCCTGCCACGCCTGCCACGGAATGGAGGAAATGGTGAAACCAGCCGTTTTCTGGTGGGACGCCGGGAAACCCGCCGATAACGGACAGGGTTGCCAGCACTACGAGAGGTCCGATCATGACCATTGGCGATTCGTGCACATGTTCGGCCGTATGATGGTCGAGCCGCGACGTTCCGTAGAATGTCAGGTAGGTCAGACGGAACATATAGAAGGACGTAAGGAACGCACCGACCGCTGCCATGCCATAGAGGAGGTAGTGATGATGGACGAAGGCATGGCCCATGATTTCATCTTTGCTCCAGAATCCCGCCAGAGGCGGAATGCCCGCGATCGCAATCGTTCCGATGAGGAACAACGTATGAGTCCAAGGAATTTTTGATTTCAAGGCTCCCATCTTGCGGATGTCCTGCTCCCCGGAGAGAGCATGGATGACCGACCCGGCTGACAAAAAGAGGAGGGCTTTGAAGAAGGCGTGAGTCATGAGATGGAAGACGGCGGCTGTGTAGGCGCCGAGACCGCAGCCAAGGAACATATATCCGAGTTGACTCACAGTGGAATAGGCCAGGACGCGCTTGATGTCTGTCTGCACCAGGCCGATAGTGGCTGCAAACAGCGCCGTCAAGCCACCGATCCATGCGACCGTCGTCATCGCCATGGGCGCGAGGTCGAAAATGGCATGATTGCGGACGATCATGTACACCCCGGCTGTCACCATCGTGGCAGCATGGATGAGCGCGCTGACGGGTGTCGGGCCCTCCATGGCGTCGGGCAGCCAAGTGTACAGGGGTAGCTGGGCGGATTTGCCGACGGCACCGACCAAAAGGCAGAGGGCGATGGCGGTGGCCATTTCAGGCGACAGTTGCGCCGCATTCTGCATCACCTGCGTGTAGTCGAGTGTCCGGAAGTTCACGAAGACGAGGAAAATTGCCAGCAAAAAGCCTGCATCACCGATCCGATTGACGACGAACGCCTTTGTCGCGGCCTTGGCCGCCGACACCTTGTCGTAGTAATAGCCGATCAGGAGATACGAACACAGTCCGACGCCTTCCCACCCGATGAAGAGGACAACATAGTTGTTGCCCATGACCAGCAGGAGCATCGACACCATGAAGAGGTTCATGTACACGAAAAATCGTGTGAACCCCGCTTCTCCGTGCATGTATCCCACGGAGTACACATGGATGAGAAACCCTACTCCGGTGATGACCAGGAGCATGATGCAGGTCAGAGGGTCGATCAAGTAGGCGAGATTGATGGTGAGATCGCCGCCGAAGATCCATTTATAGGCAATGACTTCACGAGCGGTTCCAGTGCGCAAGGTTTCCGTAAACACCGCCAACACGCAGAGGAACGACATGAAGACCGAGCCCCAGGCAAACCGGTGAGCCAGGTCGTGCGAATAACGGTGTCCGAAGAGGCCGTTCACGATGACGGCCATCAGCGGAAACAGAGGAATCAATTTTACGATCAGATCAAAGGAGTCAGACACGTTACCACTTCAATAAGTTCATCTCGTCCACATTGGTCGAGATCTTGCCGCGGAACACCACAATAATGATGGCCAGTCCGATGGCTGCTTCGCCGGCGGCGATGGCGATGATGAACAAGGCCACGATCTGACCCTGCATAGATTCCAGATAATGAGAAAAGGCGACCAAATTGATCGTGGCTGCATTCAGCATGATTTCGACCGACATGAGCACGATGATAAAGTTGCGACGGATGAGGACCCCGAGCAACCCCGTCGTAAACAGGATGGCGCTGACCGCCACGTAGGCGGATAAAGGAATCATGCGTCCCGCCTCATTTCGATGGATTTGGGCGCTTTAGCCAGGACGATCGCGCCGACGATCGCGCCCGTCAGGAAGACACCGATAATTTCAAATTGAAGCAAATAATCGCTGAACATTTTGATGCCCACGGCATGCGCATCCCCGTTCAATAGGACGGCGGCCGTTGAGGCATCACCGCGAGATCCGCTGAACGGTGAACGTATCAATAGGAACAGCAGGTAGATCAACCCGATGACAGCGGGGGCCAAGAGATACGGAGTCCTGGCATGGAAGTAGCGGTCGTCAGTTTTCAGGTTCAACAACATGAGCACGAAGAGGTAGAGAACCAGAATGGCACCTGCGTAGACGATGACTTGAACGGCCCACAGGAATTCGGCGTTCAGCATGACAAACAGCCCTGACACGTGGAGCAGCAGAGCCAGCAGAGCCAAACCGCATTGCACAGGATTCTTCAACGCCACGGTGAGAATGCCGGCGACAATACTGACCACTGCGAAATACGCGAAAAACACGAAGGCCATAACGGTACGATTTAGCTCAAATGTTTGGGTTGTGACTGTGTGGGCTTCAGCACGGACTGCGGAAAGTAGTAACGATACTCCCGGCTTTCGTCCGAATTTTTTTCTTGGTTATGGGTGTACAAATATTTTTTGGCGTCCTCAAGGTGGCGTTCGCCGACCTCGTACAGCCGTTTCTTGTCGAAGAGGAGGGTCCGCTTGTCGTGGGTGGAATATTCATACATTTTCGTCATCGCCAACGCGTTGACCGGGCAGGCTTCGACGCAATATCCGCAAAACACGCATTTGGTGATGTCGATATAGAACTCGCTGGCAAAACGCTGCAGCGGGCGTTCGGGATCTTCCTGGCTGATCACCTTGATGCAACGCGATGGGCAGGCCGCTTCACAAAGATCGCAGCCCACACAGCGATCACGTCCATCGCTATAGCGAAGCAGCCCGAGCGCGCCGCGGTGGCCGTCTGGAATGGTGCGCTGTTCACGCGGATACTGGAATGTAATGGGTCGATGGAACATATGCTTGAAGGTGACCTTCATGGCGTCCCAGATTTCATAGAACAACGCCGCCTGCAGAACTTTTTTGGTCAAGGCCCCGACACTCATTCCCATCACCTTTGACGACATCAAAAAGACTGACGAGCTTACTCTTACGCACCAACCTTTTCAATCGTTACACGTGTCGATTTGAAATACGGCACTCCGGTCACGGCATCGGCTTCCGTGGTCATCAGATCTTTTATCGAGGGCTCGTTAAAATGTTCAGGGAAGAAACACGATCCGACCTGCACATCCGGATCGGCTTTCACTCCGGCCTGTATGGATCCTTGCTGTGAAGTTAGCCGGACAGTGGATTGTTCAGACAAGCCGAGTTTCTCCACGTCAGCCGGATTCATCCGTATACGCCCGTTGTTCGGCTCAATGTTGATCAGTCCTGACGCCTGCGTGGACATTTTTCCGGAATGGTAGAGGATCTGGCCCATCATCAGGGTAAATGGCCGTGAGCTGTCGGCCGTGGCCGGCTGCCGTCGATACCGAGTTGCAACCTCGCTGGAATAGCCGTTTGAGAGGTATGCATCGGCCGATGGAGAGATGCGGCGCGGCTGGCCGAGGTTATAGTAGCCGGGCAGCAGCTTCATGATCTCGTTCTGCACATCCTGCGGTGACTGATAGGGCCAATCGTAGCCGAGACCGTTGGCCAATGCGGTCATGATATGCCAATCCGGCAGACTTTCTCCGACCTGGTCAAGCGCCTGGCGGACACGCAATACCTTTCCTTCCAGATTGGTGAAGGTGCCATCCTTTTCCGCATAGGTAGCTGCTGGGAGCACCACATGGGCCACGCGGCCGGTTTCGGTCAGAAAGGGATCCTGAACGATCAAAAGTTGCAGCTTTTCGAGGGCGCCCTTCACATCCATGGAGGCCGGTAAGGTCGCCAGCGGATTTTCGCCGATGACATAAAGGGCCTTGATTTGGCCCTTCTGAATGCGGGTCAGAATTTCCAGAAGATTTGCACTAGTGCCAATTGCTGGAAGGGTGACGTCCCAGGCCTTGCCGAATCGTTCGCGGGCGCCGGGATCGTCGAAGCGAGCCTGCCCGGGAAGAAACTCAGGGGCAACACCCATGTCGATAGCGCCTTGTTCGTTTACCTCTTCGGTCACGGTGGTGACACCGGAGCCTGGTTGTCCCAGTTTGCCGGTGACCCATGCGAGGTCTAACAGCTTGAGGACGTTCTGGTATCCGTTTTGTCGTCGAACGATGCCTTCGGCGCACAAGGCTACAGCTCGCGGGGCCTCTGCAAAAATGGCGGCCACCTCGCGGATTTGTTCGACTGAAATCCCGGTCTGTGTGGCCACCTGTTCCAGTGATATCTGAGCGACGGCTTGCTTCAAGGCGGCAAATGCCTGCGGATATTGTGTCGTGCTCGTTTCATCGACCAGATCCTGTTCGATGACGGCTTTGACGAGCCCATCGATCAGCAATGCTTCCGTACCCGGCTTCACCAGGAGCGGATGCGAGGCCAATTGAGCGATATTCGTGTTCGATGAATCTGCAACGATCACTTGTGCGTGATAGACGCGGATGGCTTCTTTAATGCGGACGGCGGTCAGCGGGTTGGTTTCCGTGATATTGGAACCGATGACGAGGATGGCCTTGGCTTTGGTCAGATCTTCCCAGTCATTGAGCGGTCGGCCGATGCCGACGGCATGCCGAACGGCATGTACGTAATTCAGATGGCCGTACCGGGCGCTACTGTCGAGTTGGTTGGTTCTGAGACCGGCACGCAGGAGCTTTTGAAACAGGTACAGCTCTTCGTTTGTGCAGCGGGCGGTGATGAGGCCGGCAATGGATTCCGGTCCGTGCTTGCGATGGATGTCCGACAACCGGTCAATGACGGTCTGCATGGCATCGAGCCAGGGCGTCTCTGTCAGGGTGTCATTTGTGCGGACTAGGGGTTGGCGGAGCCGTTGCTGGCTGTCGATATACTGAAATCCGAATCGGCCTCGGACGCAGAGTCCGCCGTGACCTTTGGCGGTTTCTGACCGGTCGCCCCATTTATTCTTCCAGGAAAGGGGCGACGTGACTCGAACGACTTCCGTGTCCTTCGTTTCGAGATGCATTTGGCAGCCGTCGCCACAATAGTTGCACGTGGTCGAGGTCTTCTTCATCTGCCACGGTTTATAGAGATATTTCGAATACTTGTTCGTGATGGCGCCGACAGGACAGACGGCCAGGCAGTCACCACAGAATTCGCAAGCAAGCGGCTGATCACCTTTGGCTACAACCTGGTTGAAGCCGCCTTTCTTCATGAATTGCAGCGCGTCGATCATCAACACGTCTTTGCAGACATTGATGCATTCTGCGCAGGCGATGCACCGATTCATGTTGAAATCGAGCACGAGGCTGCGCGTGTCTTCCGGAATAAACTTTTGTTTGGCATTGGCAAGGTTGGTGACACCATGCTGAAAGGCCATGTCCTGGAGTTCGCAGTGCCCGTCTGCGTCACAGACGGGACAGTCCAGCGGGTGAACCGACAGGTGTTTTTCGACCGCTTTCTTTCTGGCGGCGAAGAGGTCATCCCCGTCGGTCCTGATCACCATCCCGGCCGCGGCCTTGGCGGTGCAGGAGCGCACCGGGGCCTTTTTCCCTTCCTGCATGACTAGGCACATTCCGCAGGATCCGAAGGGGTCGAAGGTGTAGTGATAGCACATGGCCGGAATAATCTTGCCCGTGCTGGCGATCACGTCGTAAAGCGAGACGCCGTCCTTGGCCGATACCGTTCGTCCGTCAATCGACAGCTCAATGGTCGCGGCTTCAACGTCTGGATTAGTCGCTGGTTTCAAACCCATACTTTTGGCCTAGTGCTGAATTATAAGTGTTTGGAGGTGAGCGAGAAATTCACGTTTCTGCACTCGCCTCACAAGTTGCTTATCTGTCACATTCTCCCATGACGATGTCGTACGTTCCGAAAATCGTCACGGCATCAGAGATCATATAGCCTTTCGACATATGATCGAATGCCCCCATGTGGATAAATGAGGGAGCACGAATTTTCAGCCGGTACGGCTTCCCACCGCCCGTGCTGACGATATAGAAGCCCAATTCGCCCTTGTGCGCCTCGGTCCCGCAGTAAATTTCCCCCGGAGGGGCATTGAATCCCTGGGAGAACAATTTGAATTGCTGAATCATGGATTCCAGGTTTGTGAACACGCGCTCCTTCGGCGGCAGGGTCACGCTGGGCACGTCGGCCATGATCGGCCCTTCCTGAATCTGTTCAAGGCACTGGCGGATAATTTTCACGCTCTCGTAAAGCTCCTGTACGCGAATCCAGTACCGATCGTACGTGTCGCCGTTCTTGCCGACAGGAACGCTGAATTCACACTTGGGATAAGCGGAATAGGGCTCGTATTTGCGAAGATCGAAATCAACGCCAGAGCCTCGTAATGTTGGTCCGCTTAAGCCAAAGCTCAATGCATCTTCTGCTGAAATAACGGCTACCCCCTTGGTCCGTGCGAGCCAGATACGATTCTTCTCGAGGAAGATGACGTATTCGTCGATCTTCGGTGGGAAGTAGTCGAGAAATTGCTTGAGTTTGGCGAACAACGACGGCGTGAAATCCCTCTCCACACCGCCAATGCGGTACCAGCTGGTTGTAAGACGGGCTCCGCAGAGTTCGTCGAACCAGTCGAGTAAAATTTCCCGGTCCCGGAAGCAATAAAAGAAGACAGTCATCGCACCGATATCAAGGGCTTGCGTACCCAGCCAGAACTGGTGACCGATAATGCGTTGAATCTCCGCGACGATCGTACGTAGATACTCCGCGCGATCCGGCACGGTGATGTTCATCAATTTTTCAACTGCCCGGCAGTAGGCAAAGTTGTTATACATCGCGCACACATAGTCGAGGCGATCGGTGTGTGGGATGAACTGATGGTAGGTTCCTTCTTCGGCCAGCTTTTCCACGCCGCGGTGGAGAAAGCCCATCACTGGAGTCGACTTGACCAATCGCTCGCCTTCCAACTCCAAAATGACCTTCAACACTCCATGAGTGCTGGGGTGTTGAGGGCCCATGTTGAGCAGGAGTTCCTCGGTCCGAAGCGTGGGAAGCGTTTCGCTCTCAGGGTGCTCCGGGTCGATTTTATAGACGGTGGTTCTTTGATCTTCGAACTGTGCCATGGTCGTTTAGCGGTTCAAAGCCCGTTCCCTAACGGCTTGGTTCATCCAAAAAGTCAAACGTGTCCCGCCAGCCTTTGCCGCGAAGCGGAAAGTCTTTGCGCAGGGGATATCCTTCCTCGTATTCGTCCGGCATCAGAATCCGGCGAAGATCGGGATGGTTCCGAAACCGGATGCCCATCATGTCATAGACTTCGCGTTCCATGAAGTCGGCGCCTTTCCAGACGTCGGTCAGGGAATCCACAATACAATCCGATTCCGGCACTCGAGTTTTTAAGCGAATCCGTTGTCGTGTGCGAATGGAGTAGACTTCGTAGACGACTTCAAACCGCTCTTCGTCGTCGGGCCAGTCGACGGAGCTGACATGGACGATGTAGTCAAAGCGCAAGGCGGGGTCGTCTCGCAGAAACCGGGCCACATCGTGCAAGGTTTCAGGCTTCACAGTGACGGCGAGGTCTCCGCGCCACTCCACCACTTTCGTGCAGGCGCCGGGGAACGTGTTCTCGATGCGTTGTGCGAGTTGACTCATGAAGTCGGGTTCCGTCCGTCAGACCTTCAGCGCGTCCTTCACTTCTTTGGGTTGGGATAGGAACACACGCTTTTGCATAATGCGCTCCTGCAATTTCAGAATGCCATCGAATAGGGCTTCCGGAGTTGGAGGACATCCCGGTACATAAATGTCAACCGGCACGAATCGATCGACTCCCTGCACCACGCTATAACTGTCGTAGATGTTTCCTGATGTGGCGCAGGAACCCATGGCAATCACGTACTTCGGTTCAGGCATCTGATCGTAGATTTTGCGAATCACGGGGGCCATGCGCCGGCACACGGTGCCTGCGACGATCATGAGGTCGGACTGGCGGGGGGACGCTCGGAATACCCCTGCTCCATAACGATCCATGTCGTAGCGGGAGGAGACAGCCGCAATCATTTCAATGGCGCAGCAGGCAAGTCCGAAGGTCATGGGCCACAAGGACCCTTTTCTGGCCCAATTCACAGCCTTTTCAACCGTGAGGGTGATGACATCGGGAGAGCCGTCCTTATCGTGGCCGCCCAGTTGAATTAATCCCATTCCAGCGCTCCTTTTCGCCACGCGTAGACATAGGCGACGAGGAAAAGACCGATAAAGATCAACATTTCGATCAGGCCGATGAGGCCGATCTTGTTAAAGACAATGGCCCAGGGATAGAGAAAGATGACTTCCACGTCGAAAATCACAAACAGCATGGCGAAAATATAATAACGGACGGGAAACGGCATTCTGGCGTCAGAAAATGGCTCAGATCCGCACTCATAGGTAGAGAGCTTCTCGGGCTCGGGATACTTCGGTTGAACGAAGTAGCTGATAAGGAGCGTGCCAGCGCCGAACGCAAGTGCGATGAACACAAAGACCAATATAGGAAAATATCGGCTTAGGTACTCTAAGAGGAGCTCGGAACCGGCCATTGGCTCGAACCTCAACAGGTTTGAGGGCTTATAAGGCTATTTAGGAGGTCGGAATCTTAGCCCCTGCCCATTTTTAATAGCAAGCGCACAAAGGACCTAGGGCTTTAGTCCCGATAGTCCTAGAAAGTGAATACTGTCCAGCAGTTAGGAGCGAGCGCCGATTGTTGCTATTTACGGGGATTCTCTGGTGGCTTCGCGGGGGATGCCGACGAAACATTGGTGGAGGGATGATCATTCGTGGAGGCCGGCCTCATTTTGTCCGCCGGAGTCCTAAGACCGGATGGCGGAGATCCGCCAGCGATATCCCACTCCGACGCCAGGAGCGTGGATGGTTGAACCTTCGTTCGGCGCGGCATCTGAGTGTTGATGCGTCGTTTCTCGATTCCCATTCGGCCGCCTGCCCGATTGTGGCTCCACGAGGGTATTCGGTTTCGATCTCACGATAACACCCGGAGTCACCTGAATCAAACCATTGTGCTGCCAGACGGTTTCTTGACAACCCCTTGCTGTTTGCTAAGGTTGCTACAGGCAACCCTCCTAGGTGTGATCAATATGAGGACATTATCTATGCGCGCCAGCCTGACCATCCTCTCCTACAGTCTCATGGCCGTAACGGCTGTCCCTGTTTACGCGCAGAATGCGCAAAGCGTGCGACTGGGTGAGGCAGCGCTGACCTATGCCGCCGGGTCGATTCGGCAGGACATGCCAATCGAGGGTCTCATTAATGTCATTACCGGCGATAATCAATTGTCAGGCAACCGGATGATGCTAGGGTGGTCCGGAACGGATACGCTGTATCTCAAACTGAAAAATCCGGGCGAAGCGGCGCTTGGTGATCTGTACACCGTATATCGGCGCTCTCGGAAAGTGTTCCATCCCATTACGAAGCAGTACCTCGGGTATGTCATCAATCGGGTCGGCGTCGTGAAGGTCGTCCAGCCGGATCCGGTGCTGGTGGGAGTGCAGGTGGTTCGGTCGTACGCACCACTGTCACCCGGTGACCCGGTCATGCGCTTTACGCCTCCTGCCGCGGAGGAGGTCAGCGAGCCAGCCTCTTCAGGGCCGGATGTCGAAGGTATGATCGTCGAGCTACAGGCCGACAAACACATGTCACTCGTGTCACAGGGAAATGTGGTGTACCTCGATAAGGGGCACGACGATGGCCTCCGGTCCGGAGACTCTATGGAAGTGTTTCGTACCGGCGGTGGACTTCCCGAGCGAAAGATCGGCGAGGTGAGAGTACTTGCGACAGAGCCTCACACGGCGACTGCGGTATTGTCCAAGGCTTCGGCCCGTGCTCTGGTCGGAGACCGACTTCGTTCCAAGCATGCCTTCCCCGTCGAAGCTCTGCAGTCTGACGGAGGAGAAGTCGATCTTCCGACGTCAACCGCGCAGCCGGTGATGGTTTCGAAGGCGGAAGCTTCTATCTCCAATGCGAATGAAGCCCGTTCGACTGGCAAGGTGAAAGTTGAGGCGGTTCGGGGAACGAGGAGGCTCAACCTCGATGATCTCGCGGATCAGTTGGAGTATGAGTCCGGGGAAATCAAGGTCAAACCCGCTGGGGTGCCCATTCTTGAGAAATTGACGGAATATTTGACGACGACGGCCGGCGATCAGCAGGTTCGCGTCGAAGGGCACTCCGATAACATGGAAATCGGTCCGTCCTTGAAAGGCGTATTTCCCACCAATTGGGAATTATCCAAGGCCCGCGCGACCGAAATCGTACGGTATTTGGTCGAAAAGGGTGGCATGGATTCCGCGAAACTGTCTGCGATGGGCTATGGAGCGAGCCGTCCGGTTGCCAGTAACGGGACCGAAGAGGGACGAAGGAGAAACCGCCGCATTGAAGTCGTACTTGAGTCGCTCGAAGAGGTGGCACCAACGCAACCGCTGAAGGCGCCGGCCGGTGAAAAGCAGTCGGGGTCGGCACAGTTTACGTACAACCAAATAGATTCGGCGCCGGTGAATCACGCTGTCATGCCGGTGTCGGAGACCCCGTCTGGACCGGTTCCGTTGGATGTGCCGACGGATTCTGGCACGGTGCCCCCTGGCAATGGAGCGCCGGCCTCTCCCGCTGACGGAATTCCACCATCGCCTGCTCCAGGCTCGTAGTCGCGACGGCGGCTGGCTTCCCGTAGTAAGCCGGCCGCTGGCCTGGTGCGCTCTCCGTTGTTCCTCTCCCTATCCGGACTCGGTTTCTCTCCGAACTGATTCCTCATGCCCGTCTCTCGCCGGTCGTCATTGTTGCTCGGGTCCGGTGTTGTTAGAATGCCGCATGCTCGACCCATGCTCACAGGCGGCTCCATCGGTGGTTGCTTCGTCTTCCCCTTCCCCTGCGTATGTTGACGTGATATTGCCGCGTCGGCTGCACCGTCCTTTTACCTATATGATCCCGCCCGACCTCAAAGGCCGGGTCGTGATTGGACGGTCGGTGGTCGTGCCGTTTGGCTCCCAAGACCTTCAAGGTCTTGTGATTGCGGTGTATCACCGGCTTCCCCCTGGAGCACCGGAGAAGGGGCTCAAAGCCATCCGTTCGCTTGGCGTGGTATCGTCGGACCACCTCCTGACCACCGATCAAATTAGCCTCAGTCACTGGGTGGCGGAACGGTACGCCGCACCCTGGGGGCAATGTATCAAGCTCGTTCTGCCCCCCGTTGATCGAGTAGGGCGGACTCAGCTTCGTTATATGCTGACACCGCAGGGCCTCGCGAGTCCCTCGCCTACCGCCGCGGTTGGAGCAGCCGAAACGGAGCTGCTCGCACGCTTACGCCGGCGTCCCCAGGGCATCATGGCGACGACTCTTTTGAAGGGCGACAAATCGAGCACGACCCTCGTCTTGCAGTCACTGGTTCGAAAAGGGCTGGTGGGTCGAACTGATGAACCGGTCGGCCGAAGAATCCCCCGTCCCACAAGACAGCGCGGCCAGACGTCAGGCGGCGCACTTTCTAATGAACCGGCGGCGACGCCTGGTCTTCCGGAACTGCCTCCACCGGAAGCTACGCCGTGGCCGGCTTTTCTGGAACGAACATTTGCGAAGGAGACCTTTGTCCCCTTGTTGCTTGAGGGGAACCACACGACGAGACATTGGTGTCTGGCACACGCCGTCCACGCCACCATCCAACGCGGCAGGCCGGTGTTGATCCTCACGGGTGACGTCGAGACTGCGGGTCGATTGGCTGGATTTCTGACATCGGCAGGCGAACGGCCGGTGCTCTTGCACAGCGGTCTCTCGCTGAAAGAGCGCGCGGCGATCTGGGAGGCGGCGCAAGATGGTTCCGCCACGATCCTCGTTGGCACCCGCATGGCGGTCTTTGCCCCCCTGAGACGGCTAGGCCTCGTGTGGGTGGAAGGTGAAGACGATCCGTCCCTGAAAGAAGAGCAGGTGCCCAAATACCATGCGCGAGAGGTTGCGCAACACCGTGCTTCCCGCGACGGCGCTGTATTAGTGCTGGCCTCGAACCATCCGTCCCTCGAAAGTCTGTCGGCGGTTCAGGAGGGATGGATGACGGCTTGTGTCTATCGTGATCCGGGGCAAGCGCCCACGGTGCAAGTGATCGACATGAAGGATTATTTCAGAGAGTCTTCGGGAGGGACGCTATTGTCGCCTCCTCTGAGCGAAGGCATTCGTGAAGCCTTGCGGCAGAACGCCTTGTCGATTCTGTACCTGAATCGCAAAGGGTTTGCGAGTGTCCTGCATTGCGGCGATTGCGGCGCGATGCCGCAATGCGATGTGTGTAGTGTTGCGCTGACGTTTTTCAGGCGAAGCAATCATGTGCGATGCCACTACTGCGGCCGAACGAAGCCCGTGCCCGAACATTGTTCCCAATGCCAGTCGCTCAAGTTGGAACCGGTGGGGTCCGGGACGGAACGCATCGAAGAGGCCGTGCGAAGGATGTTTCCACAGGCGCGCGTGGGACGTGTGGATGGCGAAACGATTCGTCGTCCTGCCGACGCGCGAGCGTGTAACCGCCTGCTGGCCGCAGGCGAACTTGATATCGTGATCGGAACTCAGATGGTATTCCGGCTCGGTCTTTACGCGCGGGCGGCGTTCGTGGCTCTGCCGGATGCCGATGCCGGTCTTCACGTTCCCGATTTTCGTTCTGCGGAACGGCTGTATCACGCCCTTCGGGACGCCGCCGATCTGGCCCGGCCTGCTTGTGCCGGCGGCCGGCTCCTCATTCAGACGCGCTTCGCCGACCATCATGCGATCATGGCGGTGGCCTCGGGCGACGACCACCTGTTTGTGAAGCAGGAGCAGGCGTTCCGGCAGATGCTTCAGTATCCACCGTGCACCTGTCTGGTCAGGCTGGATGTGTCCGGGACGTTGGAACCGGTGGTGGCTCAAGCTGCCGGTCGCTGGGCGACTGTGTTGCGAGCGCAGGTTGCAGGCACAGAAAGGGCGGCCAGGGGGCATGACCACGACGCATCCCCGATGCCTGGTTCTGCCGGCCAGGGTTTGGCCTTGAGACAGGTTGTCGTCCTGGGGCCATCTCCGGCGCCGCATGTTCTGACGCGAGGTCGGTATTGCTGGCAGATCCTGCTCAAATCTGGTTCTCTTGAGGCCGGTCGGGAGATAGCGGTGCGGACGCGCGAGGAACTTGAACGGGAGTCCCGTCGGGGTGGCCTCCGGTATGACATTGATGTCGATCCGGTGTCGATGGCCTGATGCGAGTCAGGTCCGGACGTGTTTTTTCTTGCCTCCCGGCAGGGCCGGTTTGTTTTTCTTCACCGGAACTGGCGGGGCGTTCTGTTCCCGCAGCCGTTTGAAGAGTCCGAGGGCAAACGTGACCCAGAACACCGAGGTGAAGAGGCCGAAGAGCACGGCATTCAGAATCGTGCCCATCTGTTCCTCTGTTGGCTGAACCCCTTCCATCCGGATTCGCACCATGGTCACGATCGGCCAGGTCATGCTTTCAATGCCGAGCCCTAATGTAGTCCAGGCCCATACGGCTCCGATGCTGCGTCCTCGCCAAAGGAGAACTGCGGTTGCCACAGCGGCAATGAGCAGCGTCCAGACGACCCCTGCCTGTTCCCACATGACAAAGACACCGCCAGCGACGACAAGGCCGCCCAGTAGCGCGTGAAGTTGGGGAGTCCACCAGGTCATGATCGCGGTCTCGTTCTCGAGTAAACAGGGAACCGAAGGCGGGCGTAGTGTGCGGATCGATCGGCTGGAAGTCAATGGACCGGCACGTGAGGGGAAATGAGAGGGAGTGTATCGGTCAGCCGGCAATCTCGGCCTGGACGGCATCGAGCAGCTGTTGCATCTCGAAGGGTTTCTGGAGGGTGCGGCGCGCGCCGAGCATGCGGGCGACATCCAGGAAATTGAGGATGCCGATCATGTCGCTTCCGCCGGTGATGGCCATGATTTTTGCGTTCGGAAATTCGCGCCGCAGGGTCAAAATGCTCTCCAGGCCGTCCTGGTCCGGCATGAGAATATCCATGATCACCAGATCTGCGGGCGATTGACGATAGTGCGACAGCCCCTCTTTGCCGTCGGCTGCCTCCTGGACACGATAACCCGCCTGTTCGAGCGTGCTGCGGATCAGCCGGCGAATCGCTTCCTCGTCGTCCACAATCAAGACCGATGGCATAACATTCCTCGCAGGAGTTCTGGTGATAGCGCTCTGAGGTCACACCGCGCGATGTTGTCCAGAAGGACGGTTTGGGCTCCCATGGATCGGTCAGCGCTCATCGCGAATCTATCGTTCTTTGTCGTGCTCAGCAAGAATTTCCTTCTGTCTTGCGATGTCTGATGCTTCTGCTCGACGCGACCCGGGTGTGCTCATGGGCGCGGGGGGAAGTATCGCCGGCAGGTACACTTCGATGGTCGTTCCCTGGCCCACTGTGCTGGTGGAACGGAGGGTTCCGCCATGTTCGCTTACGATCCGTTGCACCCCTGCGAGTTCCGTCCCTGCCTGGGTCCCGTCCGGAAGATTTGCGAACAGCGGACCCACTTTACGACAGGGGTCTTCGGCGCTCACCTCTTCGCCCGTATCTGAAACCGTGAGGCAGACATAGTGGCCAGGGGGGAGCGGAAGATCATGTTCATTCGTCGAGTGGTTCAGGTGAATATTGTCGAGGCGCACCTCCAGAATCCCACCGTCCGGTTTCATGGCTAATTCGGAATGAGCCAGAAGCTTCACGCAGATTTGGTGAATTTGAGTCGGGTCCGCATAAATCGGATGGGTGGCCCCGGGAATCCACTCGCGAAGACTAATAGTGCTCGGCAGCTTCCCCCTCAAAATTCGCAATGTTTCTTTGAGCAAGATATCCAGGGACACTGGTTGTTTGACACCCTCTGCCTGGCGGCCGAACATGAGCATCTGTGTCACCAAATCCCTGGCTCGTTTCGACGCGAGGATCACCTGCTGCACATGACCGTGCACCCGACTGTCCGGCACGAGCAATGGCAGGGCCAGGTCCGAGAATCCCATGATGGCGGTCAGGCAGTTATTGAACTCATGCGCGATGCCGCCGGCAAGGGTCGCCATGGTCGCCATTTTGTGCGCTTGGCGCAGCTGTGCTGCGACATCTTTTTGCGGAGTGATATCTGAGGCGAGCACCTGAATGGCCGGCTGGCCATCAAAGATAACCTGGTTTGCGACCAGTTCCACACCAAGATGAGTGCCATCGGGCCGCACGAATTGTCGCTCCACGGGGGTGGCTGGTGCAGTTCCATGAGCGGAATTGGCCAGGGGGAGATCCTGCAGGAACTCTGTCGTAAAGCATTCCGACAGCGGATGCCCTTCAAGCGAGGGTGCTGCCTGCAGAGCGAAGAGACTCATGCCCGCATCATTCATGAAGAGAATCGTATCGTTCGCGTAGACGAAGATCGCATGAGGCGAGAGTGCGGCCAGGCTCCGGTAGCGGTCGTCACACGCATGTAAGGCTTCGAGCGCCAGGTGTCGAGGGGTGATATCGCGGATCATTCCAACGTATCCGCTGGAAGGAGCTCCATCTGTGCGAAGGGGAAACGCTTCAGCCATCACCCAACGCAGCGATCCATCGGGTCTTCGAAAACGAAATTCACGCGAAAAGCTCCGGCTCTGTGCGGTGGCCGCGGACCATTCGGTGACAATGACGTCGTGGTCTTCAGGGGCAAGAGACGTGAGCCAGCATGATCCTGGTTCCGATGTGCCGGAAATTCCGGCCATGCGGCGCAGCCGTTCATTGAGGTAGAGGGTATGCCCTTCGGGGTCCGAGAGGAAGATGCCGATCGACGCCTGGCTGGACAGGGTACGGACAACGGCTTCAATCGACCGGAAATCTCCTGAGGAAGAGAAGGCCGCTGCCAAGTCTTGGGCGCTCACAGGTGACTCCTTCATCTGCGCTGAGGGGCTGATTCGTCAGCCATTCTGCCCGTTCGTGGAGTCCATCCAGCTGGTGGAGATGGTTCCGCTAGAAATCACGCGGGGCACGAATATGCGCCCGTGTTGAACGAGGTAGCCCGCAAGATCCGCATCATAACATCAAGCCCGGGCATGCGGTGAGAGATGATTGATATTTTGCAACGTAATTAGGCCCTAGTGTGATAGGGCCGTTTATCTGCATGAAGGTCCCCATCGATATGCGTTGTCCAATGGGCCTTCAAGGGGGAGAGTCGAATGTGAGTCCGATAGATGTACGTGCCGGGAGAAAGGCGGCTGACTGAGAACGGGTCTGAGCGTTCGCCGCAGCAAGCTGCAGGGAGTGTGATTTCCGTACGGCAAAGGCTGGGTTTGGTGCCGAAGGCGGGACTTGAACCCGCACGGCTTGCGCCACACGCCCCTCAAACGTGCGTGTCTGCCATTCCACCACTTCGGCAACCGAAGATCTTTCCGTTGACACGTGAGGCAGGCTGCGGACGAGCCGAACGACGGCGATGAATTGCCCGCGCTCTCGGTGTCGCGGCCAGCCTCAGAGGAAGCGCATTATAGAAGTGGTCCAAAATGCTTGTCAATCAACTAGTTGTCCGGTAGAATCTGACGCGTGCTGCGAGAACACATCGCACACCCTTCCCAGCATAGTGATCACCAGGCCAACGTTCGAGATGACGCCTCTCTCAGCCGCACATATTCCATACACCGGACGGCAGACGGACATTGCCGCGCTGTTTGACGTCGATAATACCTTGCTCCCGGGACAGGCAAGCGAAGTTCGATTTTTCCGTTTTCTCTGGAAGCAGGGACTCGTGGGTTGGCGTGAGGTTCGGGACAGCATCGAGTGGGTGCTGCGATGCGCGCCTCCGGTGTCGCTGCACCCGTTGCGAGAACGCAAGCTCTACCTGGCTGGGAAAGGCGCCGCTGAGGTTGAGGCGTTGGCGGAAGAATTCTGCCGGACCGAGTTATGTCCTCGTCTGTCCGCTCAGGGACTCTCTCGAATGGATGAGCACCGCCGGGCCGGGCATCATATCGTATTGGTGACTGGATCTCTCGATTTCCTGATTGCTCCGCTGGCTGCCTTGCTGGAGGTGCCGACCTTGCTGGCCGCTAGGCTCGAACAGCAGCAGCGGCAATTTACCGGTCAGGTCTGCGCCCCCCTCCCCTATGGCCCCGGCAAGCGGGAATTGATTGTCCGGCTCACGCAGGAATCCGGGATTGATCTGGCGCAGTCGTTTGCCTACGGCGATAGTCCCGGCGATGTCGAGCTACTCGAAATGGTGGGCCATCCGTTGGTCGTAAATCCCATTCGAGGCATGGACCGTATCGCCCGACGGAATGGATGGCCGACAACCACATGGACATGAAGGTCTCCGCCGGCCACGCGTCCCACGCTGACTCGTCACATCGAGTCACGATGCTCAAGGTAACCGAAGTTTTTCACAGTATCCAGGGCGAATCCACGCATGCGGGCCGGCCCTGCGTCTTCATTCGTTTGACGGGGTGCCCTCTGCGCTGTACCTGGTGTGACACCGCCTATGCGTTCTACGGCGGTCGGGATATGACGCAAGATGACGTGGTCGATCAGGTGCGCGCTTTCGGTTGCAATTTGGTGGAAGTGACAGGGGGTGAGCCGCTCAGCCAGCCGGCATCCCTCCCGTTGTTGACCAGGCTCTGCGACGAGGGGTTCGAGGTGCTTCTGGAAACCAGCGGGGCCGTCGACACGTCCGGCGTGGATCGGCGAGTCCATGTGGTGCTCGATGTGAAATGTCCTGGAAGCGGCATGGCCGAGCGCATGTATTGGCCGAATCTCGACCGGCTTGCGCCTCGCGATGAAGTGAAATTTGTGATCAAGGACCGGGCCGACTACGAGTGGGCGCGCGAGGTCGTACGCACCCGGAATCTTGAGGCGCGTTGCCCCGTCTTGGTGAGTCCTGTTTTTGGCGAAACGGAAGCGCGGCAGTTGGCGGAATGGGTCCTGGCCGACAGATTGCCGGTCAGGTTCCAGATGCAAATGCACAAGCAGATTTGGGCGCCGGATATGCGCGGGGTTTGAGAGCGGCCGGTGTGGCCGAACGACAACGTCGGCACATGCGGGATCAGCGAACGGGCGAGAACCAGGGAGGATTGATGAAGAAGATTCACGTTCAAGCACAGGTTGGGCGGGCGGAGAATGACGTCGCCGAGGTGCTGGTATTGCTCTGTTGCGAGGGCGCGTCAGACCTTTCGCCGGAAGCCGCCGCCATCAATACGCAACTCGGTGGGCAGCTCGCCGCCTTGATCCAGCGCGGGGAATTTGAAGGCAAGCTCGGCGAAGGGGTGTTAGTGCATACACAGGGCAAAGCCAAGGCGAAGCGACTGCTGCTGGCCGGCTTGGGGAAGGAAAAGGAGTTGCGGGTGGATGCGTTCCGCCAGGCGTTGGGTTCTGCAGTCAAACGCGTTCGCCAGGCCAAAGTGTCTTCATTCGGTGTGGTGCTGCCGGGCGCGGTGCTGGAGGAGATCCCCGTTCAGGACGTCGCGCAGGCTTTAGCCGAAGGCGCCATTCTCGGCAGCTATCAATTCACGGCGTACCGGAGCTCGAATGGCAGCAAACCGATCGACGTCGAGCGGTTGACGATCCACATCGCGCAAACATCGCTGTTGCCTCAGGTCACCGAGGGCATCCGGCGCGGCGTGGCGACGGCGGAGGCCACGGTCCTTGTTCGCGATCTATGCAACCATCCGGCCAATGTCATGACGCCTGGCCGTATCGTGCAGGAAGCGAAGGCCGTGGCGAAAGAACCGGGCGTGAAGCTGAAGGTGCTTGAACAGAAAGATATGGAACAACTCGGTATGGGTGCCTTGCTCGGTGTGGCGAAAGGCAGTCATGAGCCGCCGAAGTTCATTATTCTGGAGTACAAAAGCGCGAAGGCGAAGAAAGCCGAACCGCCGGTGGTATTGGTCGGTAAGACGATTACCTTCGACACAGGCGGTATTTCGCTGAAGCCGGCTGAAAATATGGAGCATATGAAGGCCGACATGACGGGCGGCGCTGAGGTGTTGGCGACGATGCGGGCTGCGGCACGGCTCAAGCTGCCGTTGCATCTGGTCAGCATATTGCCGGTCGCGGAAAACATGCCGGGCGGCCGCGCGATGCGGCCTGGTGATATCGTGAAGACGCTCTCGGGAAAAACCGTCGAAGTACAAAACACCGACGCCGAGGGCCGGTTGATCCTCTCGGACGCGTTGGCCTATGCCACCCGTTACAAGCCGGCGGTATTGATCGATATCGCGACCTTGACCGGCGCCTGCGTCGTCGCGCTGGGCCAATTTGCCATCGGGATGTTCGGCAATAACGATCAGCTGAAAGAGCATGTCCGGAATGCAGGCATGCGGGCCGGTGAGCGCGTGTGGGAAATGCCGCTGTGGGAAGAGTACTTCGAACAACTGCGCAGCGATGTGGCGGATATGCGGAACATCGGCGGCCGTGGCGGCGGCATGATTACCGCTGCTCTGTTCCTGAGCAAATTTGTGGGGGACTGTCCCTGGATTCATTTGGACATCGCCAGCACGGACTGGAGCGAGCGCGAGCGAGCCTATCTCCCGAAAGGTCCAACGGGGATCGGCACGCGGCTGCTCATCCAATTCCTGCTCGACCGGACCTTGCCCTAGCGGTCACTGGTGCGTTCAGCAATATAAGCCGAGAGTCCATCTGCTTCTCACTCAGATCGTCATAGTAGGGGGTTATGACACTACGCGAGCACATCGGTCAGCTCTTCATGATGGGATTTACCGGGACCACGGTCAGCAACGACCTGGCCTCGTTTCTCAAAGCCTACTCGCCAGGCGGAGTCATTCTTTTTCGGCGCAACCTCGAATCGGTCCAGCAGATCGTCGATCTCACCAATGGGCTTCAAAAACTGTCTCCGGCCTCGCCGCTACTGATTGCGATTGATCAAGAGGGAGGACGGGTCTCCCGGCTGCCCGCCGAATTTACGATCTTCCCGCCCTGCGCTCAGCTCGGACAGTGTAACTCCAGTGAGTTGGCCTATTCCGCCGCGGCCACTATCGCGAAAGAGTTGCGAGCCGTGGGGATCAATATGAATATGGCCCCGGTGCTTGATGTGAACAGTAACCCAGACAATCCTGTGATTGGCGACCGGGCGTTCGGCGCCGAGTCTGACCTCGTCGGGGAAATGGGGCTGGCCACGATCGGCGGGCTCAAGGACAATATGGTCGTGGCTTGCGGGAAGCATTTTCCCGGCCATGGGGATACGGCGACGGATTCGCACAAGGAGCTTCCCGTGGTTGACGCGGGGATTCAGCGGTTGCGCGAGACGGAGTTTCCCCCGTTTCAGCAGGCGATTCGGCAGGGAGTCGCCAGTCTCATGACGGCCCATGTGTTGTATCGAGCGTTGGATCCTGATGCGCCGGCGACTCTGTCTCCGGCCGTGATTCAGCGTCTCCTGCGGGAAGAGTTTCGCTATGACGGGGTGGTGTTTACTGACGACCTGGAGATGCATGCGATTATCGATCATGACGGGATCGGCGAAGCGGCTGTTCGGTCGTTCGTGGCCGGATGTGATGTGCTGTTGATCTGCAAAGATCAGGACCGGGTCATGACGGCCATACAGGCGATGGAGCGCGCGGTGCAAGACGGCCGGATCACGCAGGAAAGACTGGAGCAGTCGTTGGCCCGTGTGGCGCGGCTCAAGGCGCGATACCTTCACCCCTATAAGCCGGTCACGATTTCGGACGCGCGCCTCGTGGTCGGGTGCCGCTCGCACAAGGTGCTACTGGACTCATGGCGCAAGGCCCATGCTCGTCTCCCCTCATCGAAAATGTCGGAGAGCCTCCAGTCGTCGGCGGCATTGGATTCACCGGTCGCGCATGCCTGAGGCATGACCGCATTCTGCCTGCCGGGGCCTAGTCAGGAACGTGGGGGGGAGGGTTCCTCCCCTCGCTCAGACACATGGGTGTTGATTTCCTCGTGGAGTTTCGGCGCTGGCTTTTCCTTCGTGGTTCTGGTTCACTAACGCTCGATCCGACTCATCTCCATCAACTCATCATACCGAGGGGCCATGGCGATCAAGAAAGGTGACATTCTCGACGAGCGCAAACGATTTCCCGATTCCTGTGGGTTAGTGGTCAAGTGTACCGGTGGCGGTGAGGGTTTCCAGAAGATCTTCTGCTGCGGACATGAACTGACCGAAGAAGATCTCGTGCCAGAAATCATGTCGTCGAGGGGTCGAAAACGAGGAGCGCTGCTTCCCGGGGCTATGCTGGAGGAGAAGCGGCAGTTTCCTGATTCCTGCGGCCTTCGCCTCATGGTGATGGATGGCGGCGCCGGCCTTCAAGGGATTGACTGTTGTGGCCATCTCATTACAGCCGGCGCAGTGCACGGGTTGAGGTTTGGCCAACCGCTGGAGGAGGGAACTCCTCTGCCAACCGGTCCGGCAGGGCAAGCGTAATGCCCTTACCAAGTATGCCGGGGTCAGATGAGAAATTTCATCGGCCCAGTCTGCGCTGGTGGCTGGGTTTTATGGACCAGCTGGACCGGCTCGGGTATGTCGCGGCCGGGTTCAGCCTGCTGGCTCTCTGCCTGATTATCTTCGTCCATGCCTGGTACATCTTTCTGGCTCGACCCGTTCAGCTCGCGCTCCTTCCTGCCGCGCTCAAGTTATTGAACGATCTGCTCCTGGTCATCATTCTCTTGGAACTATTTCGCACGGTGGTGCGGTTTCTTCAGACGGAAGTGTTGGAATTAGAACCCTATCTCTCCGTGGGGATCATTGCCTGTACACGGAGACTGTTGACAGCCAGTGCCGAACTCTCTTACCAGCTTGAAGCAGTGGCCAAGGAAACGAGGCACGAGCTCTTCCAGCAATACATCATGGATGTCGGCTTGAATGTGGTCGTCATCATCATCCTGATCGGCGGGCTGTATCTGCTTCGCTCACGTCCGTCGACCGAGCGTCCGGCCCTCTCCTGAGCACAAGGGTGGACCGAATAGCAGGGGGTGCTAGGTCCTTCTTGCCCTCCTCCTGTCTCTTATGGCATCATGCACCTCTTCTTGGAGGCATGGTGGCCACATTGCTTGAGTATGTGGGATCGGTGCATATCTATCTCGGACCTTACCGAGGGAATCCGATTGCCTTGTATTTGAGGCGTACGGAGACGGGATGCCAGATCGGGCCTCGCGCCTATCCGTGGAATGACGTGGTAGGGGCCGGTGAAACCCCCAATAAGGCCGCGGCGGATTTCGAAGAAAAATGGAAGGGCAAAGGGCTGGCTGCGGATATGTATTCAGGCCCGTCCTGGGAAGGTGGGATTAAGCCGGAACGGCCTGCCCCGCCGAAACCCGCCGCACCTCCGAAACCGGCAGCGCCTCCAGTAGCCGGTGCGCCTGCCGCGGCGGCTCCAGGTACTTCGGCCGCAACTCCCGCTTCACCTGCTCCGGCGGCGGCTCCAAAACCGACGACGCCCGCTGCGGCACCCGTCGCAGTCGCTCCCAAAGTTGCTCCGGTCGCTTCAACCGAAACCTCGTCCTAAGGACTCCCTCGTCAAATTGTTGCAACAGCGGTGATCATGCTTGTCGAGCGCTCGTGCTGTGCTCAACGGCCGGATTTGCGGCGAGTTTGCTCCGGCGTATGCCATACGTGGCATACACGATGATGCCGATGATCGTCCAGACAAA
Source organism: Nitrospira sp. CR1.1 (assembly GCA_014055465.1). Lineage (NCBI taxonomy): Bacteria > Pseudomonadati > Nitrospirota > Nitrospiria > Nitrospirales > Nitrospiraceae > Nitrospira > Nitrospira sp. CR1.1. Next base: position 837,386 of record WIAF01000001.1, read on the forward strand.
GAACCGGATCCAGGTCATCCAGGGAAGAAAATACATCAAGCCCAGGCAGGCCAGGACACCTAATATGGGGATGACCGGCATGAAGGGCATGCGAAATGGCCGGGGATGGTTCGGGTTCGTATAGCGAAGCACCATGATCCCGATACAGACGAGGACGAAGGCGAAGAGCGTCCCGATGTTCGTCATGTCGGCCGCTTCGCCGATGGGGATCAGCGCTGCCATGATTGCTACGGCGACGCCGGTCAAATAGGTCGCGTGATGAGGTGTTCGAAACTTTGGATGAACGCCAGACAGCCAGGGACCGAGAAGTCCATCTCGGGACATGGCGAAAAACACGCGAATCTGGCCCAGCATCATCACCACCAGCACGCTAGTGATTCCGGCGACTGCTCCTACCGCCACGATGGCCGCCCCCCATTTAAAGCCGGCCACCCGCAACCCTTCGGCCACTGGTGCGTGGATATCGATTCGTGAAAAAGGCACCAGGCCTGTCAGGACTGCCGCCACGGCAATATACAGCAGGGTACAGATGCCCAGTGAGGCGAAGATCCCGATGGGGAGATCACGTTGGGGGTTTTGGGCTTCTTCCGCTGTCGTTGAGACCGCGTCGAACCCGATATAGGCAAAAAACACGATGGCCGCAGCCGCGCCAACCCCGGCAAACCCAAACGGCATGAATGGCGACCAATTTGCCGTGTCGACAGAGGAGGTGCCGACCGCGATGAAAAAGACGATCACGGCCAGCTTGATGAGGACGATGCCGCAGGTGGCTCGGGCGCTTTCCTTTACTCCGACGATTAAGATGCCGGTGACCAGGAGGACAATGACCGCGGCCGGGATATTCACCATCCCTCCGTCCGCGCCAGGTGGATGCGTGGCCCAATAGGGGAGTTCGAAACCGCAGAGTTTCAGGATATTGTTGAAATACCCGGACCATCCGATGGCGACCGCGACGCAGGCTACGCCGTATTCCAGAATGAGGTTCCATCCCGTCAGCCAGGCCAGGAATTCGCCGAGCGTGGCATAGGAATAGGTGTATGCGCTGCCTGCCACCGGGATCATAGCCGCAAACTCCGCATAACAAAGCGCGGCAAGTGCGCAGGTGACGCCGGACAGAATGAACGACAAGACGATCCCCGGCCCGGCTCCGGGTCGATGCGCATCGCCGACGATTGCGGTGCCGATGAGCACGAAGATGCCGGTGCCGATAATCGCGCCGATGCCAAGTCCGGTCAGGTCCCAGGCGGTCAGGCTCCGTTTCAGGCGATGTTCTGGGGCGTCGGAATCAGCGAGGATTCGTTCGATCGATTTGGTGCGAAACAGCGGATTGCCCACGCCGTGTCCTCTCTCCGGTGACGTCACGACCATGTTCGCTGTCATGGTGTCGTGAGTCCCGTGTCATGTGGTGGTCCCGCGTCGCGGAGGCGATGGTCGAAGCGCCGGGCGGCGTGAGGCTGCCTGCAAGAACGCCTCAAAGAGCCGGCGATGCAGCTGGTGGCGCTCAAACAAAAACTCGGGGTGCCATTGCAGGCCGAGAAAAAACGGGTGGCCGGGATGTTCGATTGCCTCGACGATGCCATCGGGCGCGGTGGCGCTGGCGATCAATGCGCGACCGACGCCTTTCACCGATTGGTGATGGGAACTGTTCACCTTCATGCGGGGCCGTTGGACGATGCGTTCGAGCAGTGTGCCGGGTGCGATGGAGACGCTGTGAGAGACGTGGATAGCCGGCGTCGTTTGTCGATGGTGCAGCACATCGGTAACCTGGGCAGGAATATCCTGATAGAGGGTTCCGCCGAACGCAACATTCATCGTTTGCATGCCGCCGCAGATGGCCAGGGTCGGGAGATGGTTGCGGATGGCCAGATGGACAAAGTCTAATTCGAAGCTCGAGCGCCGGTGGGCGACGATCGGAAAGGTGTATCGTTTCCGTTCTCCGTACAGCGCGGGATCTAAATCCGGACCGCTGCCTGTCAGGAGCAGCCCGTCGATAGTCCGCAGGAGGCGGCGACGTGCCGCACGATCGGCCACAAGGGGCAGAATGAGCGGCACCCCGCCGAGTTCTTCGATCGCGCGGACGTATCGAGCCCGGAGAAAATAGGTGGGCTCTTTGCCGCCCCATTCCTGACGATCACCGGCATTGAAGTCGGGTGTGACTCCGATGACGGGTTTCATGCTATCGGATCGGTTCCAAGGGCAGCGGCAGGGGCTCCTGAGGCGTATAGTCCCCGGCCTCCCGCGCGGGCTCGCTCGAGGAGACACCGAGGAAGCGGATCGGTTTATCCCCCTTCAAATGATCCGGCGTAATAATGTAGGTGCCGTACATGCTGGGAACCCAGATGTTCTTTGCTGTCTGTTCGCTGCCACCTGAGAACCCGTAGGCTAAGCCGCCGACCACGCCTCCGCCAATTGCAAATGCGAGTTTAAGCGGGAAGTAGATGATGGTTGCCAGTGCAGATCCTGCTTGAATGCCCACCCCGGAAGGGCTGGCATCATTCGAGGACACGGGGACGTTGGACGCACTGCCTGATTCTTGTGCTGCGACCGGCACAATGAGGATGGCCAGGGAGCAGATCGCCACCAGACCGAGAACCAAGGCGTTCGACCAGAGGCTGCGGCGTCTTTTAAAGGACACATTGGCAGAGACGTTCACGTTGGGTGCCTCCTTCGTGCTGAAATGCTGACGGTGTGAATTAGAAGATGAGTGCCGATGAACTGTCTACAATTGCGAGTACTCCGTTGTCGTTATAACAAATTCATCCCCATTTTCAAACCCCTTCCGCCTTTGTTGCCACCGCTCTTCGCTCTTCAGATATCAGATGTCTCTCCCAAGTCTAATTCAAGGCGAATCCGGTCCGTCACCTGTTCGGGTTGCTCGTTGATCATGCGCCGGAGCTCTTCCGCGAAGCCTGCCGCGTCGATCACCTGGTTGAGTTGCTCGATGCCTGTGTGGAGGGCGAGGTGGAGTGCGCAGGTGCAGACGGATTGAATGAAGAGTTCATCAGCCCGACGCGTCACGTCATCCTGCTCGTCCTGGTCGCTCTTGTGTAGTTGATTTCCAAGCCAGGATGAAAACCCGATCTCCCGGCGAGCCTCCTCGAGGTACTCCTGGGCGATGTCAATGCCGACCTGCACGCCACCCTTCCAACTGCGTTTCTTCACATTGAAGACACAGCGCAGATGGTCAGGCCGATGCTCCACGGGTTCGGGCCCGAAGAAAAATGTCACGCGGTACTGGCTTGGATCGGCTGTGGAAGGAATGCTCATAGCTGGCTGAGAGCATTGTATCATTCCGAAGCGCTCAGAGCACCGCCTGATTGCCAAGTGGTTTCGATTTCGAAATGACGGTATGATGCGCCCATGGATACCTCCTCACGATTCAGTACCCAGGTCAGCCGTATTCAGCAAGCCATTCGAGATCAACCGGGGGTTGACGGATGGCTCTTCTATGACTTTCGCCATCTCGATCCCATCGCCTATCGCGTGTTGTTGTTAGACCCCTCGATCCATGTGACGCGCCGATGGTTCTACTGGGTTCCGGCGGTGGGGACGCCGGTGAAGTTACAGCATCGCATTGAACCGCATGTCTTGGAAGGGTTGCCGGGCGAGGCGCGACTGTACGTCTCCTGGCGAGAGCAGCAGGCGGCGCTCAGGGCACTTCTTCAATCGGCCAAACGAATTGCCATGCAATACTCGCCGATGAATGCAATTCCCTATCTCTCGCGAGTGGATGCCGGGACGTTGGATCTCCTGCGGAGCTTGGGGCTGGAGGTTGTCACGTCCGCTGATTTGGTTCAACAATTTGAAGCCGTGTGGGATGAGGCGCAGTTGGCCTCGCACCAGGTGGCTGCCACGGGGCTGCGGGCGATTGTGGATGAGGCGTTTGGGTTTATCGGGACTTCTCTGGCGGCCGGTCGTTCGCTCACTGAATATGGCTTGCAACAATATATTCTTGCCCGGATGCATGACCGCGGGCTGGTGACCTCGAGTCCCCCGATTGCCGCTGTCAACGCTCATAGTGCAGATCCTCACTACGGACCGTCTCGCGAGGGCTCTGCTCCTATTCGACCGGGGGATCTGGTCCTGATCGACTTATGGGCGAAGCAACCGGGGCCCCGTGCCGTATACGCAGATATCACGTGGACCGGCTTTGTCGGAAAGATTGCGCCTGCCAGGCAGCAAGACATCTTCCAGATTGTCCGGCAAGCACGGGATGCCGCAGTGGCATTCGTGCAAGCGCGTGTGCGAAAGGGCACATTCCCATTCGGGTGGGAAGTCGACGATGTGTGCCGGCAGGTGATTCAGCAGGCCGGATACGGGGAGTATTTCGTTCATCGGACGGGACATTCGATAGGCGAAGAAGTCCATGGCAATGGCGCGAACATCGACAATCTCGAAACCCAGGATGCCCGCCGACTGTTGCCCGGCACCTGTTTTTCTATTGAACCGGGGATCTATCTTCCGGAAGATTTCGGTATCAGAAGCGAGCTGGATGTGTATCTCTCAGCTAACGACGCGGTAGTGTACGGTCAACCGGTACAAACCGAACTCGTCGCGATTTCCCATCCCGCCACGTGAGTCTGGTCTTATCCTCAGGGATGACCACGGCCTTTCTTGACACTCTTTACATCGGGCGGCTATCGTGAGAGATCGCATGGCCGAAGAGGTCTTGTGCCTGGTCGGCTCCTATTTGTCGAGGAAGGATACTGAACATGTTTGGAACGATGGGATTTTCCGAACTGATTATCATCCTGGTTATCGTCTTGATAATTTTTGGGGCCGGAAAGCTTCCGCAAATCGGGGAAGGGGTGGGCAAGGCCCTCAAAGGGTTTAAGAAAGAAGTGAATGACATTCCGCCTCCGGACGCCACTCCTGAGCAGAGCGATTCTTCAAGCGCCTCGTCCCTGGCTCAGGTTCAGCCGACAGCAGAAGCTGCCCAGGTGGTTCAACCAGCGCTTGCTGCTCAGGCCTCTACCGGTCTGAAAGCCACCGCTCCCTACACGCCTGGTCCGGAGTTAACACCGGGTACGACGGCGGCCTTAATGGCTGCGGCCGCGCCACAGGGGCCTCAAGCCGCCCAACCGCCTAGGCCACGGCTGGCCTCGGTATCGCCGAATCAGGCTGCTCCCGGGTCGGCGGTGGCACAAAGTCATCAACCTCCGACGATGGAAGATCGTATGGCGGCTCCGGCCCCGGCGATGCGGGGCCAGTATCCCCCTCTTCCCGCTGCGGCCCAGAGCAAGCCGGTGGCCAAGCGTCCTTCTGCTATTGTGAATAAAGATGCTGTGGCCCGGGTACAGGCTGCACAAGCTGCCATGCGAGCCAAGGCCGCGCAGCCTCAGCCGGCAGCCTTTTCTCCCCAGGACATGCAAGGGTTGGGTGAGGGGCTGGGAGATGCGGTGCGGACTTTCCGGCAGGCTGTCGCTGATGTGCGGAGTTCGGTCGATCCTCAAATGCGGACGATTCGGGCAGAAATGGATTCCGCCCAGAAAGAACTGGAACAGTCGATCGAAGCCGCCAAGCAAGCGCCTGTGCTGGACGAGGATGCTCCAGCGAAACCGCTCTAACTGTGAAGGGCTTTGACTCAACCCGGGCGAGTCCTGGTTCAAAATTCTGTTTGTCCACAGTAGTTCAGCGGCATGGGTGTAGGAGAAGAGTCTGTCTGATTAGGTTCGTGCCGTGATTGTACACCGGTTCCGGGTTCGCTCCATTCCATGCCGCAGGAACTCAGTATCCCGAATTCCACAATGAAGTCCGGTGCTTTCTCGCGTGCCGCGTTTCACCTCGCGCTGCTATTTCCGCTGATGCTCTCCTCGACACTGTCCGGTTGTTATGTCGATGTCCCGCCAGCATCTCCAGAGTCGGTTTCGATGAGACTCGGCGAATTACTCGCGGATCCGGACCCGGAGGTCCGACGCACGGCGGCAGAAGCATTGGGGAAGATTGGCCATCAATCTGCAAGCTCGGGGCTTATTGCCGCATTGGCGGATCGAGATCATCGTGTTCGCGCGGCTGCGGCACTCGCCCTGGGTCGAGTGAGTGACGGAATGGGTGCGACGCCGCTCGTGGAGCATTTAGCGGATTCATCCGAGCCTGTTAGGTCGGCATCAGCCTTGGCTCTCGGCGAAATGACTTTATCGGGAGTTCATGAGGAGCAGATTCTCAAAGCGCTCCACAACCCGGACGTGTCTACCCGGATTGCCGCAAGTCGAGTCCTGCTGAGCTTAGATGCTGTTTCATTCTCAAGGGATCTCGTCTCAGCTTTGGAAGATTCGAATGCGCAGGTGCGGCAAGGGATCGCAGCGGCTCTGGGGGAAACGGCGGATGTGAGATCTCTCCCGAACTTGCTGAATCTCTTACAAAACGATGTTGACGTAGGTGTGCGCGCAGAGGCTGCGTTTCGGCTGGGGAAAGTTGGGGATATCGGTGTGCTGGGTGCGTTGTCAGCGGTTGCTGAGAAGGATACGAATCCGACAGTTCGACAATGGGCCCAATGGGCTACCCGGCAGATTACGACAGCGCCCGACTCCGGTTCAGGGAATCAACGAGGTCAATGAGCCGCGTTTGAGCCTCCGGATCAATGTCGGTAAATTGGATACCCATCCCTGGAAAGAGCAAGTAGCGCTCGGGCCTTGACCGTGTCCAGGCGACTTTCGCACGTGTTTCAAATTTCTGGTTCGGCCGGTCTGGTAAGGCAAACTCAACGGTAAGTTCCGTGCCGGGCGCCAATGGCGAGCTACTCTCGATAAACAATCCCCCTCCGCCGATCCCGCCAGTCAGGCTGTCGAAACGCTTCCCATCGTCGGTGGTGCAACGCACTTTGATCGCGAGGGGAGCTCGTGGGTGCGATCGACTATGGGCAAATTGGGCATCTTCATCAACGGAGAGCATGTGCTCGATGAGTGGTCCCCAGCCTAGGACATTCAGTGTTTGCCCCTTCTGGTCGAACACAGTCACCGTTTCCTGTTCGCAATCAATGCCGAGCGTTTTTCCCTGGTGTTCGCGCGTGACGGTGACGGGAAATTTCATGATGAGGGCTCAGAGAGTCTGTCGAGAATCAATCCGTCACGAATTGGGATCGTGGGTCGAGCGTGTTTAGTGGGACTCGCTTTGCGGGATGCCTTTCACAGAATGGACCAGGTTCAGGACGCGGTTTCGTGTCTCCGAGGCAATTTCAGTGAAACGCACTCCCATCCCGGGGCTAAATGTATACTGATCTGCTTTTGGGCAGACCCAGGCGATCACTCCTTTGGCTGACATCCACTCGCTTGGATCTTCTGGCAGCGCAAATTCCATAGCAAGTTTTGTCCCGACGGCCAAGGGCGCAAGACTCTCGATAAAAAGTCCGCCGCCGCCAATTCCGCCTGCCCGACTCTCGAATTCCAGACCGTCGGGTGAGTGGTATTTGACGCGTATAGCAAGCGAAATCCGTGGCTCGGACCGAGCTTCGCGGGACTGCTGTGGTTTTCTATAGGTCAGAATCTGGTCGATGAGAAAATCCCAGGCGAGGCTTCCCATTGGTTCGCCATTGATGCCAACCAAGGTGATCACCTCCTTGGAAGAATCAATTTCAAGCGTCTTGCCCTTGTGTCTCGTACTGGATACAACGGGAATTTTCACGCGAGCCGCCCTTGAGCAATCCAGAATGTTCGGAAAAAGGCATCCAGTGCAAGTATAGCGTATCGATTGAACTTGTCGATAGAAACCTGTGATTCGGGGGCTGGATGGGGAACGGCTCACTGTTGTGCTGCGAAAGGCATAAAAAAGAGGGGGCCGATGCCCCCTCTTTGACTCCCGGAAGTCATTTGAATAAATCAGTAATTTGTATGGGTTAGGCGCTTTTGATCTCTTTGTCCTGTTCGAATATTCGAATCGGCGCATGTTTTCCGCTAATGGCATCTTCGGTGATCACGACTTCCTTGATCTGTTTCTGAGAAGGGGCATCGTACATGACATCAAGCATGGCCTCTTCCAGAATGGCACGTAACCCTCGGGCACCGGTCTTTTGTGTAAAGGCTTTCCGAGCTACCGCACTCAAGGCGCCTTCGGTAAACCGTAGCTTCACTTTCTCGAAGGAGAGCAGTTTTTCATACTGTTTGGTGAGCGCGTTTCGGGGCTCTGTCAGGATGCGAATGAGCGCTTGCTCATCGAGTTCGTCAAGAGTGGCGACGACCGGCAACCGACCGATAAATTCAGGGATCAGCCCGTATTTCAGCAGGTCTTCCGGCTGGACATGCGGTAGCAGCTCACCCAATCGAATATCATTGCGACCCCGGACCTCGGCTCCGAATCCCATAGATTTCCGGTTCAGGCGTTGTTCAATAATATGTTCCAGGCCGACAAATGCACCGCCGCAGATGAAGAGGATATTGGACGTATTGACTTGAATAAATTCCTGATGCGGATGTTTGCGTCCGCCTTGGGGAGGCACGTTGGCGACTGTTCCTTCGATGAGCTTCAGCAGCGCCTGTTGGACCCCTTCGCCAGAAACGTCCCGCGTAATCGACGGGCTGTCACTTTTCCTGCTGATCTTATCGATTTCGTCGATGTACACAATCCCGCGCTCTGCGCGTTCGACATCGTAGTCAGCAGCCTGGAGTAACTTGAGAATGATGTTTTCTACGTCTTCTCCAACATAACCCGCTTCGGTGAGTGTCGTCGCATCGGCCAGCGTGAAGGGAACGTCAAGAAATTTGGCTAAGGTTTGAGCCAGAAGGGTTTTCCCCGTACCGGTCGGGCCGACGACCAGAATGTTCCCTTTTTGGAGTTCGACGTCGTCGACGTCTTTGTCCTTGGCTGATATACGTTTGTAATGGTTATGTACGGCGACAGAAAGGATACGTTTAGCGCGATCCTGCCCGACTACATACTGATCGAGATGATGCTTAATCTCGGCCGGCTTCTTCAATTTGGAGGAGATTTCCTCCTTTGCTTCCTCCCAATCCTCGGCAATGATGTCATTGCAGAGGTTCACGCACTCGTCGCAGATGTAGACGGTCGGACCGGCGATGAGTTTGCGCACTTCGTCCCGGCTTTTCCCGCAGAACGAACAACGCAGGTGCCGATCAACCTTTTCCTGTTTAGCCATGCTGCCTCCTGTAAACCAAAGGTCAACTAGCTCTTGCCGCCATCCTTCCCTGAGTCCGTCGACCCTAAGGGTTTCAGGCTCTTCAGCGGGCGTGTGATGACTTCATCGATCAGTCCGTAGCGTTTAGCTTCCTCGCTGGACATAAAGTAGTCCCGCTCGGTGTCTTGAGAAATTTTATCCAGCGGTTGTCCGGTATGTTTGGCCATGATTTCATTCAGGCGTTCACGAATCTTCAGAATTTCCCGGGCATGAATGTCGATTTCGGTCGCCTGGCCCTGAAATCCTCCCATTGGTTGGTGGATCATTACGCGAGCATTGGGCAGTGCGTAGCGTTTGCCTTTTGTCCCTGCGGTCAACAGAAAGGCTCCCATGCTTGCTGCCTGCCCCAGGCAGATCGTATTAATGGATGGTTTGACATATTGCATGGTGTCATAGATGCCGAGTCCCGCCGTCACGCTTCCACCGGGGGAATTGATGTAAAGATTAATATCTTTCTCCGGATCCTCGGCTTCCAGGAACAGCAGCTGGGCGATAATCAGGTTCGCAAAGACGTCATCAATAGGCGCGCCAAGGAAGATGATGCGGTCTTTGAGAAGGCGTGAATAGATGTCGTAGGCGCGTTCGCCGCGGTTCGTTTGTTCAACAACAATCGGAACTAGCATTCGGCTGAATCCTTTCCGCTAGAGGACTAACAGGTGGAAACTCCTGAGTTTACCATACTCATCCCGCAGGGATTTGGCGATGACCGCCCGCCATTCAGTAGCCGAGAATCCAGGGGTTCTGACTGGTTAGCCCTGAATCATCGCGTGCTTGTAAACAAAATCCAATGCTTTGTCAGCCAAGATTCTTGACCGAAGATCATTCAGCGTATCTTGACCACCAGCTTGAATCATTCGGGTGACTTCCTCGACTGAGATTTTGACTTCGGCCGCAAGCCGCCCAATTTCGTTGCTGAGGTCCTCATTCGTCACCGTGATGTTTTCTTTCGCCGCGAGCGCTTCCAGTATGAGCCCGACTTTTACGCGCCGTTCCGCTTCCGGGCGATATTCTTCCTGCAGCTGTTTGGCTTCGTCAGCTTGAGAGGGCACGGGTGAAGCCTCGGCGCCGTTACCGGCCTTTCGTTGACGGGACTGCAATTGTTGACGAACCATAGCGGAGAGTTCTCGTTCTACCAGCGTTCCGGGAAGATCAAAATGATGGGTTTCGGCCAGTCGCTTTAAGATCGTCTCCTTGTAGGAATCCTCAATCTCCTTCTTCAGGGCACGATCCATTTCAGCGTGGAGCTTCTCGCGGATTTCCTGCAGGGATTGATAGGGGCCACAATCCTTTGCAAATTCGTCGTCGAGCGCGGGAAGTTGTTTTCGTTTTATCGATTTGACCGTGCAGCGAAAGGTGACGGTTTTCCCAGCGACTCGTACATCGGGATGTGTGGCTGGATAGGCTTGGGGGATGGTGATCACGTCACCATCTTTCTTGCCAACGAGGTACGGTTCAATCTCGATTCCCAAGACAGAGGAGTGAGAACCCATTTTATGAAGGTGCCCGGTCTTGGTTGTCCCATCAAGAGAAGTGCCGTCCAATGTGCCCTCGATGTCTACGACTGCAAAATCCCCCTCGGCCAAGGTTGTTCCGGTGGGGGCAGGATGTAACTGCGCCATCTGGTCACGAAGAACCTCAAGCGCCTTTTGTACCTGTTCGTCCGTGACCGTTCGCTGATCCTGTTTCAGGGAGATCGGGTTCGGAGCTTTGTAATCCCGAAGCTCAATCGTCGGTTTAATCTCAACGGTTGCCGTAAAGCTAAAGGGAGAGTCTTTCTTAACTTTGACCCGTTCCAACGGGGGGATTTCTACAAGAACAGGAACGATTCCCGCTTGACGGATGGCTCGATCGTAATAATCCGGCACCAGGCTGCGGATGACATCTTCTTCAATCGTTTTTGCATAGCGCTTCTCGAGCAACTGGAGCGGCGCTTTTCCCGGGCGGAAGCCGGGAATGCGAACTTGCCGATTTAATTCGGAATAAGCCTGCACAAAACGTAGGTTCACCTCGTCCGCAGGAACTTCGATTTTGAGTGCTCGCTTCATGGGGCCGAGTTCGGTCATTTCCATTTTCATAAGTCTATTCACATCCTCCGGGTCCGATAATGTGTGGTGCGTCACGCCAGGTTATAGAGGGTGGTGCGAGAGGGGGGACTTGAACCCCCACGGTTACCCACGAGATCCTAAGTCTCGCGCGTCTGCCAGTTCCGCCACTCTCGCGCGACGCTGAGTACTAGGCTGCTCACTGATGATGCATAAGGAATGGGGCAGCACGTATAAAGCACGATGAATAATGACATTTTGTACCGTCGATCGTATCTGCCTGTCAACCCATACGCAGGTGGGGCCCATGTGTTGAGATGTCATCCTGATGGGAAATAGTCTTGGGGATAAATTGTCTGGTTGAAGTCTCTCGGTGCATTCCCCTTGATAACAGGTCTTCCATAGCATTGCTCTCCTGAAGGCGCGGTATAATGACCACGCAAGGATGTTTTGGCACATCGTGACATGGGAGCCTTGTGCTGAAGGAAAGGAGGATACTGTATGAAGCGATGGTCTCAGACTGCTGCCGTGGGATGTTTGATTCTGTTGTTCGGCTTCCCTCTTTCGGCCGGGGCCTATCGAGACTACTTTAGCGACGCCCAAAAGCAGGAACTAGGAAAGATCGAAACGGTGTTGATTGAGGCGCTGGCCCTGACAGATAAAGGGGCGGGCAACGCCGGCGGAATTCTGGATGTTGTGACGCGACGCATGGGCGAGCTTGGTTATTCGGCCGTCTCGGATTCCCGCCTTCCTCATGATGTGGTCGTCCGGGTCAAGTGCGAGCAAAGGAAGACCTGGGAAGGCACGGCCTCCTCGGGCGGAGACAATGATCTGCCGGATGCACCCTCCCGCTTGTGGAAAGGTCCGGCTTGCCAGATTACGTACGCCTTGGGTGGCATGAAGATCAAATGGCAAAAGGAGGTTCGGACGGAATTTGAAGATGCCGTCGTGGCCGCCCAATCAGCTCAGGCATCAGACCCCGGGCTCTATGCGATGAATGCGCTCCATGAGGCACTAGAGAAGTACGAGTTCCCCCTTCTCCTGACCGCAGAGTGGGGCCAGCCTGATCGTCTGCTCAAACTGATGGATGCTCCACAAACCAGCCAATTCAGGAAACTGAAGATTATTTCCCTGTTGGGAGAAATGATCGCGGACGAGGCCCTGCCCCACCTTACCGAGGCATTGAAGGACAAGGATCTGGCCAAGCAAGCTGCGGTCGCCTTGGGCAACATGGGCAAGGAGGGCATCCCTGTTCTTATCGATATTTTGAAGCATTCCAAGCAGCCTGACCTGCAGGCGGCCGCGGCCAAAGGTCTTGGCGATCTCGGCAATATTCATGCGGACTCGAGAGTCGTTCCCCCGTTGCTGGAGATGCTGGATGCCCCGGGGATCAACATTGTGGTGCAAACGGAAATTGCCTGGGCACTGGGGCGGGTGCCGGATCGGCGGTCGGTTGAACCGTTATTTGCACTCGATCGGAAGCTACAAAAGATCCGGAAGGATCCCCCTGATCCACAGATTAAGAAATTAAAGGAGGCGGTATTCTGGGCAATCAAGCAGGTTTATACTGAAGACCAGTACAGCTAATGGTCAGTCGTTGGTCTCCGTTCCCACGCTGCAGAATACAGTGAGGCCTGTGGAGGCGGGATTTTTTTGCCACCATCCTCCTCAACGATGATGGTGGTTTTCCTATCTGCAGGTCGCAAGAGCAGCACATCATCGGCAACTTCGAGCTGTGAACATGCAGGCGACTCTGCTATGAGAGTCGAGACTGTGTCAGTGACGTGCGTACACAGGACGGACTGAATTATCACTGGATCATGCCTAGGACAACACAGAGGGATAGGAACCATGAGCGGTCTCTCGCGACGACGATTCTTGCAACTTTCGGCTATGAGCGGCGGCGCCTTACTCTTCGGAGATCTCGCCGGACGCATGTTGGAAGTCCCTTTTGTGCGATCAGCGGCCTATGCGGCAGAGCCGATCAAAATCGGTATTCTGGATCCCCTCTCGAGCCCCTATAAGACGTCTTCCATCCATGATGTGCACGGGGCCAACGTCGCGGTAGATCTATTCAACAAGCGCGGCGGTGTATTGGGGCGGCCGGTGACGATACTGGAGGCTGACGATGCCTCCAACCCTGATGCAGCGCTCAAGGCGGCTACGAAATTCGTGCAGGACGATCGTGTAGATGTCCTGATGGGTACCTTTAATGCTGATTGTGCGCTGGTTGTTTCTGAGTTTGCGAAGAAGGAGAACAAGCTGTTCATGGTGACCGGGGCACATTTGCCTGAATTGACAGGGGCCGCGTGTAATTCACACACGTTCGTCTTTATGCCCAATGCCTCCATGTTGGCCCAGGCGGTTGTTCCGCAGCTGGTAAACGCATACGGCACTCGATGGTACATGATTACCACCAGCTCATTGGATGGGAAAGCCATGGCCCAGGCCATGGTTTCTGTCGGTCTCACGCATGGGGTGGAATTGGTGGGCGAGACGCTGATGCCCTTCGGTTCGACGGATTTTACTTCAGCAGTGACGGCAGCCAGGGACAAACATCCGACGCTGGTCGTGTTCAATCTCTATGGATGGGATCTGGTTCACGCCCTCAAAGCCTATACCAAACTGGAATTGGCCAAGGACAAAATCGGTGTGGGCGGGATGATCGCCGGTGAACAGATCGGCCGTCCCCTCGGCTATGCCAGCAATGCAGGCATCTGGGGACTTATCTGGGACCCCAAAGTCAATACGGATGGGTCAAAACGATTCATTCAAGGTGTGGTGGATAAGTACGGTCATACTCCCACGTCGCGCTGTTATCTTGGGTACGCTGCCATGACGCAGATTCTGGATGCGATTCAACGAGCCGGGACAACCGAAGCGTCTGCGCTCATCAAAGTATTAGAAGGACATGAGTTTGATGGTCTGAAAGAGGGGCGATCGTATTTCCGCGCCTCCGATCACCAGCATGTGCAGGATGTGCTGGTGGGAGAAGCCTACGGCAAGGAGCTGGGACTTGGGCACTACAAGATTCTGGCGACGATTGCCGGTGAGGCTGTTGCCACTACTCAGGCGGGTGTCTGCCAGTTGTAAGCCGAGCGGCTAGGATGGGTCTAGTACGGGGGAGCCAGTGCGACGAGACGATCCCGGTCGTCAATCGTTTTCCCCGGCGTTGACGCGACGGTTGGGCCCTGCACAATGACCAACTCGAGACGGCGATTTTTCTGGCGGCCTTGTTCGGTTGCATTGGAGGCGATTGGTCTGGAGTCGGCCAAGCCAACCGCTTTGGTTCGTTCGGCAGACATTCCGCCGGCTACCAATGCGCGGCGGGCATTTTCAGCCCGAGCCCAGGACAATGCCTTATTATCTGGAAACGTTTTCTGCAGCGCCTTGCTGAGTGTTTGATTGTCCGTGTGGCCGGCCACCTGGACGAACTTGTCTGAAAGCGGTCCCAGCACGGTGCCGATGCGTCTCAGCATGGTCGAGCCTTCGGGGGTCAAATCGGCCTCGCCGGATGCAAACAGCCAATTGCTGGACAGCGCGATCGTCAGTCGGGCCCCATCCTGCTTCACAGTGATGGCCTTCTGCCCCCTATCGCTCGGTAGAACCTTCAGCAACTCCTCCTTCATGGCCGCAAAACTAGCCTCGCGCGCAGCGGACTGCGTGGGACTTGTTGACGACGGGCCTTCCGTACGGCCGGCGTCCTTGTCGGAGGATCCTGAATTTCTATTGGAAGTCGTTCCCGATTCTCGCGGCGCCGTTGCCGCTTGGGCTCCCTTCTGACGCGGAGACAGATCCCGGGTCTTTTCATTCAGGCGTTGTTCAAGGGCGGCGATCCGGTGCCGGGCCTGGTAAATTTCGGCAATCATCGCATTATATTGAGGGACCAGCTTATCCCGCTCCATGAGGCGCGAGCGAACCGTTTCAAAGGCGTGTTCCCGGTCTCTGAGTTGCTGGTCGAGCGCACTGATGCGCGCTTTTAAGGAATCGATGGTTGCCGTGGCAGTTTGTAATTGGGCGGCGAGACTGTCCCGTTCGGCATTTTCAGACCGTACTGCGCGGAGGTCGTGATCCTGCCGAGCGATCTGTGCTTCCAAATCCATAATTCGGCGTCGGGCGCCCTCCAGATCTGAGACGGCGGTGGAGCGGGATTGAAGAGCGGCCAGATCCTTTTCTCGTGTCGCCAGCTGTTGTTCCAGGGCTCCGATACGCTGACGGGCCTGCAGTAATTCGTTGTTGGCCATTGTCAATTGGCTGGACAGCTTATCGCGTTCAGGGGTGAGTCGACGCAGCTCAACCAGTTCCGCGTCTTTTGCGCTCAGCAACTGGTCGTACGAGGCAGCGGCGGGCTGATTCTGGCGATCCCCTAATTTACTTTCAAGATCGCGAATACGATCATGGAATTCGCCGAGGGTCGTCAGAAGCTGTTCGCGCTCCTGTTGAAGGGCGAGGAGTTTTGCATCCTCAGCCGCCGGCGCGGCCGCGAGAGGCTGCGGCCGGGGAACAACGGTATCACAGCCGGAAGCGAGGGCACCGAGAGCCATGAGCGTCCACACAGCTCGTCTCATATGATCTCCCCCTGGTCGTCGGGATCCCGGGTCAAAATTGCCGGGGGCGTGATAGTCGTCACAGGACGATTCGAACGGGCAACAGGCCCGGACGATCGGGACCGATCTGGTGGATATTGATCAGCGGGTGTGAGCAATGCGTGCTTGACGAATCGGGTCATAACCTTCCACGTCCCAAGAACACGCCAGGTACTCTAGCGTGTTCTTGGGGTGGACGCAAGGCATGCACCGTATGGCGCGCAAGGATTATTGTCCGACCACGATCTCGACACGCCGGTTTTTTTGCCGTCCCTCGGCGGTCGAATTACTGGCGATCGGTCGGCTGTCGGCATGTCCCTCCGCCACCACTTTCTCGCCGGACATGCCCCCTGCGATCAGGGCTTGGCGCGCGCTCTCGGCTCGCGCTTGTGAAAGCTCGGTATTGGTCGGATAGGTTTTCGCGAGTTTTCCCCTGATTGGCACGTTATCCGTGTGACCTGCGACGTGAATCGACCGATCGGGATAGTTTTTGAGCACGCGACCGATTCGATTCAGCACATCGGATCCGCCGGGCTTAAGCGTGGCCTCCCCGGAATCAAACAACAAAGTCGTAGCCAGACCGAGGGTGAGTTGATCCCCCAGCTGTTTCATGGTGACGTTGCCTTTGGAGACTTCCGCCCGGAGAAGTTTGGACAGATCGTCTTTGGCCTCCGCGAGACTGGTCTTTTGCTGGTCGAGAGCGCCTTTTAAGCCGGCCATTTCGCGGTCTCGTCGCGCAATTTCGCCTTCGAGGTCCGATGCTCTTTGTTTGGCTGCGGCAAGATCCGCTACTAGTCGGTCGCGGTCACCAGCGGCGTTTTTCAGCGCCCCCAGCTCCTGATCCTTCCCGGTGAGTTGGCGTTCCAATTCGGCGATGCGCTGTTTCGCCTGGGACAGCTCGGAAGAAAGGCGATCCCGATCGCCGGCATTGCTTTTCAATCCGGCGAGCTGCTGCTCTTTCGAGGCGAGTTGGCCTTGGAGTGCGGCTAACTCTCCGGCCAGCCGGTCCTTGTCCCCTGCGCCCTGTCTCAAAGCTGCTAGTTCTTGATCCTTAGCCGACACTTGCCGTTCTGCGTCGGACAATTGGCTCGCCAGCCGCTCCTTGTCTCCGGCGCCCTGTCTCAGAGCCGCCAGTTCTTGATCCTTAACCGACACCTGCCGTTCTGCGTCGGACAATTGGCTCGCCAACCGATCCTTCTCGCCGGCGGCGTTCCGGAGACCGGCCAATTCCCGGTCGCGCTGGTGGAGTTGGTTCTCCAGGTCGTTGATCCGCGCCTTGGACTGATCAAGCTCGGCGGCGGAAGAGGAGCGCAGTCGCGCCAACTCCCCTTCGAGCTCCGCCTTCTGGCGCTCGAGTTCTGCGATCCGGAGGTCTCGTGGATCTGGCTTGGGCGGAACAGGCCTGGGCACCGCCTTCATTTCATTCAGCGCTCGGCTCGCGGTATCATTCGGCGACGGGGCGGTGGTGCATGCCGTAAGCAGCATGGCGCTCAACAGCATAGGGACAATGCGAGAATCTTTCATGCGGTCCTCCTTCAAAACTGGCGATGCCGCGGGAGACGTCCTGCGCGGCACCGACGAAGCGTGGGCACGTCAGTTTAGTGGCGTTGATTTTTCAAGAGATCACGGATTTCCGTCAGCAGTACTTCTTCCTTTGGCGGCGCCGGTGGAGGCCCGGGAGGTGTGGCCTTCTTAAAGCGGTTCATCTGTTTGACCACCATGAAAATCACGAACGCAAGAATCGTAAAATCGAGCAGCGTCTGCAGGAATACGCCATAGTTGATCGTGGCGGCGCCGGCGGCTTTGGCTGCGGCGAGGGATTTGCCCTTGGCGTCTTCGCTCAACGGGATAAACAGGCTGGAGAAATCCATGTGCCCCATGAGGAGACCAATAGGAGGCATAAGAATATCGCTGACGACGGAGGACACGATTTTGCCGAACGCCCCTCCGATGATGACCCCCACGGCCATGTCGAGCACATTCCCTTTCACGGCAAATTCTTTGAATTCACTCATCATACCCATCGATCCACCTCCTTGTGTGAGCCGAATTGCGGCCGAATCCGTTTCGGACCTTACTGTTTTCGACTGGTGTCGAAGCTGTATCCCAGCGTGATCAAGTACAGGTTGTCGGTATCCGAAACGCCCGGCGGCGGATTCTTGTTGTACCGCATGGTCCATTGGAATCCGCTGACCAGCCCGCCCCACACTTTGAATCGCAAGCCGGTATCGGCCGTCAGGTAGAGATCTTTCGAGTTAGCGAGCGATTGGAAGCCTTCCTGGAAGTGGTACAGGCTGACCTGATCGCCGCCCCACAGTGGCCAATTCCATTTGACGGCCCATCGGCCTCGTGTGCTGGACTTGTCGTCGGCAAGCTTGAAATCTTCATTGAAGTACGCTGCGCCGGCTTCGGCCCAGAGGGTCATATCTTTCGCGATGCCGGTTAGGTCGCCGCGGTCGAGGATTTGATACCCAGGCCCCGTGGCGAGAGCGGTGCGCAACTTCAAGTCCTGGAAGGTATCCTGCTCGAAATAGGCCGACGCGAACCAATACAAACGTTTCGAGAGAAAGAAGTCAAGCTTGATGGTGCCGCGGCTGTTTCGAACGATGAGATTGCCGGTATTGTCTCCGTAGATGTACCGGCCGAGGATGGTCAGTCGCAGCGACTCGCTGCGGGCGGACAGTTCGCCGAGCAGGCTTCCGTTTCGCAGGTGGCTGTTGCCCGTGGTTTGTGAGAACCCGGCTTGAAGGGCGCCTGTGTAAATGACGGCGGGTTGGTTCATCCCGACGACCGCTTCAAGAGGAATCGTCATCGGAGTGCCCATGGGAGCGGCCTGCAACACCATCGTGCCGGGCTCACCTGCTTGAACCGTTCCCACGACCGTCGTGCCCTCTTTCAGGCTGAACGGCAGTGGACGATTCACAACCAGTTTGGCCACGTTCGGCCACATGATCTTCACGATATCTTCGCCGGCCGTGGGCCCGAACGCGGTCTTGATGTGAAGCTCGTCGGCGATCATGCCGAGGACATGCCCGTAAATGACGCTACCGTCCTTGAGAGTCACCGAGTCGAGTGCCGGTGTCCCGGCTGTGGTGTCGGTCGGGGCCGGTGCTTCGGCCCACACTCCGGAGGCCGTGAGCGCCATGGTGAGCAGCGCACATAACACACAATTCAAACGTCGCATCATTCCATCCTCCTGGGGCTTGCGAATGGCAACGATGTACTGGTTGCCTGATGAGTGAGACACGTGCGGGTTGTATAATTGATTCTGCGTAGGAGATCAACTTTTCTCTTCCCCTGCGCTGCCGCATCGCGCATGCCATCCCTGACCGGTATGGCGTGGACCTGGCGCTTCGTCCGTAGCTAGGGTGCGCTGCGACCGATTCGCGGCAATGATGAATGCTCATGCGATCAGATCGTGGAGGCCGAGCTGCGGAAGGGCTGTCCGAGCGGATCATCGTCGACCAGCACATCCGGCATGTGTCAGGATGAGGCATGTCTGGTGATTGCACCCTCGCGTGCACCAGGGTGGAGATGTGTCGTCCTCCGGTGACGCGGGGATCCTCATGTGAGGCTCGCGAGTCTCCGTGAAGCTTTCGCGCTCTGCGCCGTTCGTTTTGTGTCTGTCGCGCATCCCGCCGCAGGAACGGTGAGCAGGCCTTCCAATAACGCCAGGCGAAGGAGTTGCGCGGCGTTCGCGGCCCGGAACTTTCTCAACAAATTGGCACGATGAGATTCCACGGTTTTTTGCGCAATCCGCAGACGGGTCGCAATTTCCTGACTCGTCAATCCTGCCCAAATGTAATTGAGTATTTCTTGCTCGCGGGGCGTCGGTTGGTCCAGCCGGGGGGACGAAAACGGAAATATCTTTTCCATCGGTGGTTCTCATGCTCCTTTCTGAAGGTCCTGTCCGGTGATCCCGCGGGATTGCACGCAATGGTTTGTCCGGTGCCTTTTACAAGCTCCGTGCCTGTGACTGCGGACGGTGTGTCAATACGGGCCAGCGCGCTGTATCAGAGGAGGGGCGACTCGATGGGTAGGATCGTGGCGACCGGGTGAGACATATCACATTGTCTTCCGTTGTCTCATCGGACACGTGGTGAGACACCTGCTGCGGAAGACCGTTTAGTGTATGAGGCTAGGTGGCTGGAAGATCGAGTTCGGTCAATCGGCGGTAGAAGGTGGCGCGACTCATGCCAAGCAGGCGTGCGGCCTTGGTACGGTTCCCACGGGCTTGTCCGAGCGCGGAGACGAACCGACTGCGTTCGTCGCTGTGGGTAAGCGGTTCTGTCTGAAGGCTGACCGCCTCCCGCCGAAGCTCAGGCGGAAGATCCGTCGCTTCGAGCGTGTCACCTTTGCAGTGGATTATGGCACATTCGATGGTGCTCTTGAGTTCCCGCACGTTGCCGGGCCAGTGATATTCCATCAGTGCCGCCATGGTTGCCGGGCTTGCCCGATGGATGATTTTGTCCATGCTGGCCCGTCCTTCGGCGAGGAAGGAGGTGACCAACAGCGGAATATCCTCCTTCCGCTCCCTCAGCGGAGGAAGATGCACGCGAGCGACTCGAATCCGGTAGAGGAGATCGGCGCGAAAGGCGCCCTTGGCTACGTCCTGACTGAGATTGTGGTGAGTCGCCGTCAGGACCCGCACGTTAATTTTTCTCGGCTTGGTCTCACCGAGCCGGGTCACTTCCTTTTCCTGCAAGACTCGAAGCAGATTGGTCTGAACGGTGTGCGGGATATCGCCGATTTCATCGAGAAACAGGACCCCGCCCTGCGCGGCTTCAAACAGTCCCTGCTGGTCGTCGATCGCGCCGGTAAATGCCCCTTTCCTGTGGCCGAAGAGTTGGCTGCCAAGCAGGGAATCCGTCAGACCTGCACAATTGGCCGCAATAAACGGACCGGTGCGCCGGGCGCTGGCCTGGTGTAAGGCGCGGGCGACCAGTTCCTTTCCCGTCCCGGTTTCCCCCTCGATCAGGACGGTCGAATCCACGCGAGCCAGATCTTGGATCTGTTCATAGATCTGGGTCATGCCGCGACTTTTGCCGATCAAATCATGGTAGTGCGCCTTCAACTCCAGCAGACGCCGGAGATGATGGACATCCGTCATGTCGTGGAGGAAGGCGATCTTACTCCGTTTGTCCCGGGGGTCGTCGTGCACTTCGATCTCCAGCCAGAGGCGTCTTCCCGCCGGCGTGTCGATGTGGCAGCGGACTCGTTCTCGTTGCGCGACAGGTTGCGCGAGTTGCGACTGGACGGTCAGCCGATCGGCCTTCGTGAGCGGCAGCAGGTTGTCCCATCGGAGGTCTGGGCTGACCAGGGGCGAGGGCAATTCCAAGAGACTGGCTGCGGACGCACTTACAAACCGGACGTGCCCGTCCTGGTCGATCAACAGAGTGGCCAGCCCCAGTTGCTGTAAGATGGCTGCCACGTCGTCCCGCGACCGTTCCATGTCCACCAGCTGCTTGCTGAGCCGGCGTTGGGCGCGTTGATGTCCACGCTCGTGCTCATGTTGTTGGAGCGCCTGGTCACGCGCCTGCTGAAGCACGGAGGCTTGTTGTTCAAAGGAGGCGGTGCTGTGCTGAATCACCAACAGACGGATGGTCTCCACTCGTAGCGCTAACGCTTCGAAGTGCCAGGGGACCTCAAAGGCCGTCTGTTCAGTCCAGAACCCGGAGCGGCCGATGCGTCCGTCATGGGCCTGCCATACGTCTGCCGCGTCGGCCAGAAAATTGTGCAGGACCGGCGTGCGTATGTCGACGGAGAGGTGCCGCGTGGCCTCAGCCTCCGGATAGAGACGAAACAGCCAGGCGGATGGCCGGCCGAGGATGCGAAATTGCGTGCCGGAAATATGCTCCAGGACAGCGAAGTGGAATCGTTGCAGCAGCGTTTCGCAGAGGAAGTCTGACGCGTGCGATGACTTGTCAGTCATTGATCTTCTCGGCAGGTGGTGAGGAGTTCGACGGTGCCAGCATGGCACGAGCCAGGGTGACGAAGGCCTCTTCGACGCCCTCACCGGTTTTGGCGCTGCTCATCAGGAATGACCATCCACGCTGGGCCAGCTGTGCTACATCTTGATCAGTTACCTCCCACTCTGCTCTCCGGTCATGCTTATTGATCAAAACGATGAACGGGACCGGTCCCAGTGTGTCGGTGGCACGTCGCTGAATGTGCACGGCGCTATCGAGGGTCGCTCGTCGCATCCCGTCGAGGACAAGAAGATACCCGGATGATCCCCGCAAATACGACGGGCGTAGCTTTTGGAATTCGTCTTCTCCGTAGAGATCCCAGAGGACCATGGTGAGGGGCGTGCCGTCCACCAGCATCGATTTTTTGTCGACCGTGACTCCGATGGTCGTTTGGTACTGTTCGGAAAAGCAGCTGGTCACGAACCGTCGAACCAGACTGGTTTTTCCCACGGCAAAGGCGCCCAGCATGCAGATCTTTTTCTCAATCATGCGGAGGGTCTCATGGCAACGGCTGAATCGTGACTTCCAGTGACGCGCGCCGATGTTGCGGATGGGCGACGGCTGCGGGGGCTCCATGCAATTCAGTCGCAGAAGTGATACCCCTGGTTTGAAACGTGAGCGCGTGAAAGGCTGCGGGGTGAATCGCGTCCAGAACCGCTCGGGCGCGACTTTCGCTCAGACGGCGGTTTTGGTTCGGGTCCCCCACCACGTCGGTTTCACCGACAATCGATACTGTCACTGCGGCGCCGGCTAGCCTCGCCATGTCATTGAGTTGCTGAAGCACCTCAGAGATACGGCGGATACTATGGAGTTGCTCCGGAGAGGTGAGGCTAATGCTACCCTGTTCAAACAGAATTGAGGCTTCTGTCAGTCGGTGACTCAGCGCGTCAAGAGAGGAGTTCACCAGGCGTCGATCGTCATACCCATCCGGGCCCGGCAATGCGCGAGCCAGTATTCGGCTCTGCGTGATCCAATCCGCCGGGGCAATGCCTCCGGCTGTCAGGCGGTTCCCTTCCAAGGATAAGTGAACGGTCTGCGGGGGCGAGAGGACCATTCGTGCTCGTTTCAACACCACTGCCGCGTCGAGTGCATAGTATGGTTGCCATTTCGCATCCAGCCGACTCGTGTCTATGCCGCTATCCTGCAGAAGGACAGCCGGGTCGGCGGCAAGCGGGTCGCGAAGGCCGGTGAGCCGATAGCGGCCGCTTTCCGACTCAGTGGAGGTCACGACCAGCCCGGGCTCCGCTGACAAGCGGGTCAGGTAGGTCTGCCAGCGTTGGCGTTCCTGGTAGGTTGATAGGCCCCACCAGGCCATACCAAGCAGCGCGACCACCACCAGGACCCATGTCATCGGGGCGACGCCGCGCCGACGCGATTCGAACTGCGCGCGCAAGCACTCTTCCAAGAGCGGTGTGACGCTGGAAAAGGTGGAGGCATCGCCTGTGAACCGGGCCAAAGCTTCAGACCGTTCGGCGTGAATATGGTCGAGCGTATCTTGAAGATGAAGGCGGAGGCTTTCCGGCGGGGTGCCGCGAATAACGGCGGCGAGAATGGCAGCCGGTCCCTGTTCGATCCAGACCGTCAGCTCACCAACCTGCAAGGTGTTCAGCGCTTGGTCCGGGGTCGCGCCGAATGAATCCTGCACGAAGCTGCGGATGGCCGACAACATGCCGGACACTAGAGTCTGATCCTGCACGGCCACTGCGTCGCCGGCGGCATGCGCCAGAAGCAGCCCGGTGTGCGAGTGAATGAGAAAGACCTGTTCGACCCGATAGCGCAAGGTGTGCAGAAGGACGATTTCCGCAAATGGTTTGCCCGTGCGCAGGGCTTCCACTCTCCACTTCAGGCTTTGGATCGACAGGCTGTGCTCGATGGTTTGGTTGAGTGACTGGACCATGCTCCGCAAAGCATTGGCGATAGCCTGACGAATGGCCGGCATCATGATCGGCGCGATAGCATCCACGATCATCTGAGGCTGTCTCCGGACGGAAGCACCCAGTGCCTCCGACACGTGCGGGGTCAGAACGTGCGTCAATTGATGATCACCCTCCCCGCGTAATGCAATGGCATCGGGCAGGACGCGGCTGAGGTTCTGCGCAGTGAGGTCGATATGCTCAACCTGTTCCTGGAGCTGTTCCAGACGGGTCTGTTCCGGCGCCAGCAACAGGCTGCGCAGTTCGGCATAGTCGTGTTCGACGGGCGTCGAACCGGGGTTAGGTGACTGCGCCATACCGGTTCCGTGGTTCACCGCGATGAGGGAGGCGCACAGTGGAGGAAAGGCGGCGATGAAAAACGCGGCTCCCTGTGCGGAAGACAGGTCGAGACCGTTCAGGTATGGAGGAAGGATTACGCCTGGTGGGGAGGCTGGTCATGCAAGAGCCTCTGCGAAAGTTCTTGGAGTAAGGTCGCCAGTGATGCCCGGTCGGTCTTCTGGTGGGAAAGTTGCTGCACGGCCTGTTCGAGCGTGGCCGACAGGGTCGCATGTTGCTGCGTAAACTCATCCGTGAGTGAGGCCGCCTGATTCTGCAGCTGGTCGTGCAAGTCGCGGTGCGCCTGTTCGCTCTGTCCCCGCAACTGAGCGGCCGTCTGTTGGAGAGCTCCGGTGAGAGACTGAAGCTCCGTGGTCAGGGCGCTGACGGCATGTGTGCGCCCCTGCTCCTCGGCGTTCAGCCGTCCCGTCACCTGATCGACTTCGGTTCGAATGTACTGTTCCAGTGATGCGAATCGCTCCTTGAGGTCATGACGTAGTTGAGCCGCCTCTGCGAGCAGTTGCGTTTCGAGCCGGGTAAACCGGCGCTCGTGATCGCGCACCTGCGCGCCGAAGAGAATGTCGCGGATCTTGTCGAGATTATTGCCGGCCGCGGGATCTTCGGCGAGCGCGGTGTTGGATTCTGTCTCGGCGAGCGTGGTCGGTGTTGGTTCCGAACCTCGGGTGCGATCGAGATCTGTGTGCCTGCCCATGGTGTCGCCTCCTGGGTCGCGGTGTCCGTCAGCGAAAGGGCGCTACACTAGCATGTTTGTGTAGGTGCAACAAGTCACGGAGGAGTCGCAGAAGCAGCGGGCGGAGGGGCGGCTCCAGGTCCTGGCCGCTCAGCCAGCGTTCGAAGAGACGGCCTATCGAATTGGCCACGAAGAGGGCGGCAACAATGATGAGGATCGCCCCCATGATTCGAAACCCGTATTGCACGACGTACTGAGTAATCAAATCGGCCAGCGACAGGTATTCTCCGCCCAGTCTTACCGTCCGAACAATCCCTTGAGGAGATCCTTCCCCTGCTTTTTGAGGTCCTCCGGCTTGGTGGAACCTTTCAGGAGATCGCCCACCGCGCCCTTGACCTTTTCCTTCACTTGCTCCTGGACTTTGCCTGCGAACATCTTAGTGTCGAGTCCATAGGAAGGCGCTTGCGTACTGCCGGTAATCACCAGTGGAAGCGAGAGGCGTCCGTTGCTCAGGGCGACCTTGGCAATGGGAGACCCGGCGGCTATTTTCTGACTCAAGGCCTGAGACAGGCTCAGATTCAGTTTCATGTCGAGTGATTGATCAAGGCCGACCGTGCCGCCGCCGGTCGCCTGGAAATCATGGCTGTCAATCAGCACTCGCTGCAGGCCAATCAGCCCTTGCTTGATGACAATGTCGCTTTCGATCGTGGAGAACGCCGTCGCTTTGACATTGTCCAAAGACACTCCCACCACTTTCAGTAACATTGCGGCCTGTTGCAGCAAGTTGATCCCTTCGATAGTGCCTTCTTTCACGGACATGCGGCCGGTTCCGGCCAAGGCCTTCACGAGGTCCGGATGGGTAAATCCGCGCCCGCTAAGCGCCAGTTGGGCGTTGGCCGTGCCGCTGAGGGATACCTGGTCTGTGCCCACGGCTTGAAGCGCCGGTCCGACCTGTAGACCTTGTAGCGCGACGGTGCCCGTGAACGGCGGGGTGGGAGTTCCGAGACCCAGCGTTCCTTGCGTGCGAAGGACGCCTCCGAAGACCTGGAGCGTGAGGTTGGTGAGTCGCGCCTCTTGTCCCCTCATTTCAGCCGCGGCCTGGAGGTCTTTGATCTCCACCGGTTTCTTCAGCGGTAATATGACGGGCAGGTCGGCGGTATTCACCAGTTTTGAGGTGGCCGTGACTTTCGCCAATCCGCCGAGGAGTGACCCCTTCACCTCGACTCGTGAGCTACCCAATGCGACGGTGAGGCCCAGGTTCGGAACCTCTGCGAGATCAAGCGGCGCGGTCCCTTCTTTGGGCGGATACTTGGCCCGGACGTTGACATGCAGGTCTTTCACTTCGACCGGTTTGGCCAGGGGGACGGCCACCGGAAGGTCGGAGGAATTGATACTGGCCGACGCCGCGGTGATATTGGCTAGCCCTTTCGTTGCTGTGCCTTTGATGCTGATGGCTGAGCCACCCATGACGAGGGTCAGGCCGAGATCAGTCAGATCCACCTGGCTGGCGAGAGGGGTATCAGGCGGCGCCGGGTAAAGGGCATGGAGCGTGAGGTGCAGATCCTTGATCTGGACGGGCTTCGTCAGCGGCAATGCAACGGGAAGGTCTGCCGTATCGATTTGCAAGGCATTGATCGTGGCATCCAGGTTTCCGCCGATCGCACGTCCCTTGAGCCCGACCGCCACCTTGCCAAGACCGAGCGTAAACGTAAATGATTTCACATCCAGCGTTTCAACGAGTGGTCCGAACGTTCCATCGAGATGTACGGGGAGGTGATAGGGCAGGATGGTCGCCCCCAGGTGGACCGTGGGACTGGCACCGAGATGGACTGAGGTCAGCAAAAATTCGAGTTGACTGACAGTATACTCGGTCGGCTTTGCGGCGGACTCGTCACGATACGTGAGTGTACCGCCATCGATGGAGACACGGTCGACGGCAAACAGCGCCAGGGCCTGGAGCGGGCTGCCGGCCGGCTGTTCTGGGGCTTCCGGTTTCGACGGCGCGGCCGGACCGGTTGGTT
This sequence comes from Nitrospira sp. CR1.1, assembly GCA_014055465.1. Taxonomy (NCBI): domain Bacteria; kingdom Pseudomonadati; phylum Nitrospirota; class Nitrospiria; order Nitrospirales; family Nitrospiraceae; genus Nitrospira; species Nitrospira sp. CR1.1. Next base: position 864,071 of record WIAF01000001.1, read on the forward strand.
TGGCGCCGATGGTGGAGATGTTGAGCTGGCCCTGCGAATTTTTCAGGACCAGAATGACCGGGTCGCGCAGGGTGATCTCTTCTACTTCAACCCTGCCTTTGAGCAACGGCAACAGTTTGACGCCGACATCCAGCGACGCGAGGGAGGCGAAGGGGCCCGTGCGGAATGCCGGATCATCCAGGACAACAAACCTGCCGATCCGGGCGCCGATGCGCGGCCAAATGGTCAGCCGGATATCCTGCAGTTCGACTTTCCGGTTCAGCGCCTCCTCGATCAAGGGGCGGTACCGGTCCTGATACTTGTTCAAATCGATGAGAAAAGGCAAAGCGATGAGCAGGATCAGAAGGAGCAGGATCACGACACCGATCCCGACCAGGATTTTCATCACGTCCCTCCGCTGAAATGGTTCCGCAGTATAGGAATGCGCGCGAAAGGGGTCAATGGTAGCCAATTCGGCCGCGCACCGCACGTCGTTGCAATTGGGAAGTCCTTCGCGACCGATGTTTCCCTGCCGCCTCGGGGGCCGATCCGGTCGAGGGGAAGCGGGCCCTCCTTACCTTGCCGCCCACCGACCTGCGTGATAAGATGCCACCCCTTGAAGTCGTCCGATTGTGGAGAGGTGCGAGAGTGGACGAATCGACATGCTTGGAAAGCATGCGTCTCGGCAACGGGACCGTGGGTTCGAATCCCACCCTCTCCGCCATCAATTGAAGTCGTGTTGCGTCAGGCATGAAATGAGCCGGGTACGAGAGGGTGAGCCGTCCAAGGCCCGTCGCCTCGCGGGTCATCTCTGCCGGACCACGAAGTCCTCGGGGCCGGGCCCTGTGCAACAGAACCCTGTGAACCCCGCCAGGTCCGGAAGGAAGCAACGGTAAGCGGTTCGTTCTGTGTGCCGCAGGATCACCTGGCCCCACTTATTTTGACGGCTGAGCGACAAGAGAACGGAAAGGCTGCCTGCGCTGGCAATCTGATCCGTCACTCGGCGCTCAATCGCCACTGGTAGCTAGAGTCTGGCAACATTGGATTACCAAGTCTCCGCAAGAAAATACCGGCCTGGGACGTTTGACGATGTCATCGGGCAGTCACACGTCGTGCAGACGCTGATGAATTCGATTGCCACCAAGCGGATCGCCCATGCCTTTCTCTTTTCCGGCACGCGCGGCGTCGGGAAAACGACGGTGGCCAGGATTCTGGCGAAAGCGCTCAATTGCGAGCAGGGGCCGACCGGTTCCCCCTGTAACACCTGTGCGAACTGCCAGGAGATCACACAAGGCACGTCGGTGGATGTCGTCGAAATCGATGGCGCGTCAAACACTAGCGTGGACGATGTGCGGGAGATTCGCGAGAACGTCAAATTCACGCCGTTTCGGGGACAGTATCGCGTCTACATCATCGACGAAGTGCACATGCTCTCCAATTCGGCGTTTAATGCCTTGCTGAAAACCCTGGAAGAGCCTCCGTCCCATGTCGTGTTCATCTTCGCGACGACGGAAATTCATAAAATACCTGCGACGATTCTCTCCCGTTGCCAACACTACAACTTTCGGCGGATTTCAAAAGCCGAGATTGTGCAGCGGTTGCGGCATGTGGCGGACCAGGATGGATTGACCATCGAAGATCGTAGTTTGATGGCCCTGGCGCGCGCCAGTGAAGGCAGTATGCGTGACGGGCTAAGTCTGCTGGATCAAGTGATCGCGTTCGGCGGCAAGACGATTCGCCATCAGGATCTTGAAACCCTGCTCGGCGCGGTTCCGCAGGAGCGGGTGCGGGCGATGGTCGAGGCCGTCATCGAGCAGCACAGCGCCAAGGCGTTGCAGGTCATCGCCGGTCTATTGGATCAAGGTCATGACGTGCGCGCCTACTGCGCGGATCTGGTCGAATATGTGCGGAATATGTTGGTTGCAGCCGTGGTGCCGGCAGGCCCTGAGTTGCGGGGATTGATCGAGGCGACCGATGAAGATTTGACCCAGTTGGGTCGTGATGCGGAACAGTTTACGGTTGAGCAGCTACAGGAGCTGTTTCGGCTGTGGGCGACGGCGGAAGATCATTTGCGGGTGAGCGCTCATCCACGGTTTGTTCTGGAAACGGCCGCTGTTCGGGCGACCCGTCTGCTGCGCGCGCCGGAACATCCAGCGGGAGTATCGGGAACCAGCGCTCAGTCGGGCACACCACCGGTCGATCGTGGAACCGGATCCCGCGCAGCATCGTCACCACCAGAAAAGGTGACTCCGACCAGATCGACGAAACGGGACGTCACGAAGACCAGTTCAGATGTGGGGGAAAAGCCGCTTATTCCAAGCGGGTCTGCTCCCGCGCCCTCATCTGTGGCGCGGCCTCGTGGAGCGGCTGTTCCTCCTGCTCAGACTCCGGCGGTCGCGAAGGTTTCGCTCGAACCGGCTCCCCAACAATCCGAGACGCTATCCCATTCCGAGCCCCCCCCACTCTCGATAGCGATCGATTGGGAGGCCTTTCAAGAGGCCGTTTCGACTCACCATCCCAATATTGCCCCGTTCCTGGAAATGGGTCGGGTGGTGAAGATCGAGGGCGGATTGGTCACGTTAGGGTTTACTAGGCAGGCGACGGTGGCGCGGTCGATGCTGGAGAAGGAAGACAACCTTCAAGCCCTGGCGGCTTTGGGGGAGCGTCTGTACGGAAGTGCGTTACGTGTTCGAATTGTCGAGGTGGTGGAGCAGGATCCGGGAGCTGCCCCGACGATGAAGCAGCTACGGGTTGCAAAGGAGGAGGAGCAGCGCGTGATCCTGACGCAACAGGCGAAGGCGCACCCTCTCGTTAAACAAGCTCTGGAGATGTTCGGCGGAGAGTTGGCCGATGTTCGCACGACGGCTCCGGCACAGGAGGTACAGGAATGAAAAGTCCGTTCGGGAATATGTCTAACATTTTGAAGCAGGCGCAGGCCATGCAGGAACAAATGGCCAAAGTGCAGGAGCAGGCTGCGACCAAGACGGTGTCCGGAACCGCGGGCGGGGGAATTGTGACGGTGACGGTGAATGGCGCGATGGACCTGCTGAGCGTGAAGATCGATCCGGAAGTGGTGAAGGCGGGTGATGTCGACATGTTGCAGGATCTTGTCGTTGCGGCCGGTAACGATGCATTGAAGAAATCACGCGAAATGATGGCAGAGGAAATGAAAGCTGTCACGGGCGGAATGAAGATCCCCGGTCTGTTCTGATACGATCGATGGCGTTTTGTGTTGGCGGCATAAGATTTCCGGCCCCCGGTGTGAGTGCTTTGGATATGAAGATGCATCATGAGCATTGATCAACAGGGTTTGCTGGCAAAATTGGTCCGTGAGTTGGTGCGTTTACCGGGAATTGGTCAGAAAAGCGCACAGCGCCTGGCCTTTCACCTTCTCAAAGCGGAACGGGAGGATGCGCTGCGGCTATCCGAAGCGATTCAGGCTGTGAAGGATGGCCTCTCGTTTTGCCGTCAATGTCGCAATATCGCTGAGGGCGAGCTGTGTGAATTCTGCCGGGATCCCAAGCGGGATCGCACCAAGATTCTCGTGGTGGAGGAGCCGAGCACGTTGTATGCGATTGAGCGCGCCGGTGGATATCGAGGTCTGTACCACGTCCTGCTCGGGGTCTTATCGCCGCTGGACGGCGTCGGGCCATCGGATATTCGTGCGGAGGAATTGTTCGAGCGGGTCAAAGCCGGAGGGGTGGAAGAAATCATTGTGGCCACCAATCCCACGATCGAAGGCGAGGCGACGGCCATCTACCTGACCCGACTCTTGAAACCGCATCATGTCCGGGTCACTCGTATCGCCTACGGCATTCCCGTCGGTATGGATATCGAGTATGCCGACGAGGTCACTCTGGTGAAATCGATCGAAGGCCGGAGAGATTTGTGATGTGGATGGCCTGCTGCCGACGGGAGTGTCCGGTCTGGGTCAGTGCCCCCACCTTGCCCTCTCGAGACGAACCGATTGACCCCTCTGATTTGAGGCTGCTATAGTCGAAATTCGTGGGACGGGTCTGGCGGCGATACCGGCGTAGTGAGACCGAGTATTCGATGAAGACTTCGGCGAAAAAATCGACCACCACTCGAAAGAAGCCGGCGAAAGCGAACGGGGTGAAGTACCCTGATATTCTGAAGGACCTGGAAGGCCAACGTGCGGCCATCCTGGCCGAAGCCGGAGTGGTGCTGACGAATCCTACCGGACTGGAAGTGTTTCCGGACGTGAGCGACCAAGCGTCCGCAGAGGCCGACCAGCATTTCTCATTTCGCATCCGCGAACGGGAGCGAAGACTTCTCAAGAAAATCGATGAAGCATTGGGGCGGCTCGCGACGCAGACCTATGGTATTTGCGAAGGCTGCCGGGGCGATATCCCGTATAAGCGGTTGAAGGCGCGCCCGGTCACGACATTATGCATCGAGTGCAAAACCACTCAGGAAGAAGCTGAGAAATCTCCCCGCTGATTTCGGCCCTCCTCCTCAACTCTTTTCTTAATCCGCCGGCTGTCGCCGCCAGATGACCTGTGGCTACTGGTGTTTGAGGGCTTTGACGCGTGATTGCGCCATGGCTGAGCGATCGGCCTCCTCGGGGATCCCTTCGGTGAGTGCCAGATACGTTTCATATTCCGTAATGGCGCGTCTGGGGTTGGCGTCTGCAATGGCTTCGGCCAGGTTAAACCGGGCAATTGCATAATTCGGGCGCATCAGGACGGCTTTTTCGAATGAGGCCAGCGCATTCTGCTTCTCGCCTAACTTGCCGTACACGTACCCCAGATTGTTCACGACTTCCGGGGAGTTTGGACGTTGCGCCAGCGATGCGAGCAGTTCGCGCTTGGCCTTGTCTAGATCGCCGGCGGCTTCCCAGGACACGCCGAGGCGGTGATGGAGTTCCGCTTGCCAGACCTGGCTGGTGAACCCCGAAGCGCTTGCCTTCTGGTAGGCGTCGAGGGCAATGGTCTGATTTTTTGTTCCGCAGTAGGCGAGCTGGGCGCTCTGGCCTCGGGCGAATTGTTGAAGCGACACGAAGGGTTCCTTATCTTCCGCTCCCTGTGTGTCGAGGTGCTGGCCACCGTTCTGTTGCCCGGTATCCCGAAGACGATCGAGGAACTCTTTTCGGTAGGGAGAAAAGAGTTTAACGTAGGGGTCGATAGAAAAGGACGCTGCCAGAAGCCGCTGAGCGGTGCGGTCGCCTAGTACGAGGTACCGGGTCGTGGTCTTTTCATCCCCCGTGTCGTAAAGGGTGCTGAAGGCCATATTTTGACGATCGGCCAATTGAGCGACAGTCAGGTAGAATTCGAGGCTGGGTTTCAGTTGGGAGAGAGTGTAGCGAAGCGTTTTGTACGGTGCGAGGTCGAGACCGGAACGGAATACAAACAGCGTTCCGACCAATGTCCCGTCTTCATCGAAGAAGTACGATTCTTCGCCCTTGGAAAGGCTCTGTTCGGCCAAGATACGAAGTTCTTGGCCACTGCCCCACGCCTGGGTATGTGGCACGACGCCAGGATGTTGCTCCAGGAATGCCTTGCGGGTATCACAGAGTTTCGTGGATTTTAGAAGGTCGAGGTCGCTCTCTGACGGCGGAAGCGGCGCGCGAGCTGGCGGTGGGGTTTCGCACCCTGTCAGCAGGGCGCAGACGGTGATCAGTGTAGGCAACAGTGAGAGCCGACGATGCATGGCCGGATTCGATGCCCCAGGTCAATGCAATAGAGGATCAAGGAGCCAAGCATACCTGAATGGCTCTGGAGATGCGACTGGCAGGGAGAGTCGTGACTGCTGATCCTCGCCGCCGAGAAAGTAAGATCCCGGTCGGCGAGGTGTCGAGCGGGGTTACCGGCGCTGCGAGTCGATCATCGAATCTTCGGCCGTGTATCCGAAGAGGTATGGAGCATGTCTCGCAACGGCATAGAGCGGCCGGTTCACCGTGTAGTCCACCAGGTGCCCGACCGGGTGAAGTACAAAGCCCAGCCATCGGTAAGGATTGTCGTTGGCCTGTGAGGCGGCCATGGGATCGGAATAGACCAGCGAGGTGCTATCCATTGCGCTATAGATGCTGAGCGGCGCGTTGTAGTTCTGATCCTGCGTCGCCATCTGATTGGTGGTGGAGCAGCCCGTCGTCAAAACCAGTCCCAAGATGATTGTGGCCAGAGTCCCGCGCATACCATGCCTCTCTTTCTTCTATAGGAACATTCGAAGAGACGAAGTCTGTTCCTCGTGAGAAAAGTCTAGCGCAGGGTCTTGATTCTGTCCAGTCAGACGGCAGCCTCGGCCCTCATTCAAGGAAAGCGAGGCAAATTTAGCCGTTTGACCCCTTCCCGGACTACCAGAATCGCTCTGTTCGGGTGGCCGCCATCCGTAAGTCGGATAGCGAGGTCTTCTAAGCGTGCAACGATGAAGGAACCTAGAAGCTCCTTCCCTGGTCATTGTACCCCGCGAACTATAAAGGAGCTGCTCGCCGGTTCCTTCGTATACCACCCAGGCCGATGGGGAACCAACGGAAGCGGCACGATGCGTACAAGCTGAGAACACCGACGTATCACGGCATATTACCGTTACCGTCGGCGACGAAAAGTTCGTCCACGCCCTCTATTTTCATGCAAGTTTAGAGCTCCTGCCGGACTTCCAGGCCTAGTCTATGGCATACTGGGAAACTTACTAGTGCGTTCAGCCTGTTAGCACTAGTCATCCCCCTGCCACTGGTCATGCACCCTCGCAGGAGTCTTGTATGTTCTCCCATGACAGAGAGCAAATTAAAGCCGGGCAGCCATTGCAAAACAGTGAAGTTCTCCGGTTGTTGGTGGAGCACGCACCCGCCGCTATCGCCATGCTGGATCGCGAGATGCGATATGTGCTCGCCAGTCAGCGATGGATTCGAGATTACAACCTCAAGGACGATATCCTTGGATGCTCCCATTACGATCTGTTTCCTGAAATCTCTGACGATTGGAGAAAGGTGCATCAACGAGGGCTTGCCGGAGAAATCTCCCGGGCAGAGGAAGACCGTTTTGAGAGGGCTGACGGGGCGGTTCAATGGATCAGATGGGAAGTTCGCCCGTGGTACGGAATCGATGGCCAGGTCGGAGGTCTCGTCATTTTTTCAGAGGACGTGACCACCGGAAAACAGGCTAAAGAACAACTTAGACAGTCACTCCTTCAGTACCAATCCACGTTTGAGAATGCTGCAGTGGGTATGTCGCATGTGAGCCTCGAGGGACGCTGGCTTAAGGTCAATGAGCGGCTGTGTCAGATTACAGGGTATACCCGTGAAGAACTCCTCTCCATGACATTTGAGGATGTCACGTATCCAGGCGATATCGAGCCCGATTGGGTCAATGCGCGACGATTAATGGCCGGAGAAATTACGTCGTACACCATGGAGAAACGGTACATCCGGAAGGATGAGCGCCTGATATGGATCAATCTCACGGTATCTTTGTTGCGGGACGAGGCGGGTGCTCCGCTGAATTTTATCTGGGTCATAGAAGACATTACGGCCCGCAAACAAGCAGAAGACATTGGGCGCGATAGTGAAGCGCGATTTGCCACACTTGCCGATAACATGTCCCAACTCGCTTGGATGGCGGACGCCGATGGATGGATATTTTGGTATAACCGGCGTTGGTACGACTACACGGGAACGACTTTTGAGGAGATGCAGGGCTGGGGCTGGAAGAAGGTGCATCATCCCGACCAAGTGGATCGGGTTGAGAAAAAATGGCGGGAGGCCCATGCGACAGGCCATCCGTGGGAGGATACCTTTCCGCTTCGTAGCAGAGAGGGTGTGTACCACTGGTTTCTCTCCAGGGCTCAGCCGATTCGAGATTCTGACGGACGAATTGTGCGATGGTTTGGGACGAATACCGACATTACGGAGATTCGGGACATTCAAACCTCATTGCGGGAAAGCGAACATAGGCTCCAAGCGCTTGCCGCAGAGCTTGAACATCGAATACAGGAGCGGACGAGCGAACTTCAGCAATCGCGGGATAGCCTCCGCATATTGGCGACGGAACTGAACCTGGCCGAGCAGCGCGAACGGAAACGGCTGGCCGGTGAGCTTCACGATTGTCTCGCCCAGTGGCTGGTTGTGTGTCGCCTGAATCTCGGACGAGTTCGTGGTTTTGGACTGCCGCCGCAAGCGGAACAAACGGTGAATGAAACGGAAGCGGTGCTCAGTAAAGCGTTGAACTACAGTCGGACCTTGATGGCGGAATTAAGCCCGCTGGTTCTGCAAGAGCACGGCCTGGTCGCTGCGCTTAAATGGCTTGCCGAACAGTTTCAGCGTCACGACTTAACCGTCACGGTCGATGTCGGCACAGCCGCCGACAGCTCTCTTACCGACGATTGTTCAATCTTGCTTTATCAGTCTGTCCGTGAATTACTCATGAATACGTTGAAACATGCTCAGACCAATGAGGCCGTGATACGTCTGGACCAAAGAAGCGGCGAGTTACGGATTACGGTGTCCGATCACGGCGTGGGTTTTGACATCGAGTCAGTGCCGACCACGGGTCGTATGCTCTCCCAATTTGGACTGTTCAGTCTTCGTGAGCGTATGAAAACGATAGGGGGGTACTTAGATGTGCAATCACAACCTGGGCAAGGCACCCAGGCCACGCTGGTGCTTCCGACTAAATCGCTCAAAGACACGACTTCGAATATCGGAGCGATACCAGTCTACGCTGCGGAGCAGCCAAACAGGCCTACTCCATCCAGCGCCCACCGAGTCGATACAGTCTCATCGGTCGCGACTAACCGTCGTACGCGTGTTTTGCTGGTGGACGACCATGCGATGGTACGACAAGGGTTGCGAAGCATTTTAGAAGGCTATCCCGATCTGGAGGTTGTAGGGGAGGGCGCTGACGGCGAAGAAGCCGTGGCTCTAGTCGAACGACTTCAGCCGGCAGTGGTAGTGATGGACATCAACATGCCTAAAATGAACGGCATCATGGCCACGTCGCAAATCAAGACGCGTTTTCCGACAACCAATGTGATTGGGCTATCGGTTAATGCAGGCGCGGAAAATCAAGAAGCCATGACAAGAGCCGGAGCCAGTGTGCTCATTACAAAAGAGGCGGCTGTTCAGGAGCTACATCAGGCCATTTGTGATGCCGTAAAAGAGCAGATCCGACCGAAGCATGTCTCTATCTGAAGCAGCTTTCAATCCAGCCCAATTAAGGAGACTACAGCGGGTTAGCATCGTCGGCTTCACGCACGACGCTGGATACACGCAAGGTGACGCAACGCTATGCGCATGATTATCCGGAAGGCTTGCGAGATGGAGTGGAGATTCTTGACCGACGCGCACACCGTGGCACACAAGTGGCCGCAGTGATGAGGAGTGGCAGTGACTGCTGTCTCGGAAGCCGGTGGAAAATTGGTGGGCGATACAGGTATCGAACCTGTGGCCTCTTCCGTGTGAAGGTGAAAAGCTAGATTTTTGAATCGCTCGCTGTTGCAATGGTTTCCCCACAAAATCGTTGCATGTCATGTGGTTATGAGCTTTCTATCGCTTCTACTGTGTACGGGAGATTTTAAGGTTTTGGATAATTTCTGACACAAAAATGACCACAGTGAACTGGCCTCGGACGACGGGATCGTTAACCAGCAGAGGATGGTCGAATTGGGAAGTCCGAACATGCAGTCATGAACGACTGTCGAGCGGCTCGCAAAATCGCCGCCCGCTGACTACAGAACCGTACCACCATGGTATACTGCCTGCGGATACACTGGATGCGCTGCCGATGAAAGCCGTGAAGTACACCAAAGAAGGCGTGGTGATTCCCTCCTCCTGGATGAAGGGATGGGGAAAAGCTGTGGTGGCGCATCGCGACTCCGACATCCTGATCTTGGAGTCCCCGGCCAGAGCGGCGAGTCGCAAGAAGCTTGGTCGTATGGTCAGCAAGCTCCGCCGCGCCAGCCGCGAACTGGGCGTCACCCCCGAACAGATTGCCGCTGAGGTTGCAGCGGTTCGGCGCGAGCGTGCGCGTCGTTCTTGATACCAATATTTTCGTGTCCGGCCTGTTGTCCGCCGCAGGGCCTCCTGCCCGGATCCTTCAGGCCGTCTTGCAGCGCCGCCTCATCCCCGTCATGAGCCCCGATACCTTCGCGGAACTGTCAGAACATTCTCCGCATGACTATATCAATTTACGAGGAGCTTACAAACCCAACTAGGCAGAACCTGTGGAACGTAAGGCTGATGTCCAGGTTCTCTCTCATCACAAAGGGTTCTTTGCTGGCGATACTCTTAGGCCACAGCAAACAAGATGGCGTGACCTAGATTGACGCTGGCATAGATCATGTTCTAGCATGCATCCCCACTTCACTCAGACTCGGAATCGCAGATGGAGCTGCCTTCCAGGTTCAATCCCAGATTCATTCAGGCATCCCTCGCGCCCGCTCTTGCAATTACCTTCCTGAGCGCCAAATCGAAGTTAGCGACAGTCCATGACTGCGAGGCTTGTGGTATACGACGTTACTGACACCTTTGTTAACTTTGGGTTCATCTATGCTAGATGGCAAGCTTCAGCATCGCGTCATGCACAAGGCCGCTACACCTCTTGAGTATCAGGTTTATCGGGCAGGTCTTGAATGGGACCTACTTGATCCTATCGTTATCGAAAAGCGGGATGATCTGAAGTCAGAGTCGAAATGGCGCGATCGTGTGGAACCATATAATCATCAAGTAACCAATCTCATAACCTTCTGCCGTCGCCTCCCCGTTACGCTTCTAGCCGATGACGTGGGGTTGGGCAAAACCATCAGCGCAGGATTGATCGTTAGCGAACTCATCGCTCGTTCACGGCTCACTCACTTCCTGGTGGTTTGTCCCAAGCTATTGGCACCTCAATGGAAGGAAGAGCTTGCAACGAAGTTTGAAATCGATTCAACGATCGCAACCGGTAAAGATCTAGTTCGTAAGGAACCAGCAGAGCTGGGAGCTATCATTACGACGTATAACTCAACCCGTTTATATCTTGATGAAATTCCACGCGACCGATTTCAAATGCTGATTCTTGACGAGGCGCACAAGTTACGAAACTTGTACGGAGTTGAATCGCCACCACAAGTAGCGCAACGATTCCGTTCTGCACTCGAAGAAAGACGGTTTCGGTATGTACTCATGTTGACTGCAACACCAATTCAAAATCGACTTTGGGATCTCTATTCCCTGGTTGACCTACTCACAGTGGCAAGGGGACATCAAAACCCCTTTGGAAGCGAAGGCATGTTTGCGAGGAAATTTATTGCGGATCATCGCGAAAAGGCTCGGCAGCTACGGCCCGAAGCACGTGAGGAATTCCAGTCAATTGTATATGGTTATATGTCTCGAATTCGACGAGGAGACGCTAATCTCTACTTCCCCGATCGTAAGGTTCAACTGCATAGGGTTGACCCGACTCCCAATGAGGTCGAACTGATTCAGGTGATCGCAAAGGGAATTCAGCAACTGAATAGGCTCGCCCAAATTTCTGTATTGCAAGCGTTAACTAGCAGTCCAGAAGCCTTAAGGGCACAGCTGGAAAACATGGCACGGAACGGAACTGTTTCGACGGAACTGTCGCATATGGTTAACGCAATTGTTCGTCAAATGCCGTTGACCGCGAAACTTCAGGGACTGGGGAGTCTCATACAACGACTAAAGAGCCAAGATCCCGACAAATGGCGCATGGTTGTTTTTACAAGTCGTCGTGAAACACAGACCACCATTCAAGCTTTCTTGGAGCAGCATGGGCTAAAAGTCGGCATAATCAACGGATCTTCCGGACTTCGAAACTCCCAGACCCTGGCAGCTTTTAGAAAGATGCCACCAGACTGTCATGTGATTGTGTCGACGGAAGCTGGCTCAGAAGGGATCAACCTACAAGTAGCGAATGTACTCGTCAATTATGACCTCCCGTGGAATCCCATGATTGTGGAACAGCGAATTGGACGCGTGCAGCGACTGGCATCCCTCCACGCGAGTGTTGGAATCTTCAATATCATCTTACGAGGAACCTTTGAGGAGTATATCGTTGGACGTCTGATGGAAAAACTCCAGTTAGCATCACATGCCATTGGGGATATCGATGCCCTGCTGGAGGCATCGGGAATCGGTGAGGGAGACGAAGAAAATTCAGCTGGATTCGATGAGCAGATTCGGCGCCTTGTTGTTGCCGCATTGACCGGAATGGATGTCGACGCAGCAACTCAAAAGGCTATCGATAGCATAGACGAAGCCAAAGCGACCCTGGAACGAGAAGAGGCCAGCATCAACTCTCTGCTCGGTGGAATGGATGGTACAGCTTACACGGGCCCACGTGGCCCACGGCTACCGTCGCAGACCCGATCCATGGAGCCCCGCGAATTCACGATTTCGGCGTTTAAAACCTTGGGAGCGCGGGTCACGGAACTTCCCAGTGGCTTTGTTTGTGTTGAAGAGAATGGAAGTCGACACCATATTCGTTTTGAGGATCAATCTGACAGAGATGTGAGAAGTGAGCTATATGCACCGGGCTCAGGTCCCTTCCTCACGCTAATTCATCGAGTAGTAGGGTCCGGCGTGCATCATGTTGAGGATCTGGACTCTCAGCCGTCTACTCAGTCCCATGACATCGCTTCGAATTGGGTCCACTCATTTGATGCCTCGCTCACTGGCAGGGACGTTCAGGCAGTGAGCCGATGCTTTACTGGAGAAGCCACTGTTCTCGTCCGAGCAACTGTTGCACATGACAGTTACGAGAGACTCGTGACAGTGAAGTGCGGGGCATCGGAACACACCAAGACAGTCGGATCATCGGGGCTCGACCCCTTACCTCGGGTTCTCCCAGATGCACGTGAAATTGGAATAGACGAACAAACGGTCCTTCACGCAGGGCACAACGATCCAGGCATTGCCGAATTTCATCGTTTCTATATCGAACGCTGCGTGGAGGAAGTTAAAGCTGCCGGTGACAATCCCCGCAAAGCTAAACGCCTCGAGGACGAATTTACACCAAAACTCGAAACAACTCTGGTGGCTCTTGATGGGAGCATGTACAGACGTGTGCAGATGCGAGTTCGATTCAGGCTCGAAGGTGATAAGGAGTATCAGAGCATCCTCACGGTCCTCCCACACGATCCTACTCTCATTGATGCCCCTAAGCTCCTCGTGTGTGCCAAGAGCGGCCGGAAGGCGCCAGCTGTTTGCCTAAAGCAATGTGAAAGTTCAAGGCAATATGTGCTTGAACATCTACTCTCACAGTCTGACGCTTCCGGCCGCTACGCCCTGCCCGAGTTCACAGTGATTTGCGCGGTATCAAAGCAACGACTGCTGAGAGATGAAGTCGAGTTATCCTCAGTCACAAATCACCCGGTGGCGAAATGGCTCTTAAAGACTTCCGAGCAAAGTGGCATGCGAGCGGAACCGGAACATTTCGATAGATGTGAGTTTACTCACGCGGAGATTCTCAAGTCGGAAGTAGCGATCAGTGAGGGGTCAGGAAAGCGTTACCGCAGTGATCAGAAGGAGCGATCTGCTTATTCCGGAAAATCTGGTCACCGCTCGGAATTTGTCACATGCTTCATCACTGGGAAGCTCTTGATGGCCACGGAAGCAGAAACCTGTGCTGAAACTGGAGCCGTTGTGTCCCCGGCGATTCTTAAAAGGTGTTCATTATCAGGCAAACGAGTTCTACCTTCTGAACTTGAGATCTCTTCGGTGAGCGGACAACCTGTCCTGCGAAGCAGGCTGCGGACCTCGCAGATTAGTCGCAAGCGTGCAGAGCCAGAGCACTTTGGCCGGTGTGAGTTTACTGGGACAGATGCTCTGAAGTCAGAACTCGCAATCAGTGAAGTCTCGGGAAAGTTGTACCGTGGCGACGAAGGGTCTCAGTCATCGGTGTCCGGAAAAACCGGGCATCGTTCCGAATTTATTTGGTGCTTCGAAACCAGGAAGTCCCTCGTACCTTCTGAGGCGGAGCAGTGTGAAGTTACGGGACGCTTTGTCCGTCCAGGAATTTTAGAGACCTGTGCCGAGAGTGGGAAACGGGTACTTCCTTCAGAGCTAGAACGCTGTGCTTCAAGTGGGAAGAAAGCGCTGAAACGTTTCATCGTCACGAGTAGCATTTCTCATGACCGAGTCCTAGAAACATTGGCTGTGCAATCGGCTGCACAGAAGTATTGTACGCCGGCCGAGGCTCAAGTGTGCAGTTGGAGTGGGAGAAAAGTACATCCTGACGATATGCGGACCTGCACATTGACCAGGCTCGGCATACACTTTCAATTTGCTGGAACCCACGGAGCTCCTCGCCTGCAACCGCTTGTGGCACTACTCGACGGCACGAGGCAGCCGACCGATGCGGCGGAATCGTGGGAATCAATTGCAAGACATGTCAATACTGTTGTAGGAGGCGGGCGATGTGAGGTGGAGGCCGCCGTATTTTCTCCAGACAGAGCACACCTAGCTGTGTGTTGCATTTCTATTCAGTATTACGTGATGAGGTACCGTGTTGGACTTGTGTATAAGCTAAGTGATCACTCGATAGAGGGGCGCCTCATTGTGGGTAAGCGGTCCGCTCAGGGCTGGACAACGGTGTGATTCATTTAAACTTAGTCAAAAGCGCATGCCTTTCGGCCCTTACCCTGCCATGTAAGCGTCAGCTATGGTTCAGTTACTTCGTGTCGCCATAGCCAGACTTTGGAGCTTCCAGCGAAGATATAGGGGTGGCTTTAGGGAACTATCAATCGAGAGCTCACCTGCTTGAGAAAGGCCTTCAATCTGGCGAAGCGGGAATGGGAATGGTGTCGAGACAATCCCGTCAGTCGCGTGTCTCTCGAAAAGGGAGTGACTAAACGAGACCGATGGTTGATGGAAGACGAGGAGGCACGATTGCTCGATGCCTGTCCGTCGTGGTTACGCGAGCTCGTGGTGTTCGCGCTCCATAGCGGGATGCGGTTGGGCGAGATCCTGTCACTGACCTGGACCGGCGTGGATCTGTTTCGAAGAACTGCAACCGTGTTTGAGTCGAAAAACGGAGAGCGGCGAACCGTGCCATTGAATCACACCGTGATGGCGCTTCTGACGGAGAAGGCCAAGGTGCGGCACATCAAAACTGCATTGGTCTTTCCAAGTCTCGCCGGTACACGGTTAGATCCCAACCATCTGCGACGGGCGTTACGGCCTGCAATGGCAAAGGCGAGCATCGTGAACTGCCATTTCCATGACCTCCGCCACACCTTCGCGACGCGGCTGGTCCAGGCGGGAGTGGATCTCTACAAGGTACAACGGCTACTCGGGCACAAGTCGCCGATGATGACGCAACGCTATGCGCATCATTACCCGGAAAGCCTGCGAGATGGGGTGGAGATTTTGGACCGACGGTCACACCGTGACACAAAAATGACCACAGTGCTGCGTGTGTCGGAGAGTGCTGTCTTGGAAGTCGTTGAAAAATTGGTGGGCGATACAGGTATCGAACCTGTGGCCTCTTCCGTGTGAAGGAAGCGCTCTCCCACTGAGCTAATCGCCCGCACCGGTCGCAGTCTAGCATGGTCGGGCAAAAGGGAGCAACAAAGTGGCTCAGCGTATCCAGAACGTTGTGCGGTCGGCCGCATGGTGAAAAGCCGGTGGCCCCTGCGATCCTGAAACACCCTCCCGTTTCTTGACATCGAGAAAAGGCGATTCTTACAATGGGCCTCCTTCCATTTTTTCACAGGTTTCCCATTCATGCGTGAAGACATCGTCATCATCGGGGGTGGTTTGGCCGGCTCAGAAGCGGCGTGGCAGGCGGCACATCGCGGAGCCAGGGTGACGCTGTATGAGATGCGCCCGAAGGAAACGACGAAGGCGCACAAAACCGGTGATCTGGCGGAACTCGTCTGTTCAAACTCATTAGGGTCGATGGACCCGCTGAATGCGCCCGGCATTCTCAAAGGCGAGATGCGGCGCCTGAACTCACTGGTGATTCGCGCGGCGGAGGAGGCGCGCGTGCCGGCCGGTTCGGCGCTGGCGGTGGATCGCGAGGTCTTCGCGCGTGCCATCACGCAGGCGCTGGAAGGACACCCCAATATTCGCATCATTCGCGAAGAAGTCACGGAGATCCCGTCGGATGGCGTCACGATCATCGCCACCGGCCCGCTAACTTCAGACAAATTGTCGAAGGCGATCAGCGAACTGACGCACGAACGACACCTCTATTTTTTCGATGCCATCTCACCCATCATCGACGCCGACTCCATCAACATGGACATTGTGTATCGGGCCTCACGGTATGGGAAAGGCGGGGCGGACTACCTGAACTGCCCCATGGATGAAGCGGCGTATAATGCGTTGTACGACGCCATGATGGCGGCAGAAAAAGTTCAGCCGAAAGAGTTTGAAAAAGTAGCGTATTTTGAAAGCTGTATTCCCATCGAGGTCATGGCTGAGCGAGGACGGCAGACCATGCAGTTCGGCCCGCTGAAACCAGTCGGGCTGGAGCACCCTAAGACAGGCGTGCGCCCTTATGCTGTGGTGCAGCTTCGTACTGAGAATGTCCATGGGACGTGCTACAACATGGTCGGGTTTCAGACGAAGCTCACGTATCCGGAACAAAAGCGAGTATTCCGGCTGATTCCCGGACTGGAGCAGGCTGAGTTTTTGCGGTTCGGCAGCCTGCATCGCAACACCTTCATCAACTCACCGCAACTGTTGCGCGAGACGCTCCAGCTTAAAACCCGTGGCACCGTTTTTTTTGCAGGCCAATTGGTGGGTGTCGAAGGATACACCGAGTCGGCGGCGATGGGAGGGATCGCCGGCATCAATGCGGCGCGAGGCCTGGCTGGTCAACCGCTCGTCACACCGCCACCCGCCAGCGCCCACGGCTGCCTGATGGCGCACATCACCCAAAGCGATCCCGCACATTTTCAACCGATGAACACCAATTTCGGCCTGTTCCCGCCAGTCACCGTCAAGACGCGCGATAAGGAACAAAAGCGGCGTCTGATCCAGCAACGGGCGGTTGAGGATTTTGACGCATGGATCGCGCAATCCGGGCTTTCCTAGAGGTGTTGGCTGTTCAGGACGGCGCCTCACCGCAAACCATCCGCGCGTATACGTCCGACCTGGCCCAGTTTCGCACCTTTGCCCTGGCCTCGCTGAAGCCACGCGGCCCGCTGACCGTTGAATCGATAGACACTGGCCTGATTCGCGGATTTCTCGCTTCGCGTGATCGCCGAGGAGAGAAAAAAACATCCCTGGCCAGAAAACTTGCTTGCCTGCGCAGTTTTTTTCGATACCTGGTTCGAGTCGGCCTCGTGCAGACGAATCCCGCAGAAGATGTGCGCGCGCCGAAGCTTCCCAAACATCTTCCTCAAGTGCTCACGAAGGATGATGCGGGGGCCTTGATGGAATTTCCCCAGCAAGAAGCGCCAGATGGATTGCGTGATCGCGCCATTCTCGAAACCTTGTATTCAACCGGCGCGCGGGTCAGTGAATTGGTCGGCATGAATGGTGAGGATATCAGTCGCAGTGAAGGTGTCGTGCGTGTTCGCGGCAAGGGACAAAAAGAACGAGTCATTCCCTTGAGCCCCCTCGCCCTTGAGGCCATCGATGCCTACCATGCCCAAGCTCCCGTCGCGACAGCCTTGACATCCTCCGCGCGGCCCTGGCAGGAGTCTGGAGCCGTCTTTCGCAATCGTCGGGGGGGCCGGTTGACGACGAGGTCGGTGGCCCGCATTGTGGCCAAATATTCAGGGCAACTGAGCGGCGGCGCGATCCACCCCCACACCCTGCGCCATTCTTTTGCCACGCATCTGTTGGATGAGGGCGCCGACTTGCGCGCCATTCAAGAGATGCTGGGGCACGTCTCGCTGAGTACGACGCAAAAATACACCCATCTTGCGACAGACCAGCTACTCGCGTTATACGATCGCACGCACCCCCGTGCCGTCACTGTGACGGAAACGGTGGAGGGAGACAAGCAGAAGGGCTCGCGATGAAAATTCGATCGACTACGGTGCTGTGTGTCAGACGAGGAAATCAGGTCACGATGGGCTGCGACGGACAAGTCACCGTCGGCACCACCGTCATGAAGCATAACGCCAGGAAAATGCGACGCATGCACAACGATACCGTCTTGTCCGGATTTGCCGGCGCCACGGCCGATGCCTTTACACTGTTTGAGAAATTCGAGGCAAAATTGGCCGAGTTTCGCGGCAACCTGACGCGTGCCGCCGTGGAATTAGCAAAAGATTGGCGGACGGATCGGGTGTTGCGGCGTCTGGAAGCATTGCTGGCGGTAGCCGATCTCGACCACTCTTTTATTATTTCCGGCACGGGAGATGTGGTGGAGCCTGAGGACGGCATTTTGGCGATTGGTTCAGGCGGACCCTATGCCTTGGCGTCTGCTCGTGCCCTGCTGGCGCATTCAGAACTGGCCGCCGAACACATCGTTCGGGAATCACTGATGATCGCCGGCGGGATCGACATTTATACCAACCAACAGATTGTGATCGAATCGCTCACGCGTTAGGATCAGCCTGCCATGACGACTGAATCGACTTCTCGCACCCTCAATGTGAATAGTCTCACGCCCCGGCAGATCGTCGAGGCGCTGGATCGCTATGTGATCGGCCAGCAGGATGCCAAGCGCATGGTCGCGATTGCCTTGCGTAACCGGTGGCGACGCCAGCAACTGGCTCCGGAGTTGCGTGATGAAGTGATGCCGAAGAACATCATCATGATCGGCCCCACCGGTGTCGGCAAAACTGAGATCGCCAGGCGTTTGGCCAAACTTGCCGAAGCGCCGTTCATCAAGGTGGAGGCCTCGAAGTTTACCGAGGTCGGGTACGTCGGCCGGGACGTCGAATCCATCATCCGTGATCTCACCGAACAAGCGATCAGTTTGGTGAAAACCAAACATTTGGAGGATGTGCAAGGGAAGGCTTCACGGCTCGGCGAAGAACGGCTGCTCGATTTGCTGCTGCCCGGCGCGCCATCCCGTTCGGCCCCGCCCGGATTCGACCATGCCGCCTCGCGCGCGGAAGCTGCAGAGCCGACTGAATCGGCGGACGCCACGCGCTCGAAGTTGCGATTGCAATTGCGCGAGGGCAAGCTGGATCAACGATCTGTGGAAGTCGAGGTGAAGGAACGGGCTTTACCGCTCGGAGTCATTTCGAATGCGGGCGGGATGGAAGATCTCGAAGGGAATCTCCGCGACATGTTGGGCGGCATGTTCCAGGGGAAGAAAAAGAAGCGGGTGATGAAGGTTCCCGATGCCCTGAAGCATCTTACTCAGGAGGAAGCCCAGAAACTGATCGATATGGATGAGGTGGTGCGGGAGGCCATCACAAAAGTCGAACAGACCGGCATCGTCTTTTTGGACGAGATCGACAAGATTGCCGGTCGTGAGCGTGCGATGGGCCCGGATGTGTCCCGTGAAGGGGTGCAACGCGATCTCTTGCCGATTGTGGAAGGCTCGACGGTCAGCACAAAACACGGCGCCGTCCAGACTGACCATATCCTCTTTATCGCCGCGGGAGCCTTTCACGTGGCCAAACCGTCGGATTTGATTCCTGAGCTTCAAGGGCGGTTTCCAATACGCGTGGAACTAGCGCCGCTCACCAAAGATGACTTTGTGCGTATCCTGACGGAGCCGCGGGGAGCGTTAGTGCGCCAGTATCACGCGTTGATGGCGACGGAAGGGCTCACCGTCGAGTTTACCGAAGACGGCTTGGCGGAGATTGCGGCGACGGCGGTGCAAGTCAACGAGCGCACGGAAAACATCGGCGCCCGGCGTCTCTTTACGATCATGGAGCGGCTGCTCGAACAGGTGTCGTTCGAAGGGGCGGACTCGCAAGAGAAGACCGTGGTCGTGAATGCTGCGTATGTACGGGAACGGTTGCTCAATATCGTGAAGGATCAGGACCTGAGCCGCTATATTTTGTAAGTGTGACCAGCGACAGCGAGGAGTGACGGATGAATAAACTGATTAAGAAAGCCGACGTGCTGATCGAGGCGCTGCCCTACATCCGGACATTTAAGGGCAAGACTGTCGTCATCAAGTACGGAGGGCATGCGATGACGGACGCCTCGCTCAAAGCGCGGTTCGCGCAGAATGTCGTGTTGCTGAAGTACGTCGGCTTGAATCCGGTCGTGGTGCATGGCGGCGGTCCGCAAATCGATCAGATGCTGGATCGATTGGGCATGGAAGCAAAGTTCAAGCACGGCGTGCGTGTGACTGATGCCGCGACGATGGAAATTGTAGAGATGGTCCTTGCGGGACGGATCAACATGGAAATCGTCGATCTGCTTAACCGGCACGGCGGCCAGGCGGTCGGGCTCAGCGGCAAAGACGGCGGGTTGATGTTGACCAAGCCGTTGACGGCCAAGGCCTGGGCGGAAAGCATCGAAAAGGATATCGATATCGAAGACCGGGACGCGGATTTCGGGTTTGTCGGAGACGTGAAGTCGATCGATCCCACATTGCTGCTGAAGCTCCAGGAAGATCACTACATTCCGGTGATAGCGCCCATCGGGACGGATCGGGAGGGGAACACGTACAACATCAATGCCGACCTGGTCGCCGGGGCGATCGCGGCGGCGTTGAAGGCGGAAAAGCTGGTGATGTTGACCGATGTGAAGGGGATCCGGGATGCCAATGGCCGCCATCTCTCGACGGTCTCGCGCAAGGATGTCCAGCGCATGGTCAAGCGCGGCACGATCAGCGAAGGCATGTTGCCGAAGGTGCATGCCTGCCTGGATGCACTGGCCGGCGGCGTCGGAAAAGCGCATATCGTGGACGGCCGCGTGCCCCATGCCATTCTGCTGGAGATTTTTACTCACAAGGGTATCGGAACCGAGATCGTCTCGTAGTCAGCAACCCAACCACGCGTGTGCATCTCAATCAATAATGGGCGGCGCGCATGACCCGTTGGTTTCCCGCTTATCGGACACCGGTGGGGAGGGGCTGCGTCGGCGCTGAGATGAATCGTTCACCTGCCGGTCGGGTGCCGCTAGCCGATCTTCAACATTTCAGGAGGGAGCCACAATCATGGAACCTGACCAGTATGGAGAAGGATGGCGCGTAAGATTGTGATGATAGGGGCTGCTACCAGGCGTGCGATCAAGGAGATATTTGCGCGTCTCGACTATGCGCGGCTGGGCCCGATTTATTGCGACGAAGGCGGCGATGAATTTTGGGCCGCGAAGCGAGGGCCTTGTCAGCGTCTCGGGACGAAGGTAGCCACTGCGTTGAAGCCCCGGCTCAAGCCGGGCGGCGCCAGTTTGTACGTGGGAGCCGGCGTCGCGGAGATTCCGCCGCTGGTGATGGAAACCCTTGATTTGAACCGGCGTGTGATCGCCTGCAACCTGCGACGGCAAGAAGTGCAGATCTTGAATCGTGCTTGCGGCGCACTTCCGATCCGGTTTCAGCATCAAGACGCGGGTTCCGTGAAACAGCGGGTGGATCACCTCTGGCTTGTCAGTGTGCTGAATGATCCTGAACGGTTTCCGGAATTATCAGTGCTGTCCTATGGGCGGGCAAATCCCGTGACGTTCAATGCCAAAACATTTGTCACGCAACAACGCACGGTGGCCCGATTGATCGATCATTGCCTGGGCAGACTGACTGTGCCGGGCCTGGTGACCACGACGGTTGAGGAGGCGGTATGGGTTGCCGAGTGGTGCCACCGGTGCGGCATTCCTTACCGGATTGATCCCCGCACGTACGCCTCACCTACTGTCGGTGATCCCATCTGTCTGATGCGGATCGGATGAGTGCCTTGTCGGGGAGTATTGTCGTGACGGTTAGACCCAAAACCCCGGGCGAGGTTTATCGGGTCCGGTGAGGTACTGACGGGAATATCGAATATAGTTCTGCGCAGATTCCCGTATCCATGCGAGCTCCTGCTCGGTCACCGGACGTTTGACCTTAGCCGGTGATCCCAGGATGAGGCTCTTGGGTGGAACGATGGTGCCTTCTGTCACGAGCGCTCCAGCGCCGACGACCGAGTCTTCCCCGATGACCGCACCGTCCATGATGATGGCGCCCATTCCGACCAGCACCCGGTCTTGAATGGTGCAGCCATGCAGCACCACATGGTGTCCGATGGTGACGTCGTCGCCGATGACGAGGGGGTGTGTGTCATGCGTGACATGCAGCATGCAGAGATCCTGCACGTTGGTCCGGCTTCCGATGCGAATGTAATTCACATCCCCTCGGATAACGGCATGGAACCAGGCGCTGCAGTCTTCGCCCATCACGACGTCGCCGATGACAACCGCCGTTTCTTCGATGAAGCAAGATCGCGGAATGGTGGGCTTGATGCCTTGGAACGTCCGGATCATGCGCTCAATCTAGGATAGCGGCAGGACGAATAGCAAGAGACCTGGTTTGACAGACTTTTCCGCCGTCTCGTAGACTGCCTCGTTATGGCTTCATCATTGATTACGCCTTCACGGGCGAAAGGTAAGAAACCCACCATCGGCTTCGTGAACCTGGGTTGTTCAAAAAACCAGGTGGATTCCGAAGTCATGCTCGGAACGCTGGTGGCCGGCGGGTTCCAACTGACCGGCGATGCGCGCGCCGCCGAAGTGGTCATCATCAATACCTGCGGCTTTATTGAAGAGGCCAAGCAGGAATCGATCAATAGCATTATAGAACATGGCCGTCTCAAGAAGTCCGGTTCCTGTCGCGTCCTAATTGCAGCCGGCTGTCTGGCGCAGCGTTATCAGGGCGAGCTGCTGAATGAACTGCCTGAGTTGGACGGTGTGGTCGGCACCGGTGAATTCGGCCGCATCGCAGAAATCTGCCGCAGCCTCTTGGCTCCGAAGGCGCGCCAGCAACGTCTCTGGCTCGGGCAGCCACCCTACCTCTATGATGCCGACACGCCGCGCGTCCGTTTGGGCACGCCACACAGCGCCTACTTAAAAATTGCTGAAGGCTGTAACCGCAACTGTGCCTTCTGTGCAATTCCGATCATGCGCGGCAAGCAACGCAGCCGTCCGATCGAATCGATCGTGGCTGAGGCGAGACGGCTGGCCAAAGAAGGGGTCAAGGAGCTCAACCTCATTTCCCAGGACACCATCAATTACGGGGTGGATCTTGGCCTCAAGCAAGGACTCACGGCTCTGCTGCGCGAGTTGGTCACCGTGAACGATCTGCGTTGGATCCGGCCCTTCTACTTGTACCCGCAGCAGGTCACGGATGAGTTGTTGGATTTGTATGCTGGTGAGGCGCGCATCACCAAGTATCTCGACATGCCGCTCCAACACATCAGCGACGGGATGCTGAAGCGCATGCACCGATTGGGTGATCGCAAGCATCTGACGGAACTGGTGGAGAGGATTCGCACCAAAATTCCTGGCGTGTTCTTTCGAACGGCCTTTATCGTCGGGTTTCCCGGTGAGACCGATGCGCACTTTGAAGAATTGAAGCAGTTCATGCTCGATATGGAATTCGATCGCGTGGCGGTCTTCCTCTATTCCGATGAGGAAGGCACGTCGGCCGTGAACCTCGATCGCAAAGTCGACCAGGCGGTGATGGAAGAACGCCGCAATGAGCTCCTGGCTTTACAGGAATCGATTTCAGAGTCCAAAAACCGCGAGTACCTCGACCGTACAATCGAAGTCCTGGTGGATGGGGTGTCTGAGGAGTCGGATCGGTTGCTGGAGGCGAGGCATCAGGGTTTGGCGCCTGAGATCGACGGAGTGGTGTATTGTGAACGCGGGGTTGCCAAGCCGGGCGACTTCATTTCGGTTACAGTGACAGATGTCGCCGGGTATGATTTGATTGCCCAGCCTGTCGGCCACGCCGACAGGTCACACACGTCTCCCTCTTCTCCCGCGTTGCTCATGCCCAAAAAAATCGGAGCGGGGTACCGGTAAGCCTGTGCTCACCGGCCCCCCCGCCCCGTCGCTCTGCCTGCAGTTAGATCTTCGCGCTCAGATACAGGGATGCGCCGCGTCGGTTGATCAAGACTAGAACGGTTTGCCCTTTCTTGAGACTCGATGCGGCCCGATCGAACTCCTTCATGGATGTCACCGGCTTCCGGTTGATTTCCCGAATCACGTCACCGGGCATCAATCCGGCCCGCTCCGCGTCACTTTCCGGGTCGACATTGGTGACCACGACTCCCTGAATCTTTCCCTTGAGCCCCAGTTCCTGAGCCGTTTCCCGATCAAGTTCCTGCACCGCGAGACCCGCCAATGGCTGGTCCGGGGATTCGATCTCCGCCTTGGCTACCTGCTGGGTATCCGGCAGTTCGGCCAGCGTGACGGATAGTTCTTGTTCATGGCCATCCCGCAACACTTTCACCGTGGCTTTGCTGCCGACTGCGGTTCGCGTGACCGCGCGTTGGAGTGTCACGGCATCCTCGATCGGCGCGCCCTGGAAGGAAAGGATCACATCGCCCTGTTTGATCCCGGCCTTGTCCGCCGGGCCCTCTTCCTTCACGTCGGTGACGACCGCGCCATTACTACTCTTCACGCCAAATGATTTGGCCAGGTCATGGTTCAGGTCCTGAATGCCGATGCCCAGGTATCCGCGAACAACCTTGCCGGTTTTGACCAGGCTTTCATAGATCGGCTTGCTCATGCCGGTCGAGACGGCAAAGCCAACGCCTTGGTAGCCGCCGGTTTGAGAAAAGATGGCCGTGTTGATGCCAATCAGTTCTCCCTTCGTATTCACGAGCGCCCCGCCGCTATTTCCAGGATTGATGGCGGCATCCGTCTGAATAAAATCTTCATACTGCGTGATCCCCATGTGTCCACGGCCCAGTGCGCTGACGATGCCCAGGGTGACCGTGGAATTGAGGCCGAAGGGATTTCCAACTGCCAGCACGTATTCACCGACCTGCAAGCGGCTGGAGTCGCCCCAAGGAACGGTCGGGAGCTGAGTGCCGTCGATCTTGATCACGGCAATATCGCTCTTCGGATCACTGCCGACGATCCGGCCTTTGAATTCCCGTTTATCGGGCAGCGTGACCGTCACCGTTTTCGCGCCTGCGATCACATGGTTGTTGGTCAGCACATAGCCATCCTGAGTGACGATCACTCCGGATCCCTGTCCGCCGCCACGGTGTTCCCGTGGCTCCATTGGCGGTCCGAACCGGCGCGGGCCGAACGGTGATCCGAAAAAGTCTTCCATTTTTCCGCGCGGGCGGGCATGGTCGGACACCTCCTCAGTCCCGCTGGTGGTGATGTTGACGACGGCCGGCGTGACGGTCTTGGCCACATCGGCGAATCCGGCAGCGGGCAGGGCACCGGCCGGCGTCATCGTGCGCTCCTCTGCAACCGGTGATGGGTTTGAGGCGTGGGACGATGAGAGCGGGGTATAGCTCCAGATCAGCCCGGCGCTTACTGCGGCAATACCTGCCAAAATACTGAGTGACGGTGTGGGTCGTTTCATAGGGGCTCCTCCTAGATGGCGGTGGTCTGTACGCGCGGGAGAAATGAATCCTACGTGCGACAGTCAATTGAAAGGTAACAGCCCCGGATGAGAAAACTATTAGCGAGGAATTAGAAGTCGTTAAGCTGCGTCAGCCAACGGTAGGACAAGCGTGAAGGTAGATCCCTGGCCGACCTCGCTCTGGACTTCGATGTGTCCATGGTGGGCTTCCGCAATCCAGGCGCAGATGGCCAAGCCGAGGCCGGTCCCTTTTTTGGTATGGGCCCGCGCATCATCGGTGCGGAAGAAGCGGTCGAAAATCTGTTTGTGCGCAGTCTGGGGAATGCCGATCCCGTAATCGCGCACGGCAAGGCGCGCGGTGGAGCCTTCCACCCGCAAGTCGATTTCAACCTTGCCCCGGGGATGTGAATATTTCACCGCATTGTCGACGATGTTGAGGATGAGTTCCCGCAGACGAAGTTCATCGCCACATACGGTCGCCGGTTCAATCGTGCCCATGATGACATCCACTTCCCGTTCCTGGCCAAGGAGGCAGGCCTGTCGTTGAATGTCTTCCACTAAGGCTTCCAGTCTGACCGGCTCGCATTCGGTTTTGACTTGGCCCATGTCCGCCCTGGAGAGGAACAGCAGCTCCTCCACAATGCGAGACATCCGGTCGATTTCCTCCAGATTGCTCTCCAGCACGGCGATATAATCTTCGACCGGTCGGGGGCGGCGCAGGACCAACTCACTCTCGCCCTTCATAACGGTCAGCGGCGTGCGCAGTTCGTGGGAAGCGTCGCTGCTGAACTGGCGGATTTGTGCGAAGGAGGTTTCCAGTCGCGCGATCATATTGTTGAAGGTATCGGTCAGACGCCCGATTTCATCCGACGAGCGTTCAGAGTGCAGCCGTTGCGTCAGATCGCCCGCCGCGATCCGTTGCGCGGCGACGGTGATGGAATCGACCGGACGCAGAGCGCGTCCTGCCAGAAACCATCCTCCGACGAGAGACACAACCAGCGCAATCGGCGCCATCACGAGCAGCACGAGAAGGAAGCGGCGCAGGGTTTCTTCGACCCCTTCGAGGGTGGTGCCGACCTGGACGATGTAGAGCAACGAGCCGCGGTAAATAATAGGAACGGACACCAGACGCAGCGGCGGTTCGTTGGGGTATCTAGCCGACTCGAAGACGGTGCTGCCGGTAAAGGCGGCTTCCAGGGCCGGGCGGCTCAATGGCACGTCGTGCTGCCGGATATTCGGCGAGCGGATGGTGATGGTACCGGTGGGGCTGAAGATCTGAAAGAATTTGTCGATACGGGTGAGTTCCGGGAATTGGCTCAACAAGGCATCTTCATCGATGAGGGGTAGGAATCCGCGGACCTCCAGCGAGCGCACGGCGGCCGAGGCGGTTTCCTGCAACGACTCATCGACTTGGTCGCGGAGGCCGCGGGCCGTGACGGTGTAGAGCACCACGGAGAACGTCAACAGAATCAGGGCCAGAGCGGTTCCGTACCAGAGGGTGAGCCGGACTCGAAGCGGCATCAGTCCACCTTGAGCATATACCCACTCCCTCGTATCGTATGGATCAGTTTTCGAGCCCGTCCGCGATCGATCTTGTTCCGCAGATAATTCACATAGACGTCGATGACGTTGGTGAAGGTGTCGAAGTCTTGATTCCAGACATGGTCGGAAATCATGGGCCTGGTCAACACCCGTCCCGCGTGCCGCATGAAATATTCCAGGAGGGCATATTCTTTGACCGTGAGATCGATGCGCTGTCCTCCGCGGGTGACCTCCCGCGTGGCGGGGTTGAGGATGAGGTCATCGATCTGCAGCGTGCCGGACGTTTCCGCCGTGCCGCGACGCAGGAGGGCTCGGACGCGGGCAAGCAATTCGTCGATGGCGAACGGTTTAGTGAGGTAGTCATCCGCCCCGGCATCCAGTCCCTTGACGCGTTGATCGACTTTCGACTGCGCCGTCAGGATCAATACGGGTGTCTGAATTTTTTCTTTGCGGAGGCGGGTGAGCACTTCCATGCCGGGTAAACCCGGCAGCATCAGGTCGATCATGATGAGGTCGTAGCTGCCGGTCAGGGCCTGGTCGAGACCCTGCGCGCCGTCCTCGCACAGGTCGACCGCGTAACTTTCTTCTTCCAGGGCTCGCTTAATGAAGGAGCCCACCTTGGTTTCATCTTCAACGACAAGAACGCGCATACGGCATGCCTATAGGTGAGGGGATTATAACAGAGGCAGCCGGTCTGTGATGCGGTGAAACGTCTGTGTCAGGGGGGAGCGGCGAAATCCGGATTGGAACGCGTGCCGGCCTGTACGCGACAGAGCGTGCGGATGTCCTTCCAGTCTTCTCCGGGAAGCAGCCGGCGCGCGTCGGTCGGCGGTGGGCCGGCACGCGCGATGAGGGTGGCGATCCGCTGGCCCATGTCCGGATGGGTCGAAAGGAAATCAGGCGGTCCGGCATGATCCTGCTCAGCCTTCTGCAGAGTTTCGTAAAAGGCAATCATCGGGGCGGGATCGAGATGGGCGGCCTGCATCATGCGCAGGCCTTCGGTGTCCGCCTCTTGTTCGTGGGTGCGGCTGTAGTGCAATGATCCCATCGTCCGGGCACCCTCCAGTCCCCAGGCCAGTCCTCCAGACAGGTCTCCCGACACCGCGGTTAGCAGCAGTGTGCCGGCCGTCTGTTCAAGAATGGCTCTCGTACTGTGGCGTTGATAGACGTGTTGGAGTTCGTGCGCCAGAACTCCGGCAAGTTGTTCAGGGCTGGTTGTCCGTTCCAACAGGCCGCGCAGAATCACCACCTGGCCGCCGGGGGCGGCAAATGCATTCACGGCGGGGTTGTCGACCACGGAGAGCGACACCCGGTAAGGAGAGTCAGGACGGGTGGCCGCCAGCGTTTGCACCACGTAGTCGATCTTCCGAAGCCGCTCCGGATCCCGGCATTGCTGCGTCTCCGACGCCAGATGTTCAACGATCCGTCGGCCAAGTGATTCTTCCCAGGTTGTCGGCACGTACGGCGTGGCCGCGGAGGCGATACCCGGGATTCCCCACCGGTACAGGCTGATCAGAAGGAACACCACTCCCAGTCCCGCAGCCAGCGTCCAAGCGAGACGCCTTTTGCGCCAGGAGGGATTGTGGAAATGTTCCGCGAGTGTGGGTGCCGCCGTATGGATTTCGGTCAACAGTGCGCGGCTGGCGATCACCACGGCCTCTGCCGGTTCAGGTCCGAACTCCAACCGGACCGGCTCGCCGCGGTAGGTTCCTTGTGTTTGGCGAATCTGGTCATACGGCCATTGCTTCATGCTGCCGTCGGACATGGCGATCTGGAGCGCGGCCGGGCTGATGGTGAGGGTGACGCGGTGTCGCGTGGCCGTGCGGCCGTCGAGGTAGTGAGCGGTTCGGCCGGTCGGCATGATCAGGCATCCATGTCGAAGCCGGTGTCGAGGAGGTTCGACAGGCCTTCGCCGGTGACGGAGACTTCGGTGGTATCTTGCAGGACGCGATCGAGATCGGCTGGTCCTTGCAGCGAGAGCGTGCCGATAAAAAATCGGGCATTGCGAACCGTGACCCAGGGCCAGGCCCACCCCAAGGTTGCCAGGAGGAGTCCGAGGTTGCCCAGGTACAGCGTGAACAGCCGTTGCCACGTGATATCGGAGGTGAAGCGGGCTTCCCCGAACGAGGTGTGATTCCAGAAGTATCGCTGCTTTTGTCCCAGGAGCCAGATCCACAGCGGTCCCAGCACAATAGGAATCAACAGCAAGGTCAGTCCCGCGTTCGTCAACTGCATGGTGAGGGCGAACCCACATAGGGCCAGGACTGCATAGGTGGTAAACAGGGTGACGGCGAAGGGGACCATCACCCCGGAGCCGTGGCCGGTGAACCGGAAACGCTGGTTGCCGAAATAGGTGTGGGAGTGCAGAAACGCCTGACGCTGAGTTTGGAAATAGGGATAGTAGGTGCCCAGGGTGAGGATTGTGAGGAGCCACCCCCGAAAATACAATTTCAAGAAATCTGCGGTCCGTCCTCGAAACGAGAACCGGATGCCGCGCCATGAGGTGCGGGTGCACCGATAGCGGCGCGCATTCACGATGGCCACGGGGACATAGAAGAAGAACACCAGGCCGGCCAAGGCTTGCGACAACCTATCGATCGATTGCGGAAGGTCCAGAAACGTATGCGCGGCGCTCAGGGAAAAATAAGGAAGGCCGAAGACCAGCATGGCTTTGAGAAACCCCTGATAGAGTTCCTTGCCGGTCCCGTGATACGCGAATCGGTCGCCTGCAAAGGATGTGTGACTGAAGAGATACCGACGGATCTTCGCCTTGGCCCAGAAGTGATATCCGCCCAGCGTGACCAATGTGAGGCAGACGTTCACGACATGCATGCCGAGCAGAGTCCCGCCCATTCCATGAAACGCCGCGCGTATGGGGGAGATCATGGACGCGGTCGTGCCGGATGCGGGCGCGGGATCGGGAACTGCGGACAGAAACTGTTGCCGATGCGGCCGGTCTTCCTCAGAAGCTGCGGGCGTCGGCGTGACCACGGCGAACCGGGTGCCGCATGACGGGCAGGTGCTGCGAGACGCCCGCGTCAAGTGTTCCAGGGCGCGAACCCGGTAAGGGCTGAGACAATGGTGACAGGTGACGCGTGCGGCGCTCGTGTCCTCATGCAGTGCCGCGTTGGTCATGATTCAGCAGGCGGCCTGATGGCCCATCGCGCAGGCTTGTTGCAATCCCTGCAGGAACCCCGCGCTATCCCCTTTTCCCCGCTTTACGATGGACCGTTCGAAATGGGCGCGACCGTTTTGTGGTTGGTAGGCGAGGAACTGATCCCAGAGGATGAGGGCCTGATCCCATTGTCTGCGCACGGTGTATACGGACGCCGCTGCGCTGTAGGCATTCATGTAGGTCGGATTGAGACGAATGGCGGCCTGGAAGGCGATGAGGGCTTCGTCGGGAGCGTCCTTTTGGAGCAGGGCGGTTCCGCGCCCGTAATAGGCTTCATAGTCTTCAGGGTCTAGGTTCAGCGCTTCGGCATAGGCGAAGAGCGCATTGTCGATCTGGCCGTGTTTTTGGAATGCGATGCCTTGCGCGCGTCTGGCCTTCGCTTCAGAAAACTCTCTGCCTCCGTGTGCTTGCAGCAGCGCGACCAGTTCGTGATCCTCGTCGCGTTCGGCAATCTCCAGCGGGGTTTCCCCGTGACTCTTCTGATTCACGGGCGCGCCCCCGGCGAGAAGTATCTGCGCGGCGGCGAGATGTCCTCGCCGGACGGCTCGGTGCAGAGCCGAATCACCGCAGGTGCAGATCGCTCTGATGTCGGCCCCGTTGCTAAGGAGCGCTTCAATGGTGTCGGCATGGCCCTGCTCCGCTGCTGCCAATAGGGGCGTAAAGCCCTGTTTTCCTCTCGCATCGGGGTTTGCTTCATGCTGCAAGAGAAGCGTCACCACATCGGTGTGCCCTCGCTTGGCCGCCTCATACAGTGCCGTCTTCCCGTTCCCGTTGCGCTGGTCCACTGCCTGTCCATCAGTCAGGAGAGACGCGGCAGTGGAAACATCGCCTCGCGCGGCCGCAATATGGAGCGGGGTCCAGCCATTGGCCTTCAGGATAAACGGCGACAGCATCAGGGCGTCGATGTCGTAGGGATCATGGGTCGTTTTGATTTGTCCGAGCATCCAGTACGCCATTCCCGACAACAACAGATAATTCAACAGACAGGCCAGGACGGCCACAGCGATGCCTGTGGGCCGGCGCGAGAGATCGACCGGAAGATCGCACTCCGGCGAGCGGTCGATCATGTCTTCATCGGTCGGCCTCGCTCCCGGGTTGAGGAGTAGGAGATTCGCCTGACAAGAAGGACAGGGAACTTGGTGCAACGGCAGGCCGGGGACGGCTGCGCAGGAGATATTCGTCTGACAGAAGGGACAGATTGCGGTCTGGGCAGAGTCCGATGGTGTCAGCGCGGGGGGTGCAGGTAGTGCCGCGCCAGGGTGAACGGTAGTCATGGTGCCTTACGACCCTTCGCTCGGGCGCCTGTTGGACGGTCCCGTAAGTGGGTGATCGGTGAATATTGAAAAGCATAGCGCAAAACGGGAGGAGCGCAACCGCCCGCGTAGATTGGGGCGGGCGGTTCCCCGGCGCTGACCGGGTTTCAGGGATAGGAATGAGGAACGGGAATTGAAGCGTTATGTGGGGGGGAATCGCGTGATGGTGACAGGGGCATACGTCAGGTGCGGGCCTTCGGGACGACGGTGGCTTAATGAATGGCGGAGCCAAGCCTTGTCGTTTCTCGTCGGGAAGTCGGCCCGGTAGTGGGCCCCGCGGCTTTCTTCCCGTCCTAATGCGCCCACGACGATGGTTTCGGCGATCTCCAGCAGGCACTGCAATTCCAAGGCGTGAATCAGGTCGGTATTGAAGATGCGTCCCTTGTCCTGCACGCACATGTGCGCTGCGCGACGTTTCAAGACTTGAACGGCACCGAGCGCCTCCTCGATGGATTGTTTCGTGCGGAAGATGCCGAGGTTCAGGCTCATGGTTTTGCCGAGGTCGTCCCGCAGCTGCCACGCCCGTTCCGGACCGGGATTGCGTAGCAACACGTTGATGCGCTGCTCTTCGCTCTGCAGGATTGCGTCGGAGATGGGAGGCAGCTGATATGCGTGGATCGACTCAGCGGCCTTCATGCCTGTCCGGCGTCCAAAGACGATGGTCTCGAGTAAGGAGTTCCCTCCCAGGCGGTTGGCCCCGTGTACACTGACGCAGGCGCATTCGCCGGCGGCGAACAGGCCTGGAAGGTCGGTTTCTCCCCAGGCATTGGTTCGGACCCCGCCCATCTGGTAGTGGGCGCCAGGACGTATGGGAATGGGGGTTTCGATCGGATCGAGACCAGCGAATTCCATCGCCAGCTCTCGAATCTGCGGCAACCGCTCCAGGATTTTGGCGCGACCCAGATGTCGAAGGTCGAGCAGGACACACCCGTCGACGCCTCGCCCTTCTTGGATTTCCTGTCCGATGGCGAGGGAGACCGTGGAGCGGGTCGCCAGTTCCATTTGTTCCGGCGCGTAGCGTTTCATGAACCGCTCGCCGAGCGTGTTCAGTAGATACCCGCCCTCTCCGCGTGCGCCTTCCGTGATCAGGATGCCGGTGTCTTTCAATGTGGTTGGATGAAACTGGACGAATTCCATGTCCTCCAGCGGAACCCCGGCCCGATAGGCCAACGCCATCCCGTCCCCGGTGTTAATCACAGCGTTGGTGCTGGTGGAAAAGATGCGCCCGCTTCCTCCGGTGGCCAGAATCACGGCTTTCGCGCGCAGCGCCTGCAGTCCGCCACGGATCAGATCCCACGCGACCACACCGCAACAACGTCCTTGTTCGACCAGCAATGCCGTGACGTACCATTCCTCGTAGACCTTGCACCGGCGTTTCATCAGTTGTTCGTACATGGCGTGCAACAGGGCATGGCCCGTACGGTCGGCGGCGTAGCAGGTACGAGGATACCCCGCACCTCCGAAAGGTCGTTGCGCGATGCGTCCTTCCGGCGTCCGGCTGAAAATCACGCCCATGCGCTCTAGTTCGAGAATGTCCTGCGGCGCTTCTTTGCACATGGCTTCGATGGCGTCTTGATCGCCCAGGTACAGTCCTCCCTTGGTCGTGTCATAGGCATGAGCTTCCCAGGAATCTTCTGCGCCGATGGCCGCGTTGATGCCGCCCTGGGCGGCGACGGAATGGCTGCGGACTGGATGTACCTTCGAGAGGAGGGCGACGTTGATGTCTGGCGGTACGGCGATGGCGGCCCGCATGCCGGCGAGTCCCGCTCCGACAACCAGAATGTCATGGGTCATCATGAGGTGATCCTGTCCTGATACCGTTTCGCCGGGTCGAACGTTGCCCTGCGCATGGGGTCCGATCTCACTATTACGCTACGGAATTCGGGAAAACAAGCGAGGGGAGGATGCCCGCTGAACGCTTGGAAAACTCTGTTCTGCATGATAGGGTACCTACGCTGCCTCGAATGAACGAGTGCGTCACCTTATACCAGGATTTCACCTCCATGCCAGAACCTCACTTTCTCGAAACGAGCGATTCGTTTGTGCCCCGCCATATCGGCCCGACCGAGTCCGAGATCCAGACGATGTTGGAGACGTTGAACGTGCCTTCGTTGGAGGCACTTGTCGAGGCGACGGTCCCGGCTGATATTCGTTTGCAGGGTTCCTTGGCGATCCCGTCCCCGCGCGGCGAGCAGGAGGTCCTGGCGGAACTGCGCGACCTGGCCGGGAAGAATCAAGTATGGCGTTCCTTGATCGGGATGGGCTACTACGACTGCATCACCCCGCCGGTCATTCAGCGCAATATCCTCGAGGGACCCGGTTGGTATACCCAATACACTCCATATCAGGCCGAGATCGCTCAAGGCCGTCTTGAGGCGCTGGTCAATTTTCAGACTATGGTGGCGGATTTGACGGGGTTGCCCCTCGCGAACGCCTCTCTACTGGATGAGGCCACTGCGGCGGCCGAGGCCATGACGATGTGCGCCGCGATTTCGCGCGCGGCGGGTCACGAACGGCACAAGTTCTTTGTTTCTGAAACCTGTCATCCGCAAACGATTGCCGTGGTGCAGACTCGTGCGGAACCGTTGGGGATCGTCCTGCAGGTCGGCGCGATTCAGTCGCTGGATCTGTCCTCAGGCGAGTTCTTCGGGATGTTGCTCCAATATCCGTCGACGGACGGGTATGTTGGGGATTACAGCGAATTCATTACGCGGGCGCATGCCGCCGGGGTCTACGTGGTCGTGGCGACCGATCTGCTGGCCTTGACGCTGCTGCGTCCTCCGGGAGAGTTCGGCGCGGATGTCGCAGTGGGATCCAGTCAGCGGTTCGGTGTGCCATTGGGATTCGGCGGGCCGCACGCGGCGTTCATGGCCACCAGGGAAGAGTTTCGACGGCAGATGCCAGGCCGGATCGTCGGCGTGTCGAGAGATGCCACCGGGCGGCTGGCCTACCGACTGTCTTTGCAAACCAGAGAGCAGCATATCCGCCGGGAGAAGGCGACGAGCAATATCTGCACGGCGCAAGTGTTGCTGGCAGTCATGGCGGGAATGTATGCCGTCTATCACGGTCCTGCCGGGCTCCGGCGAATTGCAGAACGGATTCACCGCCTTACGATGGCATTGGCTGAAGGGTTGCGGCGGCACGGCTGCGCAGTCGGACTGGAGCCTGTCTTCGATACATTGCGGGTTCCTCTTTCGCCGGCACAATCGGATACGATTGTGAACCGGGCGCGGCAGCAGAAGATCAATCTCCGTCGGTACGATGATCATAGCCTGGGATTGTCGCTCGACGAATGGAGCAATCCGGAGGAAGTGCGGCAGCTGCTGGCGCTCTTCGCCGGTCAGGAGATGTCCGCGGAAGAGCTGCACACCATTCTCGAATCGGTCGACGGGCGGTATCCGGCGAACCTTGCGCGCACCAGCCCCTATCTCACGCATCCGGTATTTCACCGGTATCACGCTGAACATGAGTTGTTGCGATATATCCACCGGCTGCAATCTCGGGACCTCTCGCTCGTGCATTCGATGATTCCCCTCGGGTCTTGCACGATGAAATTGAATGCCACGGCGGAAATGTTGCCCGTCACCTGGCCGGAGTTCGGGCGGCTGCACCCCTTTGCTCCCGCCGATCAGGTGCAGGGCTACCAGGCGTTGTTCCAACAGCTGGAGTCGTGGCTGGCGGAACTCACCGGCTTTGCTGCGATCTCGTTGCAGCCCAATGCCGGGTCACAGGGCGAATATGCCGGATTGATGGTGATCCGGGCGTACCACCGGCATCGAGGCGAGACGCAACGCGATGTGTGTTTGATTCCGGTCTCCGCCCATGGGACCAATCCGGCCAGCGCATCGATGTGCGGCATGATGGTCGTTCCCGTCGCCTGCGATCAGCGCGGCAATGTTGATCTGAAGGATCTCGAGGCGAAAGCCACGCAGCATCGGAGCCGGTTGGCGGCGCTCATGGTGACGTATCCTTCGACGCACGGCGTGTTTGAGGAAGGGATTCGCCGCATGTGTCAGATCGTGCATACTCATGGCGGGCAAGTCTACATGGACGGCGCCAATATGAATGCGCAGGTCGGGCTCTGCCGGCCGGCTGATCTGGGCGCTGACGTCTGCCATCTGAATTTGCATAAGACGTTCTGTATCCCTCACGGCGGAGGCGGACCTGGAATGGGACCGATCGGTGTCGCCCGGCATTTAATGCCGTTCATGCCGGGACATCCGGTCACGAAACTGGGTGGACCGCAGTCGATCGGGCCGGTCTCGGCTGCTCCGTATGGCAGTCCCAGCATCCTCACCATTTCATGGGTCTATATTGCTTTGATGGGACGGGAAGGGTTGACCAAGGCCACACAGGTCGCGATTCTCAATGCCAACTACATGGCCAAACGCCTGGAGAAGTATTACCCCGTCTTGTATGGCGGGGCACGCGGGTTCGTCGCGCACGAGTTCATCTTGGATTTGCGCCCTCTCAAGGAAAGCAGCGGTGTGGAAGCGATGGATGTGGCCAAGCGCTTGATGGACTATGGATTCCATGCGCCCACCGTCTCGTTTCCGGTTGCCGGTACCTTGATGATCGAACCGACCGAGAGTGAAGTGAAAGGTGAGTTGGATCGACTGTGTGAGGCGTTAATCGCGATCCGCGGCGAGATCCAGGCCGTTGCTGAAGGTCGGCAGCCGAAGGCGGGAAATGTGCTCAAGAATGCGCCTCACACGGCGTTGGCCGTGACTGCCGCCGAATGGACGAAACCCTACTCCCGCGAGGAGGCGGCATTTCCTGCTCCATGGGTGCGCGAGAACAAGTTTTGGCCGAGCGTGGGTCGGATCGATGAAGCCTATGGCGACCGCCACCTCTTTTGTACCTGTCCGCCGATGGATGGCCTCTCGTAGTCTGGTGCGCGGCGGTGCTCTCTGGCGGGCGGGTGCGAGTTGTGTGCGTCAGGAGCCTGTCATCCGTCAGATCGCTGCGTGTTGTCTCCTGCTCAACCTGTTCTTTGCCCTACCTATGGTGACTTCCACAGAATACGCCGCTATTGCGGAGATGCATGCCGAAGATCGCCCGCTCGATGTGGTGTCCGGCATGACCTATCGCGCCGGGACAAGGCTGAGGATTCCCGGTACCGGCTGGTCGTTCGTGGTTCCCGATGGTTGGCAGAGCAATCGCCCTGATGATGCAGAAATGCCGTTTCTCACTCCCGAGGAAGGCAAGGAACTGGGGATGATGTTTCCCCTGACCGGGGTCACACGAGAGGCGCTTCGCGAACAACTCCGTGAGCCGCTGGCGTTGTTGCATGGCCTGTCATTTATTCCTGCCGGTTCGCAAGTGGAGACTGACGCGTGGATCGCTCAATCGTACCAGGGCGAAGAGATGGCCGGCCGGGCGTTGGCGGTCATGGGCGCCGAGAATACGGCAGTGGTTTATTTTCTGATGGGGCCGCCTCAGGAGACATCTGTCTTCCATACCGTCCTGGAACAACTCGGACAATCCACGCGCTTCAGCGAGTCTGGTTCAGGGCCTGACGCCGCGTTGTAACACGCAGTGATCCATGCATTTGCCGGGGCGAAGGGGAATTCCATACGTTTCTTCCTCGTGGGCGTAACATTCAGGCATGCAGAAGACTTCTCCGACCAAAGTCATTATTGATACCGACCCCGGCGTCGACGACGCGCTGGCGATTCTGCTCGCGCTGGCATCGCCTGAGTTGGACGTGGTGGGAATCACCACGGTCTGCGGCAATGTGCCGGTGGGGCAGGGCACGAAGAATCTGTTTCGTCTCTTGAATCTTCTCAATCCACCACCCGGATTGCTGGTTGGACAGGGGGCAGCCCGACCATTGGAAGAAGATCTGGAAACGGCTCTCCACGTACATGGCTGCGATGGGCTCGGCGAGCTGGATGCTGTGCTGACTGCAGAGGGGACCATGCGGTACCCGTCTGTACGGCTGCCGCCTCTTCTCTCCACGGCGCAAGATGTGTGGAACGAATGTGTGCGGCGGCATCAGGAAGAGATCACGCTGATTACCTTAGGTCCGCTGACGAATGTGGCCGTGGCGCTGAAAGTGAATCCGCTCACCGTGCAAAAGTTTCGCTCGATAATTGCGATGGGAGGAGCGATCGGCGTGCCCGGCAACGTGTCGCCGGTGGCCGAGTTCAATATGTATGTGGACCCGCATGCCGCCCAGCGGGTGTTTC
Organism: Nitrospira sp. CR1.1; assembly: GCA_014055465.1. Taxonomy (NCBI): domain Bacteria; kingdom Pseudomonadati; phylum Nitrospirota; class Nitrospiria; order Nitrospirales; family Nitrospiraceae; genus Nitrospira; species Nitrospira sp. CR1.1. The sequence continues at coordinate 901,611 of WIAF01000001.1, forward strand.
AAGCGGCGCTTCCGTTAACCCTGGTGCCGTTGGACGTAACCACTCGTGTCGGCGTGCCCCGCGATGTCCTCAAGACGTGGACCGCGGCATCGCGTGATCCGCGCTGTCGCATCGTCGCGGATATGACCACCAAAGCCTTTGATTTTGCCGAACAGGTCGAAGGTCACGGGTTGCTGTACTTTCACGACCCGATGGCCGTCCTCGCGGCCGTTGAGTCATCGTTGCTCAAGACCGAACTGCTGCATGTCGAAGTGGAAGTGGTCGGGCGAGTGTCCCGGGGGGCCACCGTTGCGGACCGGCGCCATCGCAGGCCGGAAGAGAAAGCCCATCCGAATATGCAGGTGGCGGTTGATGTCGACGCCGAACGGGCGTTGGGCGTCATCCGCAGTCGATTGTGCCCATGGTCGTCGTAGTTGGTTCCAGCAACATCGATATCACCGCGGCGGTCGATCGTTTGCCGGCTCGCGGCGAGACCCTGCTCGGGCGCCATGTCCTGCAATCGTTCGGCGGCAAGGGTGCGAATCAAGCTGTGGCGGCGGCGCGCGCGGGCGCCAACGTCGCGTTCCTCAGCAAAGTCGGAAGTGACCCGAACGGCGTCCTAATAGAACGGCATCTGGCGGCGCAGGGCTTGTCGCAGCTGGTGCTTCTGCGTGATACTGCAGCGCAGACCGGGGTCGCGATGATTCTGGTCGATGCAGCCGGCGACAATCAGATTGTCGTGGTTCCCGGGAGCAACCAGCATCTGACTCCGGCGGATGTGCGGCGCCATGCTGGACTGATCTCCGAGGCGCGCGTCCTGCTTGTTCAAATGGAAATTCCCGTTGAGACGGTCCAGGAATGCTTACGGCTGGCCAAACAACATAATCTCCTCACGATTCTCAACCCAGCTCCAGCCTGTTCTTTGCCGCCAGAGTGTTTACGAATGGTGGATATTCTCACGCCGAATGAACGCGAAGCCTGCGTAGTCGCGGGTGTCACGGACTCGGTCGAAGCGGCAGGGGTGTTGCTAGGCGGTGGCGCAGGAACAGTCGTCGTCACTCGTGGCGCGGATGGCGCAGTGGTCTCACGCGGCCAGGAGGTGATTCCTATTCCGGCCTTTGTTGTGGAAGCGATTGATTCGACAGGCGCCGGGGATGCTTTCAATGGGGCGTTGGCCTGCGGTTTGGCTGAAGGAATGCCGATCGAGACAGCGGTGGAGATGGCTGCTGCTGCCGGGGCATTGGCCGCGACCGGGCATGGCGCGCAGGCGGCGATCCCTTTCCGGGACGACATCGACCGCCTCCGCCGGACAGGATCGAGACGCCTGCGCTCGCTCGCTTAATTTCCTTTGGCGGATTGGGCCCTCAGTTGCGCGAGCACTTGCCGCGCTTCCGGTATGAAGTCCACGCGCTGCAGTTCCTGGGCAAGATCCAGCGCCCTCGTCGCAATGGCGACGGCCTCTTCATGTCGCCCACCGGCGCAATAGCTTTTTGCCAGGCTCAATCGGGCATTGACGGACGCTGGTTCACGGGCAATCACCTCACGCAGCAGCAGTTCCCCTTTTTCCTTGTCTCCCCCCATAAACCCCGGGACGCGAACCAGAACGGTGCCTTTGGCCGAGAGTGCGTCTAAATGGTCGGGCGCCAGTTCGAGGGTGCGGTTCAGCTCTTTCATCATTCGGCGGAATCCAAAGAGCGACGAGAGGCTCTCTCCGTCCACCCGCAGTTGCTCGCCGAGATTGCAGAACAGGGCAAAGTGCGCGTCAGGCGATGATTCATCCGCCGCAACAGCCTGCTCGCCCAGGGCTTGCCCCGAAGCGAAATGTTGAATCCGATCCGTACGAGTCTGGGCCTGCCGGCCCAGCGAGCATTCATGCATGGCTTCGATCGTCAGGCGTTGTACCGGCGTATCTGCGGAAGCCTGCCCGGTGATGAGAGTCAGAACAAGCGCGAGCCATACTGGGATGACGATGTATCTCATAAGAACACCGATGATGTGAGGTGAATCAAAATAAGACGGGAATGGTACAGCAATTATTGGGCTGGATGCCAGAGTATAGCATGCAGCCGGCAGTGTGGCGTGGGGTAGCCTATCCTGAAAAATTGCCAGTCCAAGGCGCAAGCGTGCGAAATGCGTTCAACAGACAGCTGTAGGGATATGCCGCATTGCGTCCACTCGGATTCGGGAGCAACACGACGCGGGAATCGTACAGCAGTACCGATTGCAGACCGGGCTTGCGGCCTGCTTGTCTCGGTTCAAAGGGAAAGAGGATTGGATAGAGTGTGATACCAAGAAGCGCAACCACACGCGGGCGATACCGGCGAATGGTTTCCATCAGCGCTAACCGGCCTGTGGCATAGTCCTCGGCTGTGAGGCTCTCCATTCCCGCAGTCGGGCGGGCAACGAGGTTCGTGAGTCCCAGGCCCCATTCGGGAAGCCGTCCGTCGTCCCGGTACGTGAGAGGTTCCGGCACTAAAGCTGCCTCATAGAGCAGTTTCCAAAAACGGTTGGAGTGGCCAGCGTAATGATGGCCCACTGAGGCCGAGCGTAGACCAGGATTGATTCCGACAAATAATATTCTGAGGTCCGGTGCGAGATGGTCAGGCAAGGAAGGTGGTCGTGGCATTTGTGGGTGAGTCCCGGGATGGCAAGGTCTCTTGGTCATGTGCGCGGTGAGCCTTATCGGGTCGGATTTCAGGTCATTGAATGAGGCGGTTTAGTAGAGGACGGGCTATTCTGCCACAGAATGGACCGACGCTTCATAGGACGTTCGGGCCATCTGAAGATTCGAGGTGCGAAAAAACAAGGAGTTACGCCAGCGTTCCATAAGGCAAGGACCTTGCTATACCGAAGAACCGTCGGTGGTTGGTAACTTCAAATCTAACAGGAGGTAGTCAGTATGAAGAAGATGATGTTGACGGTCATGGCGGCAGCGTTGTTGGTGGCGTTCAGCGCTCCTTCGTTCGCTGGCGACGACAAGAAGAAGGAAGAGAAGAAGGGCGGCCACTTCTCCCAGACCCTCTTCGGCGATGACAAGAAGAAGGAAGAGAAGAAGGGTGGACACCTGTCCCAGACCGTGTTCGGCGAAGAGAAGAAGAAAGACGAGAAGAAGGGCGGCCACTAAGAATCAACCGTTTTTTGGCGAGGCTAGCTGGCTGAAGAGGGCTCCCATCCGAGTGGTGGGAGTCCTCTTCTGTCGTTTACGGTTCTTCTACTTGCCGAATATAGACCAATTGTAATCCGACGATCGTTTTTGCGTCCCGTATCGTGCCATCCGCGATTTTTGCGATGGCTTCCCTTAGTGGCATCTCCACCACTTCCAAGACTTCGTCCTGATCCAAATTCTGGATGCCAAGCGTCAGGTCTGTGGCCAGATAGATATGGATGACCTCATCGGCAAACCCCGGGGCCGTAAAAATGCTGGAGAGGAGTTCGTAGCGACCGGCCTTGTATCCGATCTCCTCCTCAAGCTCGCGAGCGGCGCAGTCTAACGGGTTTTCCTTCGGATGTAGCTTGCCTGCGGGGATTTCGTATATGAATCCGTTGGCGGCGTGGCGGAATTGGCGGATCAGTACGACTGTTCCATCAACCTTCAACGGCACGACAGCGGACGCCCCGGGATGGCGTATGACTTCCAGATCTATCGTATGCCCGTTCGGCAGGCGTACCGTCTCTACGTTGAGCGTGACGACCGCGCCTTTGTAGATAGGTCTGACCATGGGGTACGGGTTACGGTGTGCCGGGATGTTTCTTGTAAAAGGGTGGTTTCACAACCACCGCGGGGCAGGATTTTCCCCTGATATCAATCAGGATGGACGATCCCGGTTGGGCTGCCGCCGGAGTGACGTATCCCATGCCGATACCTTTTTGCAGTATGGGCGACAGATTTCCGCTGGTGACCTCGCCGATCTCTGCGTGCGGCGCCTGTGCGCTGAGAATCTTGAATCCATGTCGAGGCACGGCTTTTTCGACGAGTTCAAAGGCGACGAGTCGACGTGATGGCCCGTTGCTGTGCTGCGCAAGCAAGGTCGTGCGGCCGATAAACTCTCCCTTGTCGAATTTCACGACCCAGTCCGCTCCGGCTTCGATGGGCGTCGTGTGTTCGTCCATGTCATTGCCGTAGAGCAAGTAGGCCATTTCGAGCCGCAGTAAATCACGCGCGCCCAGTCCAGCCGGCTTCATGCCCAGCGGTTGTCCCGCCTCAAGAAGACGATTCCAGATCGTCATAGCTCCCTCAGCAGGAAAGTACAACTCATAGCCCAATTCGCCGGTATAGCCGGTTCGTGTGACCAGGGTCGGCTGACCACAGAGGACGGCGCCGAGGCAGTGCCGGATTTTCAGCAGGTGAAGATCGGTCACGCCGGCGGCGGTGAGAATCTCGCGTGAGGCGGGGCCTTGAATCGCAACTTGCGCGAAAGCTGTCGACTGGTCCTGAACCGTGCAGCCCTGAGCGTACGCGACCTTTTCGTGCAACCAGGCGACGATCTTTTCCCGATTTGACGCATTCACGCAGACAAGAAATTCATAGGGTTTCACGTGATAGATGAAAATATCATCCTTGATGCCCCCATCGGGCGCGCAGACCATCGAGTATTGCGACTGGCGCACCGACAGTTTCGAGACATCATTCGTGGTGACGCGCTGCAAAAAGGCCAATGAACCAGGCCCCGCAACACGGATGCGTCCCATGTGACTGACATCGAACAGCCCTGCATGGTGGCGGACAGTCTGATACTCATCGACGACGCCGGAATAGTGAATGGGCATCTCCCATCCGGCAAAATCGACCAGCTTGCCTTGTGCGTTACGGTGCGCGTCTATCAGTGGCGTGTGTTTCATCGGACGTGCGTGAAATCCATGGTGGCGGTGCAGGTAGACCGAAATAGGAACCGGTTTTATCGGACTTCGAGCAGTTCTACGTCAAACACCAGCGTTGCATTGGGAGGAATCACTCCGCCGGCGCCGCGTGCGCCATACCCGAGTTCCGGTGGAATCGTGAGCTTTCGTTTTCCGCCGACTTTCATTCCGGCCACCCCTTCATCCCATCCTCGGATGACCTGGCCTGCGCCGATTGGAAAGGAGAACGGATCACGGCGGTCGACGGAGCTGTCGAACTTCTTGCCATTCGTCAACCAGCCTGTATAGTGCACCGTTGCCAGATTGCCCGCGGCGGCTTCACGACCGGTCCCCACAACCACGTCTACGTATTTAAGCCCGGATGCGGTCGTGACTTCCGCCGTTGTGCCGGGTTGTTCACTCTGCGCCATCATTGGCCTCCCTATGGTCATGAATATCAGTCCCACGATACCCCAAGTCGTCCACCAGAAGCGAGTCTTCATACGTACCTTTCAGCTCCCCCTGTGACCTGAATCCCGACATCGTAGAGGCGGAGCAATTTACTGGTTCAGATCTGGCCTATGCCGCCGCTCGGGCTCGGAGAAAATGGCAATGCTGGCCGTATAGCCATGGAGAAAATTCCGTCCCCCGACCGGTCCCACTTCCCCCTGCGCAAAAAAACCGGCGAGCGGGATGGCGCCCAATTGTTCGCCCAACACGGATGCGTCGTGGTGCGGCATGCCAAACAGCCCTTTGCCGCGTCCGCAACAACTGAACAACAGCGCGCCGAGCGGATGTGATGGTACGCCGCGAGGGGCCGCGGTGAGCAAGGCATGCAGATCTTCATCCGCGGAATGGGCATCGCGGACTTGAAACTGGACGGTCTGTCCTTCCTGGACGACATCCCCGATGACGATGGCGCCGGTTTGCTGGTCGGCTCCGAGCAGGTTGCGGATCAAGAAATCGCCTCGGGTGAATTGCGCACGTTGCTCGTCCATCGCAATACCGATATGCAAGGCCCGTTGGGCTTGCGCCCGTTCATCACTGCTGAGTTGTTCAAAGACCGTCTGCAGGCAATGCAAGGCAGGCATTCCGCCGAGCTCTTGAATCACATTGTGCTCTGCCTTCGTGACGATGAAGCGGTCACCGATGGGACGGCAGCCCTGTGAGATGACGGAGCGCACTGCGATATTTCCGGACAGCGCCACGCCGACTAATCCGTCGGTATATACCTGGTCATCGAGGAACAGGCGGTTTTCGCCGAGGTCTTGCCCGCCTCCCGACAGCCCCCCCAGCGTGCGAGTTCCGGGGTACTGCTCCTCAATGACGGCCAAAACTTCTTGCATGGGCGTGGAAAAAGGATCGGCAAACAGCATCATGACCTGGTCTGTGGCTCCGGCATCCTCCATGTCCGGCCAATTGCGCAGCGAGAACTGGTCATGGACGCTTGAAAAGGAAAGCCGCAGCGGTTGGATGAGCACGCCGGGCAGATGTGCTGCCCAGAGAGTGGCAGCCGGACCCGACTCAATTTCACGTCCGGTCGCAATAATCCCTTCGCCCGTGCAGCCGACCAGCGTCACCGGGGCCAGTGCCGTGCGGAGGTCTTGTGAAAGGGACTCGGCCTGGTCTGCATGCTGAGCGGAAATAAAGAGGAATGCCACGTCAATTCGCGCGGGACCCAACTGTGCGCGGATGGACTTGATCAAGTCATCGGCGGCCGCCTGTGCGTTGCCCTGGCGGGTGAGGGCGGAGGCAAATCGCAGCGTTGACGGCGGAGTCCTAGTCACGGGGTGTCCTGCTGAATCGGGGTTGAACGGTGTGCAGTCGCCGTGGTCAGATGCCTGGATTCATGCGTTCGGGTCGTTCCGTAGCGAGTTTCTTGTAGTAGCGCCACATGTACGAATGATAATCATCGAGCTGTGCGAGCAAATAATGGAGTTCGGTCGGATCCTGCGTTTCCAGGGCTTGCACCATTCTCGTTTTTAGAAAGTCCGCAAATTTGTCGCTTTTTTCGATCGCGGTGAGAAGCGTGAGTCCGCCTCCCATGGAATAATCAGCCATAGCCCTCCGCATCAATACAGACGAGCCAGGAGAATAGCGTTGGGGCCTTGTAAAAGCAAGGTGCGGAACGCGCCGCTCGTCTGGTTACCGCCTGATCGTCACGTCCGAAGACAACAGTGCGCGGAGACGCGGGATCGAGATGGCCTCAACCCGGAACCCGTCGCGTCCCGTCACGGTGGTTGCGCCGGTGAGGGCGTTGAGGATCGCTTCTTCGGTGGCCTCGACCGTAGCCGTGATGACGGCATTCAGATGGGTGTCGGCAAGATGCGTCAGGGAAAAGGTTGGCTCAGTCGGGTAATGGGGGATGATATTGCCCGTGGAGAAGGCGAGCATGAAATCGCCGCTGCCATGGCGTGCGGTCGAACCGGTTCTGGCGAGTCCCAACGCTGCCCGCTTTCCGAGTCGGGTCAGTTGCCGGCTATCGAGCGGGGCATCCGTGGCAATGATGACAATGATCGACCCCTCGGCATTACCGCTGGATCCTTCACGGGAGGCATGGAAGCGTTCAGGGTTCGGATCCGGCGCCACGCTGGAGTGAGTCGGCGCGGTGGCATACTGTTGTCCCACCGGCACTCCGCCCATGACGAGTTCAGGGCGACGGCCGTGGTTGGCGTTGACCAATACTCCGATCGTAAACCCTCCGTCTGCTGCAGGAAGCCGCCGGGAAGCGGTGCCGATGCCGCCCTTAAATCCATAGGAGATCATGCCGGTGCCTGCGCCGACGGTCCCCTCCGAAACCGGTCCGGCTGTTGCGTCGTCCAAGGCTTGCACGACATCAGCTTCAGAGACATGCCGGCCCTGAATGTCGTTCAACCGTCCGTCATCACATTCCGCCACGACCGGCGTAAGGGTGTCGTCGGTGATGCCGATCCCCGGATAGCGACGGAGCATCCAGCTGATGACGCCGTTCGCGACCCGCGGCACATTGAGCGTATTAGTCAACGCGATGGGATATTCGAGAAATCCCGACTCGGCGATCCAGGCCAGGCCGGTCATTTCTCCGGTGCCATTCAGTACGAACGCTCCTGCGGGAACTTTCTTGTGCCAGACATCCTCCCGTGGTACGACGACTGTTACGCCGGTTCTGACCGGCCCCTGTCCTGGTTGCAGAGGACCTTCTCCGCGTATCAGCGTGACGTGTCCGACCTTCACTCCCGGCACATCGGTGATGGCGTTCAGCGGGCCGGGCTCCAATTGGCCGAGTCTCAGCCCAAGCGCGCGTGCGCGGACCCGGGTCTGCTCTGTCATGTCGTTCGACGTATCCCCGCTCCAGCCGGAGGAGGCGCACGCAGTCATGAGGAGGAGGGAGCAGGCGATGATTGAACGGGAACCGGTGGGTGTAGGGCTCATGCTGACGGCATCCTCCAGGCGTTCCAGGCTCCGAATCGAGGGGTGATGCTAGATCTCATAACTGCCCTCTTTGTGGGGCACGACAACTGATGTCCGGGGGTGTTCGTTCTGGATGGCCGCCCCCAGCGACAGCGCCTGTTTTTCTTCCCCGTGGACCACGAAAATCTGCTGAGGTGCGGGAGAGATCGCTCGCACGTATGCGAGCAGATCGTTTCGGTCCGCATGGGCCGACAATCCGTTAATCACCACCACCTGGGCTCGGCGCGCGGTGGGAATGCCGAATAGCGGGACCACGTCCCACCCTTCAACCAGCCTGCGCCCCAAAGTATGCTCGGCCTGAAACCCCACGATGGCGATGATATTAGCTTCGTCCTGGATGGCATGTTTGAGGTGATGGACCACGCGCCCTCCTTCGCACATGCCGGAGGAAGCGATGATCACGCAGGGACCTTTCGCGCTGTTCAGGCGCTTACTTTCATCCGGCGATGAGACATACCGGATATACCGGGCCGCAAAGGGATCACCTTCCGAGGTGAAGGTGCGATAGGTTTCTTCGTCGTAACATTCGGGGTGCTTGCGAAATACGTCCGTGACCTTCGAGGCCAGGGGGGAGTCGATGTAAATGGGAAGCGGATCGATCTGTCCCTCGGCCACCAATTGTTTGATTCGCATGACGAGGTCTTGTGTCCGTCCGAGCGCGAACGCGGGCACGATAATCTTGCTGTGATGCGCCTTGGCGTGGGCGACGAGCTGTTGGGCGGTCCTGGTCAGCGCTTCGCCGGCCTCCTCATGGACGCGATCACCGTAGGTTGATTCGATGATCAAGATATCGCAACTCGGCGGGGGCGTCGGGTCGCGGAGGATGGGCATGTGCGAGCGTCCCAGATCGCCAGAGAACAGCACAGTGGTGCTGTTGCCGCGTGCGGAGTATTTGAGGCGAATGGCGGCAGACCCTAGAATGTGACCCACGTCATGGAAGGAGGCAGTGACGCGAGGGGTCACTTTGATTGTGTCCCCGTAGCGAGCGCCGACGAAGCGACGGATGATGGCTCGCGCGTCCCGAGCCTCATAGAAGGGGTGCAGGCACTTCTTGCCGCGACGATTTTCCTTTCGGTTCAGGTAGGCGCAATCGTTTTCTTGCAGGCGGGCGGAGTCCTCCAGCATGACGGCGGTGAGATCCGCCGTGGCACGCGTCATGTGCACATCCCCGCGAAACTGGTGTTGGCTGAGGACGGGAAGCGCGCCGGAATGGTCGATATGCGCGTGCGAGAGGAGTACGGCTTGAATCGCGCGCGGATCAAATCCCAGGAACCGGTTCTGCCGATCGGCCTCCTGCCGTTGGCCCTGAAAAAGGCCGCAGTCCAACAGGATTCGGCTGCCGGGCATTTCGAGCAGATGACGGCTGCCGGTGACTGATCGCGCGGCGCCATGAAAGGTAAGTTTCATCGAGCCGCGGGGCCTCCATGGGTTCGACTGATCAGATCCCAGGCTTGTCGGGCCGTTTCCGCAAAATGGAAGAGTGACAGATCACCGGGGCTGATGAGCCCTTCATCAACCAGCATGGACCAATTGATGAGCCGTTCCCAATAGGCTTGCCCGATGAGGACAACGGTAATGTTGCGGGTTTTACCTGTCTGCAGAAGCGTCAGGGTTTCAAATAATTCGTCGAGCGTGCCGAACCCGCCGGGAAAGACCACCAGCGCCCGGGCGCGAAGGAGAAAATGCATTTTGCGTAGCGCGAAATAGCGAAATTGAAAACAGAGGTCCGGTGTGATGTAGGGGTTCGGTTGTTGTTCGTGCGGCAGCGTAATGTTGAGTCCCATCGACTTTGCGCCTGCATCCGCCGCCCCACGATTGGCCGCTTCCATGATGCCGGGTCCTCCGCCGGTGACGATGACGTAGTCGCACTGCCCGTCTATTTGGCAGGTGGCGGACACGAGGTGGCCGAACTCGCGGGCGATATCATAGTAGTGAGCCATTGCCAACCGGCGTTCGGCCCTTGCGACGTGCTGCTGTCGCAGGGGATCCTGCGGAGCGGTTTTCAGCTCGGCCGTGGCTGCTTCCAGGGCATCGCGGGCACGGGAGGGTTCGACCAACCGCGAACTGCCAAAGACGACGATCGTCGATCGGATGCCTTGCTCTGTCTGGATCAATTCCGGCTTCAGCAATTCCAGCCCGAGACGGAGCGGACGCAACTCGTCGCGCTGGAGAAAGTCGATGTCGCGATCAGCGGGGATATAGGAGGAAGGCGTGGTGTGAGTGTGTCTGCTGGCTGAATCGTCGGGGGAACCTGCGCCCATGAGCGGCATTATAACGAGATACGTGCAAGGCGGCAATTCGTGGCCGGCGATGGCCCTGCCGCGTGGTCAAAACGGATAGGGCGTAAACAGTGGCTCTGGACGATGTCGCACGAAGGACTGGTGCGTCACGACCCAGTTGGTGTCGCAGAGGAGCTCGAAGGCATCCGTGCCCATGCCTGAACGGGAGAACACAAGGTCCGGGTCGACCGGCGACCATGGCTTGACCAGCCATCCGAAATTGACCCGAGAGTATTTTGCGTTGAGAAACCGATAGGTCACGACGGCGCCTCCCTCGGCATCCGTAATTGAATCTGGCGCGCCCAATTTGTCGACGACATCGGCCAGAGTGGTCTGCCCTTCGGTAATGAAGGCCACCGAGTCGGAAGTCAGCGGAGTATTGATGGTCAGGCGCGCGACGTTGCAGCCGAGCAAGGACACCGTCAGCATCACCGCGAGAAGGAGTGTGAGCGAAACGTTCCTGTGTGACACAGCGTCAATCTCCGAAGGGCCAGAACCTGAACTCCAGCTGTTCTGTTCGTTTCGACGCGATGACCTCTTCCACAATGCCTTCGCGATTGATGATGACAAACAGGTCGTCGCTCTTGACAGACACACGGGAGAAGTTGAGCAGGATCAGGAGGAGGCTACCGACCTTGGCGTCGTATCGATAGTATTGAAAGAGATCGCGCCCGTTCAATTGCAGAAGACGGTCCGGAGCGCCGAGTTGGGCCAGGATGTCCGCCCGCGTGGTGATACCCTTTTTGATCGAATTGACGGTTTCCATCTTGATTTCGTCGCCCAGGGTGCCTCGGCTGAATGCGCAGGCGTTCAGCATCAGCATCATCACGCTCAGCAGCAGCCCCACTCGTCGCATGTGCGATCCTCCTTTTGCGTACAATCCTCCCGGCCGGTTAGCTGTTGTGGCCGGGAGGAGAAGGTTTGGGAAGGACGAAATCGGACTCGAAGATCCGGTAGGTGGACGGGGTGAGTCCAACCCGTTCGTACACCCCTTGGGCGATGCGGTTGTCGCCCTCCACATACAACCGGACACCGCAGACGTCTGCTCGCGATTGCGCCAGCGTCATCACGGCCCGGTGCATGGCACGGTACACGCCTTGTCGTCGCCATGCCGGCTCAACGTAGACGCTCTGAATCCACCAGAATTGGGCATTCCGCCAGTCGCTCCATTCGTACGTGATCAGAAGCTGTCCAACGGTCACTGTATCGGCCGAAGCATTTCGGTGCAAGTCCGCGACGTAATATTTCCCGCGTTCCGGGCGGTCGATCACGGCTTGGGTGCCTAATCGTAGACGTGAAACGTCCAGTTGTCGGTGTTCAGTCTCCAGGGCCATGGCTGCGCTGAATCTGGTGAGGATATCCAAGTCCTGTATAGTGGCCTGGCGGATGCGCAGCTGGTTCGTGGAGATCATGACGACTTTCCCGCCGGGGCCGTGAGCCAGCCTTGCAAGGGGCGATACAAACCCGCTGAAAATTCCAACTTGAGCGCTTCCTCCGGCAAGAGATTCAAGGGCTGCAGTTGGCTTTTGGGGATCATCGCGAGATATCCCGTGAAGGGGTGAATGGCAGTCGGGACGAACACCATGACCAATTCAACCGTCGGGGCGATCTGTAGTGCCGCCGGCGGTGAGCCCATGACGAAGCCGAGCGCCCAGAGCCCATCGCGAGGGAACGGAAACGCGACCACCGTACTTTGTCCGAAGCGCGCGCGATAGTTCAGGAGATCCGTCATGCTTTTCAGGGTGAGGTAGATGCTGCGGATTAAAGGGATTCCTTCGAGGGTCGTTTCCGCCCAGTGGACGAATCGCTGTCCAATGACCTGGGTGGCAATGACTCCAACAAGAAGGACCATGCCGATGAGCAACACAATTCCCAATCCCGGAGCATAGGGCTGCATCTGCCGGCCGATGAGATCGAGCAAGAACGAATCCAGCGTTTCGAACAGAGCCGTCAGGATCAAAAACGTCGTCCAGGCCGGAACGAGCAGGAGCAGTCCTGTGAAAAAGATGCGTCCAAGCCGATGAGAAGACGTCACGCTGGGTCCCGGTGTTGGTGCGCGAGAGGGGTATCGATGATCTACGATACCAGATGGCGAAGAGTTTTGGTATCTTCTTGATCTGCCGATGCATTTGGACTATGTTTCCTGTAACCTTTGAGTCACCCTTCCCGGGTGAGATTGTGAGAGCTACCGTGAGTGACGCCGTTCAAAAGAAAGTCAATCTCGACAAGGACTTGTTGGCCATTCTGTGCTGCCCTGAAACCAAGCAGACGGTCGTGCTGGCTGACGAGCTGTTGATTCAAAAAGTGAACGGGGCGATTGAGCGCGGCGTGTTAAAGAACAAGGCGCAAAAGTCAGTCACGGAAAAGCTCGACGGCGGATTAGTGCGATCGGACAATAAAATTCTGTACCCCGTGCGGGAAGATATTCCTGTCATGTTGATCGATGAGGGGATTCCGCTCGAACAGCTGGCGTAGGTTTCCTGCCTCGAACCTTCTCAGTTTCACATCAACACTTGATCGGTTGGGTGGATAGCTCCGCAAGGAGCGCGTGCTCTGCATCCTTGCATGCCTTCACTCTGAGATTCTTGGCTGGGACCGGTTCCTGACAGCGGGCGAGTGGTACCTATGGCGCCAGGAGGCCGCTGTCTCCTGACGCGCTCTCCGTTTTTGAACCGGTGGAAGTTCCGCATTGCGCGCACAGGTATTCGTACAGATTTCCTGAGGGTAACACGAGGAGCAGGCGCTGCCGTGTAGGGGTGGCTTGGCGACACTGTCCGCAGTACAGCAAAGAGGCGTTAAACGAATCGTACTGATCCGTCTGACGCTGGTCCTGAGACGAGGGCGTGGCCCGCGGGCTTGCTGGACGCGGGGGCCAGCCTGGCGGTGAAGGTTTGTTCGAACGTGGCCGCATGAAGGGCATTCTACTGAGAGCGGGGTGCCGCGCGCAACGGGCGGCGTGTGAGTTCGTCCGGATAGGAATCAGCGAATATGCTGGTCTTCAGCGGCATCGGGCTCTTCGTTGTTTCTCCCGCGAAACACCCACCAGAGTGAGCGGATGACCTGAACCACCACATAAAGCGCCAGGCCGGACAGTAATCCGTACAGCCAGGCCTTGCTCCACGGCCACATGTCCGGTGCATGCAGAACGACGGCGAGGGCAATATGGCCTCCCAAGCCGAGACAAATGGCGAAGATGATCCACTCACGGGCCATAGTCGCCCTCGGAGGAGGCCATAACGAAGGGTAAGCCTGGAGACAATCGACAGGCGGTTACACGGAGGTTTTTGCGGACTCGATCTCAGTTGCCGTGATCAGGCTGGACAAGTAGTCCGCGACGAAGGTCAGAGCCTCCTCGCGTCCGTCTGCGCGCCGGCCTTTTTCACGACGCTGCACGGAGAGCTCATGATCCAAGTCTGACTTCACTTCCGTCAAGACGCGTTGGAGCGTCGTCGGAGTGATATTGGCGTCCATATCCTCAAGCTCCTGGCAGCGATCCAGGACCCAATTGAGACCTTCGATCCGCCCGGCGTAATGTTCCTGCTCAGCGGTATCGATGCGGGACATGGTTGTTGCAAACGTCTGGGCTTCATACACCAGATTATAGAAACTCGTAACAGCGCGTTGTAACGTGGGATTCATAGTGCTCCTTGGCTCATTAAGAGGTTCTCGTGATTATACCTGAGATTAGGGGGGCGACAAGAAATTTTTTTGATGAACGGCGACTACGTGAACAGGAGGGAGTGAAATTCGTTCATGAACCCGTAATACAGCGGGGCAAAATCTTTGAGGCTGTCCGGGCTGTTCTCTTTCAATCGCTTAAAGAAAAATACCTGGGCGCGAGGATCTAATTGCTCGAGAAGGCGGCTGAGTTGGGCCATCGAGTAACTGCCGGCCGGAACACTGAGTACGTAGTGCACTAGCCGTTCAACGAACTGCTGCTCCACATACTCGCTGACAAGCAGTCCGTCGGGAATCTTGCCTGATGCGAGATACTCGTCAAATGAAATGGCTTGCGCTGCAAACGGGGCCGACTGCTGCGGGCGGGAGGTCACGCTACGGTTACCTCATTGATAGGAATGGCGAAATGCGACATGACATTCACTGTACTCAAGCCTCTCAAGTCCGTCAAGTGGACAGAAGAAGCAGACAGGTCTGAGGCGAAAGGCCAAGGTTCCGGTAGCAGAAGGGCAAGTTGTGCGGCGAAGGTTTTTTCGACTCACCTGTGATTGTGTATGAATCGATGAGTATCGCTTGGCGAAGGATATTTGCGAGCGCTGGCTTGACAGTCTTGACATCTGATCGGTAGAATCCCGCTTCTTCAGACGGATGCGGGAATAGCTCAGTGGTAGAGCATCGCCTTGCCAAGGCGAGGGTCGCGGGTTCAAATCCCGTTTCCCGCTCCAATTTTTCAATCACTTCCTTACAGCGCCGTTCTCCACTCTCCGCTCCATAGGCGGTCCGTGGCTTAAGGTCATCCAAACTGACCTTTTGTTGGACAACTCTTTCAATGCCCGAACCTGGTCCCTGATAGCTCGCCTATCTCATGGCGCAGCTGAAGAAGCTTACAAGGGAGCTGAACTTTATACGGTGGGGTGACTCGACGGGCCGGGCATCAGGATCTGCCTGACTGAAGCGGAATATGCAACCAACCATCTGATAGGCTCTTTGCGAGAGAGGCGGTTCGGAAATTCTCCAGCTTCAGGAAGATCGCGGAGCGGAAGCTCACGATCCTCGATAACGTCTCTGACCTGAAAGACCTGCTGGCACCAGCCGTAAATCGATTAGAGAAGTTACAAAGCGGACCGGGTTGGACAGCACAGTGTCAGGATCAACGATCCGTGGCGGATCTGTTTTCTTTGGAAGGCGGACAGATCTTATGAAGTCGAAATCACCGATTACCACTGAAGGGAAACAGCATGAGTAAGAATGGCATGCGGCCGGTTCATCCTGGAGAAATTTTGCTGGCAGAATTCCTGAAACCGTCGGATCCTCCGATTAACGCCAATACGCTTGCCAGGACCCTTGAGGTTCCGGCGAATCGGATCACGGCGCTTATCAAAGGACAGCTGGGGATCACGGACGATACCGCCGTGCGCCTGGCGACGTTTTTCAACATGACCCCTGAATTTTGGATGAACCTGCAGAAAACGTATGAGCTGCGGCTTGCGGAGAAATCCCTGCCGGTGAGAGTGAAGAAACACATTGAAGAAAGCGTACTCTGATCAAATCAGCCACCTCTTGTAAGTTGGTAAGTGACATTCTGGAGTAAGGTGGAGTTGAGCGCAAAATGAGCACGGCAGGGCAAGAGGTTCTCATGATGAGCTGGATCTTGCGGTTCATGCCCTCGGCTCCTGCGTTGGTGACGCGGTGGCGGCCGTAGGCTAGGAGGCCTGCGAGATGGCGTGTGACAGTGCGCGCTGTCTCAATACCTGGACAAAGGCCGTTTTCGCTCATCTCCTACTCAACACGAGTTCTTGTTGAACCACCCTTGGATGCCACGAGTGGTCCTGGAAGGATGACCCGTTCTCGAATAAGTTGCGCGGAAGATTGTGAGCCACGGAACAGATGGCTCACCGTACCGGAACAAGTGGCTGAGTTGGAATGGAACGCGTGGCTGAGTTCGACCGGAATGACTGGCTCATTTGGGGCAGAATGCGCAGAAGAACACATGTGAACTATCATGTTGAGAGTTGGTCCCCCGCATGGTCTACAGTCGCACACCATGACCAAGGGGGATCCCATGCGATTGATCACGACGAAGGAACTGAGAACATTGAGCATCGCCACACGACATCATCACCTCATCAACAGCCGACTGGCGATGTTGCGCTACGCGGACGAATATGGGTTCAAAGGCGCCGCCCGGCGCTTCGGCTTGGATCGCAAGACGGTGAGAACCTGGCACCGGCGCTGGGTAGCCAGTGGGCCCGCCGGATTGGTGCCGCGCCATCCGGTGAAGCGCCGCCGACGCATCTCCGACGAGGCGGTGCGGTTGATCGAGCAGGCGCGCCGCGAGCTGCAGTTTGGGGCGATGCGGACCCGGTTCTGGCTGGATCGGGTGCATCGCATCCGCGTCGCGGCCGCAACCATCCGCCGGATCTGCCGGGATCTCGGCTATCCGCCAATCCGGCGCACCGGCCCGCGACGCCCTCGACAGTCGCTGCTTGACAAGGCAGTACACCTCTAAGAATAGGGATCACCCTCTGTATTTTGATGGCCGCTGATTTGGGCCATGCCGAAAAAGGGACTTCAGCACGATCACCAAATAGCACTATTACCCCAAGATCAAGACGAGTAATCGCCCACTATATCCTGGATCAAGGTGTGTCACGCGCACGCTTCGGTGCCGCCAGGACCAGACATCTTTGATCAACGTGGGGCAATCGTTAGTGGTTTGTGGGCCGAAGTGCTTTAGAATGGTATCGCTCGCTTGTTGATCGCAGCAGAAATTCTGAAATTTGCTACACTTGTCTTGCTGGGATAGGAGTCAGCTAGTTCAGTGACTTGCGATTTTCCCCACGTGACGGGGCGCCATCGGTGGTGCATAAGGCAATATCAGAAAGGAAGCGATGATGCGATCTATCCTCTCACTTATTGTTCTTCCCCTGGGTCTTTCATCCCTTTTGCTGGGTGGATGCGCGACGATGGCGAACATCGACCAGCAAATTAGCGTGACCACACAACCGGACGATGCGAACGTCACCCTCGGCAGCATAACTGGCTCCACTCCGATGAGCGCCACCGTGCCTGGAGGCTATAGCATCCCTCAAGCTGTCCAAGTTACAAAAGAAGGCTACCAACCGCAAACAGTTGCTATTCAGCGTGGATTCAGAACCTCACACCTTGTCCAAGATTTCTTTCCTGGACTTCTTTTAGGCCCGATCCCATTACTGGTTGATGCCATCACGGGAGACTGGTGGTACGTGGCGAACACGAATTATCACATTAGGCTGCATCCCATTCCGACCTCGGTCAGTTCTGCCCCACCCTCCCGCCAAGAAGTTAAGTAGTGGGCGGAGCATATCGGGAGAGATGTTCCCTCGTCCCTTCCGATGTGCTCGGTGATACACCCGTGATACTCTTGAATAGTTCCAGCAAGAATGAGGATCACCCTGCTGATGAAGAGCCCCGCCGAAACCCTCGCTCAGCACACTCAATTTGTTGTGGCACCAGGCTGGCTGACCTGCCCCCGGTAGTTGTACCAGCGTGAAGGTGAGTCAGGCACACTGTGACCCGCCCCGCAAATGTAGACCGATCGAGACCTGAGGATTTGGCCTGGGCGTGATCGGTTTAAGCCGCCTATGCGGCGATGCGAACCTAGCATAGCTCACGTGACGGTCTCCAATAATTCAGGG